>NZ_JBVJGN010000010.1:0-208856 GCF_055587305.1 Micromonospora sp. NPDC047521 | reverse complement strand
GGCCCGAGCGTTCCTCAGCCGATCGGCCCCGGCCCGGGCGTGTCCCTGGCCATCGGCCCCGGCCCGAGCGTTCCTCAGCCGATCGGCCCCGGCCCGGGCGTGTCCCTGGCCATCGGCCCCGGCCCGAGCGTTCCTCAGCCGATCGGCCCCGGCCCGAGCGTCGCCGAGCCGATCGGCCCCGGCCCCTCGGTGGCGACCGCCTGAATGCGGCGTAGCGGCGGGTGAGCGTGCCCGCTGTCGGGCCCGACCGGCACGTCCGGCCGGGCCCGATCGCACCGCCTCCGGTGACCAGGACGCTGAGTGGTCCCCGGGGTTCCAGCCGGACGCTGTGGTTGACTGTCTGCTGGAGGACGGAGGGGGCAGGCGTGCAGCTACCGGCAGTGCTCGGTGAGCCGATCCGGTTCGTGCTGAACTGGGGGCGCCGCTACTCGCTCTGGGTGTTCAACTTCGGCCTGGCCTGCTGTGCGATCGAATTCATCGCGACAAGCATGGGCCGGCACGACTTCATCAGGCTCGGCGTGATCCCGTTCGCCCACGGTCCCCGGCAGGCCGACCTCATGGTGGTCTCCGGCACGGTGACCGACAAGATGGCCCCGGCCATCAAGCGGCTGTACGACCAGATGCCCGAGCCGAAGTACGTCATCTCGTTCGGCGCCTGCTCCAACTGCGGCGGCCCCTACTGGGATTCGTACTCGGTCACCAAGGGCGTGGACCAGCTCATCCCTGTCGACGTGTACGTGCCGGGCTGCCCACCCCGACCGGAGGCGCTGCTGCACGGCATCCTGCGCCTCCAGGAGAAGATCGCCGCCGAGCAGTCCGGCATCGGGGGTGTGCCGCAACGGGACGTGCTGGCCGCGCCACTGGACTCCGCGCCCCGCGAGGCCGCCGCGCCGCGCTCGGTCGACTCGCTCACAGCCCCACCGGTACGCCCACCCGCGGCGGGTTGACACCGGCTGTGGACTGGCAGGTCTAGCCTGCGGCTCATGAGCAGTTCAGTGGATCAGCGGTCCGCCCACATCGCCGACGTGCTCACCGAGGAGTTCGGCGCGTCGATGGCGCTCGACCCGGCGGCCTTCCGGCGCAAGTTCCGCAAGATGGCCGCGTCGCCGTTCGCCTTCTACCGGGGCAGCGCCGCGCTGTTCTACGCCGACCAGCTCGGCGACTTCGCCGACGGCCGGTTCCTCGACGATCGGACCAGCCGGGTCTGGATCCACGGCGACCTGCACGCGGAGAACTTCGGCACGTACATGAACGCCTCCGGGCACCTGGTGTTCAACGTCAACGACTTCGACGAGGCGTACGTCGGGCCGTTCACCTGGGACCTGCGGCGGTTCGCGGCAAGCGTGGCGCTGCTGGGCTACGGCAAGGCGCTCTCCGACACGGTGATCGGCGAGCTGGTGGCGGGCTTCGCCAGGTCGTACCTGACCGAGCTGCGGGCCATCGCTGCCGGCGGGGACGACGCGATCGGCTCGATCACGCTCGACAACGCCGACGGGGTGCTGCGCCGGGTGCTCCAGCAGGCCCGGCTCAGCACCCGGGTCGACCTGCTCGCCGCGCAGACGACAGTCGACAACTACGAGCGGCGGTTCTCGGTCGGCGACGGGGTCTTCGAGATCGACGACGCCACCCGGGACCGGGTCCGCGCCGCCTTCGACGAGTACCTGGGCACCCTGCCGACCGCCTCGGCGCGGCTGCGTCCGGTGGCGACCCGGATCAAGGACGTGGTGCTGCGCAAGGGGGTGGGCATCGGTTCGGCCGGGCTGCCGTCGTACAACCTGCTGCTGGAGGGGCACACCGAGGCCCTGGAGAACGATGTCGTCATCTACATGAAGCAGGCGCAGGTGCCGGCGGTGGCGCGGTACGTCACCGACGAGACGGTCCGCGGCTACTTCCAGCACCAGGGGCACCGGACCGCCGAGTCGCAGCGGGCGTTGCAGGCGCACGCCGACCCGTGGCTGGGCTTCACCGAGCTGGACGGGGCCGGTCAGCTGGTCGCCGAGGTCTCCCCGTACGCCGCCGACCTGGACTGGTCGGACGTGAACGAGCCGGAGGAGCTGAGCGGGGTGCTCGTCGACCTGGGTCGGGCGGTGGCCCGGATGCACTCGGTCGCCGACGACGAGTCCAGTCACGACCTGGTGGACTACTCCACCGAGGAGGCGATCGTCGCGGCTGTGGACACCGACGAGTCGGGATTCGTCACCCACCTGGTGGACTTCGCGCACGCGTACGGGGTGCGCGCCCGGCAGGACCACCAGCTCTTCGTCGACCTGTTCCGCAACGGCCGGCTGCCGGGTCTCTGAGCGGGCGGGGCGTCGCTCAGGAGGCGAACTCCAGCACGACCTTGATGTCGTCCGGGCCCGGGGTGTACGCGTCGGCGTACCTGTTCACCGGCACCCGGCGGGTGATCAGCGACTCGAGCCAGACCTGGTCGGCGCGGGCGAGCGCCTGAGCGGCCATGTCCCAGTGCCGGCGGTTGGCGTTCACCGAGCCGAACACCACGTTGTTCTCCAGTACCAGCTCCCGGTTGAGTGCGCCCGCGTCGAAGTCGATGCGTCGGCCCCCGCTGGACACTCCGGCCAGGCAGACGATCCCGGTGGGGCCGGCCTTGCACATGACGTCGAGGACCACAGTGGGCGCACCTGTGCACTCGATCACCACGTCCGGATCGAAGGGCAGGTCGTTGACGGACACCGCGTGGTAGGTGGCGCCGAGCCCGGCGACGAGTTCCGGTTTCGGCCCGTCGGTGGCCCGGTCCAGCACGTGGACGGTGAGCCCGCGTTGGGTGCCGAGCAGCGCGGCCAGCAGCCCGATCGGTCCGGCTCCGGTCACCAGGACGGTCTGCGGCTGCCACTCGGCCCGGTGCCCGATCCGCTCGATGTGGTCCCAGGCCTTCGCCACCACGCTTGTCGGCTCCAGCAGCACACCGACCTGGGCCAGCGCCGGGTCGAGCCGGACCGCGAACTGCGGCTCGATCCGCCAGCGGTCGCGGGCGAAGCCGGGCAGCGCCTTGATGCCGTGTTCGGTGTACCTGTCGTTGCGGCACATGTCCCACTCGCCGACCGCGCAGTTCGGACAGGGCACCGGGTCGGGGTGCCTGACGATCCCGGCCACCAGGTCACCGGGTTGCAGGGTGCCGGTGGGGTCCTCGACCACCCGGCCCAGCGACTCGTGCCCGATGACCAGGCGGTCCGCGCCCGGCGGGGCCTCGCCGTACTCGCCGGCGATGATCTCGTGGTCGGTGCCGCAGATCCCGACCGCCAGCGCCTCGACGAGGACCGCGCCCTCCTCGGCGGGGGGCTCCGGATGGTCCTCGGCGAGGCGCAGCGAGTCGGCGACCCCGGGTGTCACAGTCACAGCGCGCACGCCCCTCATCTTTCCCCGCCGGGACTCGCGCCGCCCGGCAAAGCCGGCAGATCGGTGCCCACGGGCCGACCGGCGGGCATCGGCGGCGGACCGGCGCGGGCCGGGGCCGGCACTAGGATCAGCGGCATGACTCCCGAAGAGGTCGGCGCTCGGCTGGTCGCGCTGCTCGCGCCGGTCGCGGCGACCCCGTCGGTCTCCGGCGGGCAGCGGTTCGCCCGCGCCACAGTCGACGTGCCGGCGGCCAACTGGTCGGCCGCGCTGCGTACCGCCCGCGACGACGCCGAGCTGGCCTGCGACTTCTTCGACTGGCTCTCCGCGGTGGACGAGCTGGCGGAGGGCTTCGACGTCCTGGCGCACCTCTGGTCGACGCGGCTGCGGCACGGGGTGCTGCTGCGCACCCGGGTGCCCCGCGACGCACCCGACGTGGCGTCCGTGGTGGACATCTACCCGGGTGCGGCCTGGCACGAGCGGGAGACGCACGAGATGTTCGGCATCGGCTTCACAGGTCACGGTGAGCTGCGGCCGCTGCTGCTGCCACCGGAGTTCGAGGGTCATCCGCTGCGCAAGGAGTTCGTGCTGGCGTCGCGGGTGGCCAAACCGTGGCCGGGCGCGAAGGAGCCGGGCGAGTCCGAGGCCGGCGGTGGACGTCGACCGATCCGCCCGCCGGGGGTGCCCGCTCCGGGCGAGTGGGGGACCACACCCACCCCGGCGGGCGCGGGCGGCGTGGGGGAGGGCCCGCGGGGTGGCACTCCGGCCCGGCCGGCCGGTGAGCGACAGGCGCGGCCGGCCCCTGGGGCCCGTCCGGCGCGTACCCCCCGACCCGCCGGCACCGACGACGGCCCGGCGGGGTCCGCGCGGCCCGGGCCGGTCGCGGGCCCGCAGGCGTCCGACGGCACCGACGACGACGGGGGTACGCGCTGATGCCGCTCTGGGTGGAGCTGGTGCTGCGGGTGGGTGGGGTGCTTGTCGCGTTCCTCACCCTGCCGTTGCTTGTCGGCCAGGCCGAGCACAAGGTGATGGCGCACATGCAGGGCCGGCTCGGCCCGATGTACGCGGGCGGCTTCCACGGTTGGGCCCAGCTGGTCGCCGACGGGGTCAAGTTCGTGCAGAAGGAGGACGTGACCCCGCGCGAGGCGGACCGGGCGGTGTTCCGGTTGGCCCCGGCGGTGGCGCTGGTGCCCTACCTGCTGGTGCTGCTTGTCATCCCGCTCGGCCCGAACGACCTGGTCGGGCAACCGTTGGACATCGGCCTGTTCTTCGTGCTGGCCGTGGTCGGCGTCGGTGTGGTGGCGGTGCTCATGTCGGCGTGGGCGTCGGCCAACAAGTACAGCCTGCTCGGCGGGCTGCGCGGAGCCGCGCAGCTGCTCGGGTACGAGCTGCCGCTGGTGCTGGCCGCCGCCTCGGTGGCGATGGCGGCGGGCACGCTCAGCCTCTCCGGCATCGTCGAGGCGTGGCAGCCGTGGTGGCTGCTCTGGCAGGCACCCGCGATGATCATTTTCTTCGTCGCGGGGTTGGCCGAGATCCGCCGCCCGCCGTTCGACATGCCGGTGGCCGACTCGGAGCTGGTCTTCGGCTACATGACCGAGTACACGGGTCTGCGCTTCGCGTTCTTCCTGCTCGCCGAGTACGTGGGCATCGTGGTGATCGCCGCGCTGACCACCGTCCTGTTCCTCGGCGGCTGGCAGGGCCCGTTCGCCGACGACCAACTCGGCTGGCTCTGGACCCTGCTCAAGGTCTTCGCCGTGGCCTTCGTGATCATCTGGCTGCGGGTGTCCTACCCCCGGCTACGCGAGGACCAGTTGCAACGGCTCTGCTGGCTGGTCCTGGTCCCCGCCTCCCTGGCCCAACTGGTCCTGACCGCAGCAGTCCGCGTAGCCCTGTAAACGGCCGCGGTCAGCCTGCCCGCGTCGATCATGGAGTTGTGGTGCCCGGAATAGGGGGAAGAGTAAGTTTTGTCCCCCACCACAACTCCATGATCGACGGGGTTGCGCGGGCGCGTGCTCAGCGCAGCGGGGTGTGTGCGGGGTCGACCGGCTCGACCGGGGGCGGCGGTGGGGTTCCGTCGCCGAAGGGCCGGCCGCCGAGGGACTCGCGATCGTGCGGGGTGACCCAGTTGGACAGGTCGGGGCCGAGCGGCACGATCCCGGTCGGGTTGATGTCGCGGTGCACCTCGTAGTAGTGCCGCTTGATGTGGTCGAAGTCGATGGTGTCGCCGAACCCGGGGGTCTGGAACAGGTCCCGCGCGTACGCCCACAGCACCGGCATCTCGCTCAGCTTCTGCCTGTTGCACTTGAAGTGGCCGTGGTAGACGGGGTCGAAGCGGACCAGCGTGGTGAACAGCCGCACGTCGGCCTCGGTGATGGTGTCGCCGACCAGGTACCGCTGGTCGGTCAGCCGCTCGGTCAGCCAGTCCAGCCGGTCGAAGAGCTGGTGGTACGCCTTGTCGTACGCCTCCTGGCTGCCGGCGAAGCCGCACCTGTAGACGCCGTTGTTGACGTCCCGGAACACCACGGCGTTCACCTCGTCGATCTGCTCGCGCAGGTGCTCGGGGTAGAGCTGCGGCGCGCCCTCGCGGTGGTACGCCCCCCACTGGGTGGACAGGTCCAGGCTCATCTGCGCGTAGTCGTTGGTCACCACCTGCCCGGTCGGCACGTCCACCATCGCCGGAACGGTGATGCCGCGTTCGTAGCCGGGGAAGCGCTTGAAGTACGCCTCCTGGATGCGTTCGATGCCGAGCACCGGGTCCCGGCCGTCGGGGTCGAGGTCGAAGGTCCAGCTCCGGGCGTCGTGGGTGGGGCCAGCCACCGCCATCGAGATGGCGTCCTCCAGGCCGAGCAGGCGCCGCACGATGATCAGGCGGTTGGCCCACGGGCAGGCGCGGCTGACCACCAGCCGGTACCGGCCGGGTTCCACCGGGTATCCGTCCCGCCCGTCCTCGGTGATCCGGGTCGCGATGTACCGCTGGTCGCGGGTGAACTCGCCACCCGGCTCGACGTACTTCCCGCCTGTTTCCTCGCCCACGTGACCCTCCCGGTTGGTTCCCCTGTCTCTACCCCATCCTCACGGATCTACCACCGGGTGTCCGGCTACCCTGCCGGGGTGACGGATGCGGAGGCGACGGCCCGGCGGTTCATCGCCGACGTGTGGAACGCCCGCCGGGAGGAATCGGCGTACGAGCTGGTCGCCGACGAGTGCCCGGGGTTGGGCGGGACCGGCCCGGAGGCCACGCTGGCCTGGCACCGGGAGCGGCGGGCGGCCTTCCCGGACCTGCGCTACAAGATCGTGGACGTGGTGGCGGCGGGGGAGCGGGTGGCCGTGCACTGGCGTGCGGCGGGCACCCAGATGGGCCAGTTCGGGCCGGTGCCGCCGACCGGTCAGGTGGTCAGCTACTCCGGAGCGACGTTCCTGCGCTTCGACGCGGCGGGTCGGATCGTCGAGGTGTGGAGCTGCAACGAGCTGTTCCAACTGCTCCAGCAGCTCGGTGTGGAGATGCTCCCGCCGACCGTCGTCAGTGGGCCCGGGGCGTGATCCGGCTGACCGGCAGGTTGATCGGGAAGGGCTCGCCGGTGTCGACGAACTTCGTCCACCGCCCGGTCTCGGTGTAGACCTCGTTGACCGCGTCGATCCGGTGGGTCACGACCTCCAGCGCGCCGCCCTCGGTCTCGATCCGCCAGTAGAAGGGAATGCCGGCCTGGGCGTACAGCGCCGGCTTCAGCACCCGGTCGATCGAACGGGTGCTCGGTGAGACGATCTCGACGGCGAGGACCACCTCGTGCGGCTCGTACCTCGACGGCTCCCGGGCGGCCGCCGTCGAGGTGGTGATCAGCACGTCGGGGATGAAGGAGCGGGTGCGGTTGATCCGCACCTCGACCGCCTGGGTCACGTCGTAGCCGTCCGGGCAGTCTTCGTCGAGCGCGGCACCAAGACGCATCGCGATGCTCTGGTGGGTACGGGTGGGGGAGGGGGACATCAACAGCACTCCATCGAGCAGTTCCCGGCGGCGGCCATCGTCGGGCAGCGCGTCCAGATCGTCAGTCGTCCATCCGCTCTCGGGCGGGTAGTCGCTCTGCAGCGCGGCGGTCATGGCGGGTCCTTCCAGGTGCGTCGTTCTCCCCGCGACCACCGTACCGCCGCCGACCTGTGGGTGGTGGTCGCGCGCGCCGGGGCCACAGGGCAGGATGGTCCACATGACCGATTCCAGCGAGCGCGGCGATCCAGCCGGCGGCGCCAGCGAGCGCGGCCTGCCCGGCGCCGGTCTGGTGAAGGGGCTGGCGGTCACCCTCAAGACGATGACCAGCCGCTCGACCACGCAGCAGTACCCGGACGTCGCCCCCGATCTGCCGCCCCGCTCGCGCGGCGTGATCGCGTTGTCGGAGGAGAACTGCACCGTCTGCATGCTCTGCGCCCGCGAGTGTCCGGACTGGTGCATCTACATCGACTCGCACAAGGAGGAGGTGGCGGTGCCCGGCGCCGCCCGTCCCCGCCAGCGCAACGTGCTCGACAAGTTCGACATCGACTTCTCGCTCTGCATGTACTGCGGCATCTGCATCGAGGTCTGCCCGTTCGATGCGCTCTACTGGTCGCCGGAGTTCGAGTACGCCGAGTACGACATCAAGGACCTGCTGCACGACAAGGACCACCTCGGCCAGTGGATGGCCACCGTTCCGCCGCCGCCCGCGCACGACCCGAACGGCGAGCCGGCCAAGGAGGAGACCGCCGCCGCGCGCAAGGCCGCGCGTCCGGCTCCCCGGGCGGTACGCCCCGAGCCCGGCGCCGACCCGGGTGCCGCCTCGTGACGGGCGCGGACGTGCTGCTGCTCGCCCTCGGCGCGGTGGCGGTCGGTGCCGGCGTGCTGGTGGTGACCACCAAGCATCTGGTCCGCGCCGGCCTCTACCTGGTGGTCTGCCTGGGGGCGCTGGCCGGCGACTACCTGGTGCTCGGTGCCGAGCTGGTGGCGTGGGTGCAGGTGTTGATCTACGTGGGCGCGGTGGTGGTGCTGCTGCTGTTCGCGGTGATGCTGACCCGGGCCCCGATCGGCGCCTCCGACGACCTGGACCGGCCCGGCTGGCCGGCCGCCCTGATCGGCGGCGGCGCCGGGCTGGGGTTGACCGTCCTGCTTGTCGACGCGTACCGGTGGAGCACTGTCGAGCTGCCCGGCGCGGGCACCGCCGAGCGGCTGGGCGAGCAGATCTTCCAGTCCTGGGTGCTGCCGTTCGAGGTGCTCTCGGTGCTGCTGCTGTCGGCGCTGGTGGGCGCGGTGGTGTTGTCCCGGCCGGACATCGGCCGGCCCGCTCCGGCGGCGCCACGCGAGGCCGACGTGGACGCGGGGGCGCGCCGGTGAGGCCTGTCATCCCGTACGTCACCGCCGCGCTGCTGTTCGGCCTCGGCGTCTACGGCGTGCTGCGTCGGCGCAACGCCGTGCTGGTGCTGATGGCTGTCGAGCTGATGCTCAACGCGGTGAACCTGATCCTGGTCACCGCCGACACCACCGCCCGTGCCGTGCTGCCGCACTCCGGGCAGGTCTTCGCGCTGTTCGTCATCGTCCTCGCCGCCGCCGAGATCGGGGTGGGGCTGGCGATCGTCCTTCAGCTCTACCGGCTGCGGACCACAGTCGCGGTGGACGACGTGCCGCTGACCGAGCCTGCCGTGTCGGCGTCGACAGTCGGCCAGGATGTGGAGGCGGGCCGGTGACCGGGCTGCTCGGGGCGCTGCTGCCCGCCGTACCGCTGGCCGCCGGTCTGCTCGGCCTGCTGCTGCCGCCGGCCCCGCGCCACCGGCCGGAGTCGGCGGGCGGTGACCGGGCGCGGACGGCCGCCGTGACACTCGGGGTGGCCGGCGCGGCGGGCGCGCTGGCGCTTGCCGTCGCGCTGCTGGTGACCGTGGACGGTCCGACGCAGACGTCGACCACCTGGGTCGACATCGGTGGGTTGGCGGTGACCCTTGGCGTACGGCTGGACGGCGCGGCCGCGCTCGTCGCGGTGGCGGTCACCGCGGTCGCCCTGGCCGTGCAGGTCTACTCGATCGGCTACCTGCGGCGCGGTCCCCACGACGACATCGACGTCGACCACCGCTACCCGCCGTACGCGGCGCAGATCAGCCTCTTCACCGGCGCCATGCTGCTGGTGGTGGTAGCCGGTGACCTGATCATGCTGCTGGTCGGGTGGGAGGTGATGGGCCTGTGCTCGTACCTGCTCATCGCCCACGACCGCCGACTGGCCGGCGCTCCGGCCGCCGCCATGAAGGCGTTCCTGGTGACGCGCGTCGGTGACGTCGGTTTCCTGCTCGGCATCGCGCTGCTCGGCGTGTCGACGGGCAGCTTCCGGATCTCCGACGTGCTCGCCCACGACCACTCCGGCGTGACGTTGACCGCCGCCGGCCTGCTGCTGCTCGCCGGGGTCGCCGGCAAGAGCGCGCAGTTCCCGCTGCACACCTGGCTGCCGGACGCGATGGCCGGCCCGACGCCGATCTCCGCGCTGATCCACGCGGCGACGATGGTCGCCGCCGGGGTGTACTTCGTGGCCCGGCTCTACCCGCTGTTCACCGCCGCGCCCGTGACGCTTACCGTCCTCGGGGTGATCGGCGCGATCACCCTGCTGCTGGGTGCGCTCGCCGCCACCGCCCAGGACGACATCAAGCGTGTGCTGGCCTGGTCGACGGTGTCCCAACTGGGCTACATGACAGGCGCGCTTGCGGTCGGCTCACCGTCGGCGGCGCTGTTCCACCTGCTCACCCACGCCGCGTTCAAGGCGCTGCTGTTCCTCGCCGCCGGCGCGGTGATCCACGCCGTGGGCACCACGTTGATGTCGGAGATGGGCGGCCTTCGGCGCAGCATGCCCGTGACCTTCTGGTGCACCGTGGTGGGCCTCGGCGCGCTGGCAGGTGTGCCGCCGCTGGCCGGCTTCTGGAGCAAGGACGGCGTGCTCACGGTCGCCGAGTCGGCCGCGCTGGAGGGCACCGGCCCGGCGCCCTCCTGGGTGGGCTGGATCGTCTGGATCGCCGGGCTGGTCGGCGTGGCGGTCACCGCCTGGTACGCGGGTCGGCTGCTGCTGCGGGCCTTCTTCGGCGACCCCCGCCTCCCGTTGGTCACGCCGCACGACCCGCCCGCGCTGCTGCGCTGGCCGGTGCTGCTGCTGGCCGTGCCCGCCGCGCTGCTCGGCCTGGCCGGGTACGTCGGGGCGTTCGCCGACCGGCTCCGGTTCCCGACCGTGCCGGTTGCGGGCTCCGAGGACGGCCTGGTCCACCTCGGGCCGGGCGTACTGCTGCCGCTGGCGCTGCTGGTGGTCGGGGCGGGCCTGGTGGCGCTGCGCTGGCGTCGGGATCCGGCCGCCGACCCGGCGTCCGCGCTGGGCCCGCTGCGGCCGGTCTTCGCCCGCGCGTTCCGGCTCGACGACGTCCAGCACACAGTTGTGGTACGCCCCGTCCGGGCGTTGGCGCGGGCGACGCGTACCGGTGACGAGGTCGTGGTGGACGGCGCCGTCGAGGGCAGCGGGCGGGCCGCGTCCGGCCTGGGCGGTGGGCTGGCCGCGCTGCACCGGGCGGCGCTGCCCCGCGCCGCCGCCGGTGTGCTGGCCGGCGCGCTGCTGATCGGGCTGGCGGCCGCCCTGATGGGAGTGGTCCGGTGAGCGCGAGGAGTGAGCCGGGGTTGCGAGCCCCGCAGTCGCGAACGAAGGCGGTCCGGTGAGCGCGAGGAGTGAGCCGGGGTTGCGAGCCCCGCAGTCGCGAACGAAGGCGGTCCGGTGAGCGCGGGGCAGGTTCTGCTGGTGGCCGTCCTGGCGGTGCCGGCGCTCGGCGCGGTCGCGGTGGCGGCGACACCGCGGGACCGGGTGGCCCGGCTGGTGGGTACTGTCGCGGCGGCGTTGACCCTGCTGGCCTCGGTGCCGTTGGTGTTCGGCGGGCGGGGTTCGGTGGCGTGGTCGGCGGGCGCGCCGGCGGTGCGTCCCTGGCACCAGCTCGACCTGCCCTGGGTGCCGGGTCTCGACCTGCGGTTCCACCTCGGGGTCGACGGGATCTCGTGGCCGCTTGTGGTGTTGACCGCGCTGCTCACGCTGCTCTGCTGCGCGTACACGATGTGGCGGGTGCCCGACGGGGGCAGCGGCCGGGCGCTTGTGGCGCTGCTGCTGGTGGTCGAGGTGGGCATCCTGGGCACGTTCCTCGCCCTGGATCTGGTGCTGTTCTTCCTCTTCTTCGAGGTCGTCCTGCTGCCGATGTACGCGATCATCGCCGGCTGGGGCGGTGCGGCCCGGCGTCGGGCGGCCCGCAAGTTCGCGCTTTACACGCTGTTCGGTTCGGTGCTGCTGCTGGTAGGCGTGTACGTGGTGGTCGCGGCCGCCGGCACCGCCGACGTGGTGGCGTTGACCGGCGGTGGCGGGTTGTCCCGGGGCACCCAACTTGCCGCGTTCACCCTGTTGGCGTTGGCCTTCGCGGTGAAGAGTCCGCTCTGGCCGCTGCACTCGTGGCTGCCCGACGCGCACACCCAGGCGCCGACCGTGGGCAGTGTGGTGCTGGCCGGGGTGCTGCTCAAGATGGGCACGTACGGTCTGATCCGGGTGGCGGTGGGGGTGGCGCCCGAGGGCGCGCGCTGGGCGGCCCCGGTGCTGGGCGTGCTGGCCGTCGCCGCGATCCTGGTCGGCTCGCTGGTCTGCCTGGCCCAGACGGATGTCAAACGGCTGATCGCGTACTCCAGCGTGGGACACATGGGCTTCGTGCTGCTGGGCGTCGCCACGTTGACAGCCACCGGCATCCAGGCGGCGCTGATCGGAAACGTCGCGCATGGGGTGATCACCGGGCTGCTGTTCTTCCTGGCCGGGGCGGTGAAGGACCGTACCGGCACGGGCAGCCTCGCCGAGTTGTCCGGGCTGCGGGAGACCGCACCCCGCCTGGCCGGCCTGTTGGCGTTCGCGGCTGTCGCGTCGCTGGGCCTGCCCGGGCTGGCCGGCTTCTGGGGTGAGGCGTTCGCGGTGGTCGCGGCCGTGCAGGTGGGCGGCCCGCTGTGGACCACCCTCGGTGTGTTGGCGGCTGTCGGTGGCGCGCTCACCGCCGCGTACTTCCTGCGGTTGCTGCGCCAGGTCACCCACGGCCGGCCGAGTCCGGCGGTCGGTGGGGTCGGCGCCGGGCTGGCCGGCGCGGAGCTGACCGCGTGGGTGCCGCTCGTGCTGCTGGCGTTGGCCATCGGGCTGGCACCGGCGTTGGTGCTCGGCCTCGCCGAGGCGCCTGTCGACGCCCTCATCGGGGTGGTCCGCCCATGAACGCCGTGCAGAGTGTGGACAGCGTCGCGCTGCTCCCGGCGTACCTGGCCGCGGGCACCGCCGTGCTCGTGCTGATCATCGACCTGCTGCTGGCGCGGCCCCGGGCCACGGTCGTGGTGGCCGCGCTCGGCGCGCTCGGCACCGCAGTGGCCTCTGCTGGGGTCGGCGCGGCCGGGGAACGGCGGACGTTCTGCGTCGGGGCCGACTGCTCCTGGATCTTCGGCGGGCGGGCCGCGCTGGTCGGGGCGGTGGTGGCCCTGCTCACTCTGGGAGTGCTCGGGCTCTCCGCACCCGCGCTGCGGGCCGGGCGGTCGCCGGTGGGGGAGTACTGCTTCCTGCTGGCCTGCTCGATGACGGGCGGCGTGGTGCTCGGCGCGGCAGGTGACCTGATCACCCTGATCGTCGCCCTGGAGACGCTCACCCTGCCGCTGTACGTGCTTGTCGGCCTGCGCCGGGGCAGTCTGGCCAGTGCCGAGGCGGCGGTGACCTTCTTCGTGGTGAGCGTGGTCGCGACCACTGTGACGCTGCTCGGCGCGGCGCTGCTGTACGCGGTGACCGGCGGGCTGCACCTGGACCGGGTAGGCGCGCTGCTGGCCGAGCGGCCCGAGCTGCGGGACCTGCCGCTGACCACCGCGGCTGTGGCGTTGCTGCTGGTCGGGCTGGCGTTCAAGGTGGCGGCGGTGCCGTTCCACGCGTGGGCGCCGGCCACCTACGACGGGGCGCCGCTGCCGGTGGCCGCGTACCTGTCCACGGCGTCGAAGCTGGGTGGCCTCGTCGCGCTGCTGGCCGTGGTGCAGCGGGCGCTGCCGGCCGAGCAGACCGGCCCGGTGCTCGCCGTGCTCGCGGTGCTCACCATGACCGTCGGCAACCTGGTCGCGCTGCGTCAGCGGCGTACGGTGCGGCTGCTCGCCTGGTCGTCAGTGGCGCAGGCCGGCTACATCCTCGCCCCGCTCGGCGCGTTGGCGCTGGCCGCCGGTCGTACGGGCGAGGCGCGCTCCGCGGCGTACGCGGCAGCTGTGGCGTACGCCGTGTTCTTCGTGGTGCTGGAGTTGGCCGCGTTCGCCGGGGTGACCGCGTTGCGGCCGGTGGGCGCGGACGGCGGCACGCTCGACGACCTGCGCGGGGCGGCCCGGCGGTACCCGTGGCGCAGTGCCGCGTTCGGTCTCGCACTTGTCGGTCTGGCGGGTCTGCCTCCGGGGCTGGCCGGGCTGTTCGCGAAGGTGACTGTGGTCCGGGCGCTGCTGGACGGTGGCGCCGGTTGGCTGGCGCTGGTGGTGGCGTTGAACGCCGTCATCGGGCTGGCCTACTACCTGCGGGTGACCGCCGGCCTGTGGACGTCGCCGACGACGGCGGCGGGCGGCGCGGTGGCCGTACCCGTGGTGGGTGTGGTGGCGGTGGTGCTGGCGATGGCGACGGTGGCCGCCGTGGTGGTCGGCGTCGCTCCGCAGCTGGTGCTGGACCTGGCCGGCCGCTGACCCTCAGTCAACTCTCAGCGTTGAGATGGATGGTTGAGGGGTACCGGGTTGTTACACCGGTCAGCGGATCCCGGCGATCCGTGCACCGAAGGAGAGATCGTGCGTCACCACAACCGTCTGAAGACCGCAGCGCTGCTTGGCCTGCTCAGCGCCCTGATCCTCGCGGTGGGCTACTGGTTCGGCGGCAGTGGCGGTCTGGTCATCGCCGTCCTGATCTCACTTGTCATGAACGGCGTTTCCTACTTCTACTCCGACAAGATCGCACTGCGCTCGATGGGGGCGCAACCGGTCAGCGAGGCACAGTTCCCCGAGCTGTACCGGATGGTGCGTGAGCTGGCGGCCGAGGCCCGCCAGCCGATGCCACGGCTGTACGTCAGCCCGACCGCCCAGCCCAACGCGTTCGCCACGGGTCGTAACCCGCAGCACGCGGCGGTCTGCGTGACCCAGGGCATCACCGAGATCCTCGACTACCGCGAGCTGCGCGGTGTGATCGGGCACGAGCTGTCGCACGTCTACAACCGGGACATCCTGATCTCCAGTGTGGCTGCCGGCCTGGCGAGCATCATCACGCTCCTGGCGAACCTCGCCTTCTTCATCCCGCTGGGCGGTGGGGACGACGAGGACCGGCCGAACCCGGCCGTGTTGCTGCTCACCCTGATCCTGGGCCCGATCGCGGCAAGCATCATCCAGCTGGCGATCAGCCGGAGCCGCGAGTTCCAGGCGGACGCCTCGGGTGCCGAGCTGAGCCGCGACCCGCTGGCGCTGGCCAGCGCCCTGCGCAAGATCGACGCGGTGGCGCGGCGTCGGCCGCTGCCGGCCCAGGGCCAGCTCACCAGCACCGCGCACCTCATGATCGCCAACCCGTTCCGGGGCGGCGGCATGGCGGCGCTGTTCTCCACCCACCCGAAGATGGAGGACCGGGTCGCCCGGCTGGAGCGGATGGCCGCCAACTCGGGGCCTGTGCAGTTCCAGCGCTGACCCGCTGAACGTCCACTCCGCCCGTACCCGGTCGCTCCGGGGCGGGCGGAGTGCTGTGTCGCACGCGATATCCGGTTCCTGCCGCTGACCCCCGGCGTTAGGGTCGTAACGGCTCTTGCCCATTACATCCTCGGAGGTTCACGGTGGCCGCGCTGCGTCAGTACCTGGGCGTCTGGCAGATCCCCGGTGCCCCGATGCTGCTGCTCACCGGCATCATCGGACGACTCGGGATCGGCATGACACCGCTGGCGCTGCTGCTGGTTGTCGAGCAGGTGACCGGGCGGTACGCGCTCGCCGCCGTCGCGGGCGGCATCTACGCCATCGCCGGTGCCGCGCTCAGCCCGATCGCCGGGCGGATCGCCGACCGGGTCGGCCCGAGCCCCGTCCTCCTGGTCACCGCAGTGGCCCACCCGCTGGCGCTCACCGGGCTGCTGCTGGCCAGCCGGGCCGGCGAGGACGCCCTCGCCGTCATCTACCTGGCGTCCGGTGTCGCCGGTGCCACCTTCCCGCCGCTCACCGCCGCCATCCGGGGTGCCTGGAACGAACTGACCTCCCCCGCCTCCGGCCGGTACGCCCTGCGCAACACGGCCCTCGCCGCGGAGACCTCGCTGTTCGAGATCGTGTTCGTCCTCGGCCCGCTGCTCGTGGCCGGTTTCGTGCTGGTGGCCGACGCGGCGGCGGCCCTGATCGGCGCGGCAGCGGTCACCCTCGTCGGGACCAGCGCGGTCGCGCTCGGCCAGGTGATGCGCGGCTGGCGCCCCCACCCGCGCGAACACCACGCCCGAGGGCTCGGCCCGCTGCGCGTCGCCGGATTCCCCGCCCTGCTGGTCTGCGTGGCCGGCCTGGGCATCGCGTTCGGCGCCGCCGGGGTGATCGTCCCGGCGTACGCGAGCGGCCACACCACAGACGACCCGGAGAGCCTGGCCGGAATGCTGCTCGCCGTCTGGGGGGTCGGCAGCGCCATCGGCGGTTTCTGGTTCGGCGTACGCAAGCCGGCACCGAACATGACCCGGCAGTTCGCCCTGCTGCTCGCCGCCCTCGCCGGCACCTTCGTCATCTTCGCGGTGATGCCCACCCCGCTGGCGCTGGGCGTCGCGCTGGTCGTCGGGGGCGCCACCATCGCTCCCGCCCTGACCCTGGAGAACACCCTGGTCGGCCGGATCGCCCCCACGGGCATGCTGAACGAGGCGTACACCTGGGTTGTCACCATCGCTGTCGCGGCAAGCGCCGCCGGCGGCGCGGTGGCCGGCCTCATCGTGGACAACGCCGGCGGCGTGCCGTGGGCGTTCCTGTTCGCCGGGGCGGCGGTCGCCGTCGCGGCCGCGGTCGCCGCGCTGCCCGCCGGGCCCATCGCCCGCGCGGAAACCTCGGCGGTACGCGCCGAGGAGCCCGTCACCGTCTGACCGGCCGGCTCGGTCCGGTGGCCCCGATGACTTCTGTGGCCGCCGGGAGTCCACCAGAATGACCCCATGGCGAAGCTGCTCTACTCGGCGACCGCGTCGCTCGACGGCTACATCGCAGGCCCCGGCGGGGACATGTCCTGGCTGACCGAACACCTCACGATCGACAACCCGACCGCCGACCGCGTCCTGGCCAACGTCGGCGCGATCCTCGCCGGCAACCGCACCTTCGGCGGCGACGACCCCAACCGGGGCACCGACAGTGAAGGCGCCTTCGGCGGCCGGTACCACGGCCCGGTGGTCGTCCTGACCCACCAACCGCCGGCCCGACCGCCCGCCGACGTCACCTTCGCCGGCGACCTGCACACCGCCGTCGAACAGGCCAAGCAGGCCGCCGGCGACAAGTACGTGAACGTGCTCGGCGCGGACGTCGCCAAGCAGTGCCTCCGTGCCGGCCTGCTCGACGAGATCCTCATCTTCTTCGCGCCGGTGCTGCTCGGCGACGGGGTGCGCATCTTCGACGACCCGGGCGGCGAGCAGGTGCGGCTCGCGCCGATCCCCGGCGAGACCGCGCACTGGTACCGGGTCGTGGCCTGACGGCCGGTCGCTACCGGTAGTTGGTGAACTGGAGGGCGACCCCGAAGTCCTCACCCTTGAGCAGGGCGATGACAGCCTGGAGGTCGTCCCGCTTCTTGCCTGTGACGCGCAGCTGGTCGCCCTGGATCTGCGCCTGGACACCCTTGGGGCCCTCGTCGCGGATCTTCTTGCTGATCGCCTTGGCCTTGTCCGTCTCGATGCCCTGGATCACCTTGCAGTCAATCTTGAACACCTTGCCGGACGGACGCGCCTCGCCCGCGTCCAACGACTTCAACGAGATGTTCCGCTTGACCAACTTCTCCTTGAACACGTCAAGCGCGGCGCGCACCCGCTCCTCGGTCTCCGCCTGAAGGCCTATCGCCTCCTCACCCGACCAGGAGATCTCCGCGCCCGTGCCACGGAAGTCGAACCGCGTCGAGAGCTCCTTCTCCGCCTGACGGAGGGCGTTGTCGACCTCCTGGCGGTCAACCTTGCTCACGATGTCGAACGACGGGTTCGCTGCCATGCTGATACTCCTGCTGTCCGGCGGTCTGGGCCTGCTGCCGGCCGCCGACCAGCGGCACGACCCCCTGACCGTACCCGGTTGCACCGGCACCGGGGGGAGCCGCTATCCTTGCTTCCGCCGCCGCGTTACGACGCGGTGGGGTGCCCTGGCGGGTTGCCCGAGCGGCCAATGGGAGCGGACTGTAAATCCGTCGCGAAAGCTACAGAGGTTCGAATCCTCTACCCGCCACCAGGTGCAAGAAGAGGCCCCTGACCAGCGCGAACGCCGGTCAGGGGCCTCTTCTGTGAGTCTCACTCAGTCCCGCTCTAGCCCGCTCGATCCCGCTGGCTGTGTCGCATGCGTGTCGCCGGCCGATCGTGCTTGCCGCCATCGGACATGATGACCGCGTGGCGTGGGAATGGTTGGCTCCAGCGGGGACGGCATTCGGTGCTGCTGTCGGAGCACTAGCCGTGGTCGTCAGCGGTCGGGTGGCTTCACGGGCAGAGGTGCGTGGGCAAGAAGTCCAGCTAGAACTTCTCAGGCTTCAGGTGGCGACCGAGGATCGCCGCGCTCTGTTAGCCGCGAAGCAGGCTCTGTATGCCAAGTTCTTGACGGAGATTGAGGGCCTGCAGTTGGCGGCGCTCGACCTCCAAGACGTTCAGACTGAGTCGATCGAAGATCGGCGGGAGGCCCACAAGAGGTTCGATGAGATCCAGAACCGCCTGCTGGGGCTTCAGAGTGAGGTGCTGGTCCTGGCCGGCGCTGAGTTGTATTCGACGACGACCCGGACGATGACGGCGATCGTCAAGTTTGCGGCGGGCAGTGTGCCCGGCACATCAGATGCCAGGGCGGATCTGATTAGCGCCCTCCACGAAGACATCACCAGCCATCAGGAGTCAAAGACCACCTAGTCTTACTCGAATGCGCTCAACGTGGTGAGAGCAGCCTCGATGCGGCGCTTGGCCGCTTCTTCCTGGCCATAAACGCATTTCGCGTAGACCCGCATGAGGACGTGGACGCTGTGCCCGGCCCATTCGGCAACCTGGGTAGCCGGTACGCCGGCGTTGAGCCATAGCGACACGGCGGCGTGCCGCAGGTCGTATGGCCGGCGGGCCAGCGGCGAGCGCTGTTGAGCCGGCGTGAGCACCTTGGCTCGCGCGTCGCGCCACGCCTTCCCATAGGTGTTGTTCGGGATGGGCTGGCCAGCGGTGGGCACGTACCGACCACCGGGGCCGCGCCGGGTGACGAACAGCTTCCCGTTTGATCCGGCCGGGTACTCCTTGACATGGTGGTCGAGCAGCCGCACGAGCGGCGGCGGCACCGGCACATCCCGTGTGGCGGCCTTCGCTCGGTGCTTCAACCCCCGGTCCTCGGCCGTGTCGTCTCCGTCGCCCCAGTCCCGACCCACGGCCACCGTCGAGCCGGTCAGGTGCAGTACGCCCCACCCGTCAGGCTCGGCGGGCCGCTCGTACTCGTCTTCGCGCAGGTGAAGCACCTCTTCGGGGCGTAGTGCGGCGTAGTACATGCATCCGAAGAACGCTTCCAACTCGGGCACCGTGCGGCCGACCTCGGCGAGCAGTGCCCGCGCCTGATCGGGGTTCACCACCGCGCCCCGGTCGACCTCATCGGCCGTCTTCGGGGCGGTCCAGCTCACCAGGGTCATTGGGTGGGTGTCGAGTAGGCGCAGCTCAACGGCGTACTTGAGAGCGCCGGAGAAGACTGCCCGCTTGCGAGCGATCGTGCTTGCCGAGGCGGGGGCACCATCCATCCGCAGGGCGAGTGTGTCGAGCGCCTTCCGCACCAAGGCAGGGTCGGCGAGCGCCGTCAGATCGACGGTGTTTGCCTTGAGCCAGCGCACGGCGGCGGACAGGTGAGCGGGTGGGTCGCCAGCGTCGCGGCGAGCCTTGTTGAACACCCACCCGTAGAGCGCGGCCCGTAGCGCCTTGTCGCTGGGCACGCCCCGGTCCGTCGTCAGCAGTGCCGGTGTAACGGTGGCCAGCGTCTCGGCGATGCCCTTGCGATGCTTTGCCGACGCGCGGGGCCACTTCATGTCGACGTAGGCCACCGCGTGCTCGTACCACGAACGGGCGTTGAGCGCGCGGGCCATGGGCTCGGGCAGGCCGCTGGCCTTGTCGAACGCGACGCCTTCCCGCTGAGACACCACCAGCTTTGACCGGTAGCTCTCGGCTAGGGCGCGGGTCGCGAAGGTCTTCCGGAACGGCTCGCCCGCCACCTTCCAGCGGACCACGTAGGAGTAGCCCTTGCTGAGTTGGTTCTTGAGGATGCCGTGTACGCGTACTTCGTAAGTGCTGCTCATGCTGCCTCTTCGTGGTCGTTGAGCCAGTTATCTAGGTCGCGGCGGCGGACGTACAGGCTGCCGTTCGGGTACTTGATCGTTCGGGGTGCGCGGCCGGTGGCCTTCCAGCGGAAGAAGGTCGACCGGGGTACGCGGAGTTCGTCCAGGACTTCGGCGAGGGTGAGCAGGTTGCCGGTAGGGGTGCGGCGCGCGGTCATGGGCGGGGCCTCCCTCGTGCGGGGTGCAGGTGGAGCGCTGGAACAAGCCGCTGCGTTGCGGCGGGCGGCGTTGCGGCTGTTTCGGCGGGGTGTTTTGCGGGCTGATTGGCGCGGTGAGCGCCTTCCGGTCGGCGTCGGTCGTCTGTGGAGGGTCGGGGTGGCGGTGCGGCAGAACGGCGTAGGGCGGCCCGCTGAGAGCGCCGTGGAGGCAAGATCCGGGCATGGTTGGTGTAAGGCATAGGGCCGAACCGTCTGTGTGGCTCTGAGCGGGCCGTTTCCGGTGCCGATCGACGGGGGGTGGCGCGGATGCGGGCCGGGAGGGGGCCGGGAAGCGTTGACACGTTGACAATCGGCCGAACCGGAAGCGTTTCCGCAGGTGAGAGGCGGTGTCGGGGTGTCAACACCCTCCGTTGACAGGCGTTGACACCCGTTGACACCGGGTCGGCCGGTGGCGGGTTGTCAACGCCTGTCAACGGCTGTCAACGCCCCCCGTTGACACCCTCGCGGGTGCTCTGAGCTGGGGAAACGTCGGCGTCGGGGGCGATTGTCAACGTGTCAACGCCTTCGGGCACCTCGGCCACGGCGCGCGGGTGCAGCTCGTACCGCCCGTCCGGCCCGTTGCGCACCCACCCGAGCGCGGCCAGCTCGGCGAGCACCGCCGACACCTCGTCGGACTTCGGCAGCCGGCGCGACACGCGGCGGTGTAGCTCTCGGCGGGTGAAGGTGGTCATGCCCTTGGTGGTGAGCACCCCGAGCACGTACCGGGTGTTCTCCATCGCCGCATCACTGCCGATGGTGGTGAGCGCGGCCCGGTAGTGCGCGGCGAAAAACTCGGCCAGCCTCACCGCGTCGGCCATCCGGTCGGCGTCGATCGGGCGTCGCCACGCGTCGGCGGGGTGGTGGGCGACGTGCAGCAACCCGGCCAGCCGCAGCGTTGCCCCGGAGAGCTTGTTGCCCCACTCCCGCATGTCGTGCAGCGTCCCGCCGGGCCGTAGCTGCGCCTCCACCTCCTGAGCAGCCGCCAGCCGCACCCGCCCCGCTTCCGGGGTGAGGGTGACCACGGCGGGGTCTTCCCACTCGGCGAGGGTCGCGGCCAGGTCGTGCACCCGGTGCCGGTAGCCGGCCGTCACCGCCTCGGGCACCGGCTCCGTGTCGACCAGCCGATACCCGGCCAGCGAGCGGGGCAGCGCGAACAAGAACCGGGCAGGCAGGCCGCGCCCGGCGAGGTCGGCGTTCCCGCCGAACTTGCGCAGCACGGTCGGCTGCGCCATGACGCACACGGTCAGCGCGGGTTTGTCGACCGAGGCACCCTCGCGGGTCTGCCGTTCGTTGCTCATCGGCTGCCCCGCGTGGCCTTTCAGGTAGGGGTCAAGGTTCGGGGCACCGGAGTACCGACCAGCGAGGGTGTCAAAGATCCCGCCCTCATCCGAGATGATCGCCATCCGTCCGCCGTTGGCAGCCATCAACCCGATCAGGGCTTCCGGAGTGGCGTCATCCACGATCAGGCGGGGCAGGCCGGGAACGGTGATCGCCTCGGCCGCGATCGCAGCGGCTACCGCCTCGGCGGCGGCCTCGTCCCGCTTGCCCGGGTCGCTGGCCTTTGCGGCCTGAGCCTTGGCTTGCTCGGCCTGCCGGTCGGCGATATCCCGCAACGCGGCAGCCTCGGCGATCCGCGGTCGCATCGCCTCACCCAACGTCGACTGAGCGGCGAACAGCGGCGCGGTCATCGCCCGGTGAACAGGCGACTTCCGCTCGCCGGGGCCGGCGATGACGGCGGCGAACACGTTCACTGGCTCGCGCCACCCGCCGACCGGCTCCACCTCCAGGCGGCCACCCGCACATGCGGAGAGCACGGCCACGGCGAGGGTGCCGGCCATCGCCGGATCGGTCTGGGTGAACCGGGCGACGCCGGTCACCATGTCGCCCAACCAGCGCGGGAACACGTCGACCGGGAACGGCGGCGGCGCGGTGCTCGGCCCGGTCAAGGGCACTGGAACATCCCACAGCGGGCCACCCGGGGCCGGCGCGTCGGTGGTGTCGGGGTGGTCGGTGACGAGGTGGAGGCGGGCGGCGTTCATGCGGCCACCTGCCGGGGTCGCTTGCTGCCGGCGGCCAGCCCGGATCGGATGGTGCGTGCCGTCTCGACGTGGCCCAGCCCGGCCTGTGCTGCGGCTTGTTCCAGCACGCTTTCGGCGTCCTCGGCGGTGAGCGACCCACCGGCGGTGAGTTGCCCGAGTGCCACGGCCGCGATGTAGAGCGCGCGGTTGCGTTCCCCTGCCGGTGCGGTGGTTACCCGGTCGGCTTCCCGGGTGATCGCGGCCCGGACGTACGCGCGGTTGCGGTCGGTCGGCAGGGACACCACCACCGGCCGCTGCGGCGGAAGCGGCGCCGGAATCAACCGGTCGGCCAGCCACCGGGGCAGTGGGGCGGGGTCGGTGTCCAGGTCGACCCGGTAGGGCCGTCCGTTGACCGTCGACCCGGCGGCGACTACGTAGCCGCCATGCGCGCGGGTGTCGACCAGCGGGCCGAGCGTGCCGGCCGTGTTGCGCAACTCTGGTCCGTCGTCGGGGTGGCGGTAGTAGAGGTGGGTGCCGCCCCGCCCGGTGGTCACCGTGTAGGTCGGTTCGATGACGGTTCCGTGTGCGGCGGCCAGGTCGGCGAGGGTGTCCAGTCCGGTAGGGCCGGTGGTGCCGTCCTTGGGCCGGTCGAGGTCGACCACGACCAGCCGCGACGGGCCGCAGGCCAACCCGATGCCGTAGGGGCGGGCAGACCACGCGCGGCGGATGCGGTCGGGGTCGCAGGTGGCGCGGGGCTCCCATCCGAGGTGGTGCCCGGCGGCGCGGCAGCGCGGGTCGCGGCCGGTGCAGTCGTCGCCAGCGTGGTCGGGGAAGGCGGGTCGCTTGTCGTCGGGGCGTAGCGGGAAGACGTGCCAGCCGCGTGCGGCGTGCGCGAGCGCGGCGGTGAGCAGCGGGTTGTCGGGCATGGTGCGGGTCCTCTCCGGTGGTGCGGGTGAGGTGGTGAGGCGAGCGGGTTGCGGCCGGCCGTGTAGGCGTTCGTGTCGGCCTTGGGCGCAGGCGGCGCAGTCGCGGCGGCGTAGCAGGACGGGCCGGCCGCTGCTCGCGTTGTCGGCGGCGAGTAGCCGGTTGCAGATGTGCGGGTACGCCTCGGCGTCGGTCACCGGCCGGCCGAGCACCGTGCTTGCGGCCAGCCACCGGGCGGCCACCGGGTTACCGCCTCGGTCGGGGCCGGGTGGTGATCGCGGCCCGGGTCACCGCGTGCCGCAGGTCGCCGAGTAGCCCGACCAACTGTCGGCGGGCGGCCACCTCGGTCGGGGCGAGCGCGACCCTGACGCGGACCTCGGCGTGTTCGCGGCCGGCGGCGGTGCGCACCCGCACGAGGACGGCGCGGGAGCGGCCGGCGACGTCGATCACGATTTCTTCCGAGCGGTGTTCACCGAGGTTGCAGCGGTGGTCCATCCCGCACCACTCGGTGTGGCCGGCGGCGCGGCGGTTCATCGGGGCGTGCCTTTGTCGTGTAGCTCGCGCAGGTAGTTGATGGCGACACGGCCGACACGTAGGTGCTCCCCGTTGCCGTCGCAGCGGCGGCAGGTACGCCCGACGCGCAGGATCAGGGTGCGGCGTCGGCCGATGCCGTGGCAGCGGCGGCAGCGCCGAAACGGCCGGATCATGCACGCCGTGAGGTAACCGAGCGTGACGATGAGAAGAATCAGGATGATCATGCCGGCAGCGGTGCCGGTGGTGGTTGCGGTCGCGGCGTGGGTGGGCACGGTGGGGCCTCCCGAGGCTGTTTTCGGGCTTAGAGCGGGGTGGGGGCGACCCGCGACCGGCCAATGTCTGTCCTGACCAGGCCGGTCGCGGGTCGAGTCGCGCGAACGCGACCGGTCGCGGGCGGGCCGCGACCTGTTAGGCGGCCTTGCGGCGGGTGATCGCGGCGTCGATGTCGTCGGCCTTGGCTCCCTTGAGGGCCTTGCCGGAGCGCTTGACGTCTACGCTGCGTACACCGAACGAGCGGACCTGAGCGGAGATCGATTCGGCGGTCACGTCCGCGTACGCCTCGGGCAGTCGGGCGGCGAGGCGGGCCGCGATCTCTTCCCACTGCGCGCCCGTCTCGCCGCGCTCGATCACGCTGCGAACGTCGGCGAGCACATCGCGGATCTCGCGGGTGACGTCCTCCCCGGCCGCCATCCCGGACAGCGTGCCGGCCGCCTCGCGCAGCTTCCGCGCGGCGATCAGGATCTTCTCCGCGTCGTCGGCATCCGCGAGGTACGTCCGAACGGTCGGGGTGGCGTCCGACGCGCCGCGCAGGATGCCAACGCCCTTGTAGGACGGCAGCAGCGTGGACGAGTCGTAGCCCTCGGAGTTCGCCCCCGCCCCCAACACCAGATCCGAGACGTTCCACGAACCGGTACGCAGCGAGAACCGCACCTGGTGGTTGTCGCGGAAGCTGATGAACTGCGTAGCCACCTGACCACCGCCAACCCCGGAGGGTCGCTGCGTGGCGTCAACAAACATCACCCCGGCGGCCGGGGCGACCTTCACCAGGTAGACCAGCAGCGACGCGATCTCCTTGCTGATGTCGCCGAGGTCGAAGTACTCCTGGAACTCGTCCAGGAACACCGCTCGCACCGGCATGTTGTACTTCGGATCGCGGGCGATCTCGCGGGTCAGCTTGCCTTCCGGGCAGACGTCGACGGGCAGCCGTGACAGCCGCTCGTAGCGGTCTTGCACGTCGGCCTTGATCTCCCGCAACGCCTCCAGCACGATTTCCGCCGGGTCGCCGTCGCGGGTCATGGCCAGGCCGAACGCGTACCGGTCGGCGACCAGCGCGAACTTGCGCCAGTCGGGCTTACCGCCACCGTCGAGAACGGTCAGCTTCACATACGGGTCCAAAGCGGCGTACAACGCCAGGGAGCGGGCGGCGAACGTCTTGCCCTGCCGAGGTTGCGCGCCGATCAGGACGCTGTTCCACATCAGGTCAACAGCGACCTTGTTGCCGCGCTCGTCCAGCCCGAACGGGGCAGGCTGCCAAATGTCGGTCGGCTTGCACCGCAACAGCGGCGTGCGGCCCGCGCTCTGGGCAAGCGGGTCACGGTCGGCGACCCACAGCGTGTGGCGGCGGTGCGAGGACGGGTCGCGGGTGATGAACACCTGTGACACGGCCACGTCCAACCCCGAGGCGATCGAACCGCGGGCTTTCACCGCGTCGTCGAACGTCTTGCCGTACGGCAGATCGATCGACACCTGAGAGCCGGTGCCAGAGGGGTCACGGGCCATCGTGGAGCCGAACTCCACCCGCTGGTGCGCCTTGTCCGGGTTGCCGAGGCCGGCGGCGTAGTAGGCGCGCAGGATGATGTCCGGGTTGACCCGCCGGAACCGACCCGCCACGGTAGCCGGGGTGATGATCGGCCGGTCATCCGGCCGCCCGACGTGCGCGAGGTAGGCCACGGCCAGGCCGGCACCTGCGGTCAGCGCCCACCACGGCGCGGTCGCCCACGCGATCGGCACGGCCACCGCCAGCGTCACCGCCTCGGCCAGCAGCACGACGCCCCGCCATGCCCGGGTGGCCTTCACCTCCCGGTGCAGCTTGTGCCACATCACCGGGTCGTTCGCGTCGGCGGCGGCCTGCCGTAGCCCGGTCTGCTCGGCGACCCACCACCACCGCAGTTGCCGCCCGGTCAGCCGGAACGCCCCGACCGTGGCCCAGAACGCGGCCTGGGTGGCGTACCACGGCGAGCGGACCGCGTGGAAGCCGGCGCGGTAGCCGGCCAACTCGGCGGCCTGCCGCACGCTGTGCTTGATGTTCTGCCACCCCGACCACCCCGCCGGGATGATCGGCCGCCGCCCATTTGGGGCGGTAGCCGGCGGGTCGACCAGCATCCCGCCGCGCTGCGGCGTCTCGTCGAGAGGCAGATCGAAGTGGGTGGCATCGGCGGCGGGGCGCGGCCGAGGTGCCCGCCGGGCGCGGGCGTCGTCCAGGTCGACCACCTCGGCATCCGGGCCGGTGGCGGTCGGATTGGTCAGGTCGTTCTCGGCGGCCTGCCAGTCGAAACGGTCGTCATCTCGGGGGGACGTCATGATGGGTGTTCCTCCAACGGTCGGGAGATCGGAAAGAGGGGGCCGGCGGCACGGCGCAGGTTGGGAAGCCAGGGGCCGTGCCGCCGGGCGGAACTAGTCGTGCGTGCGAACCAGGTGCGCCAGAGCCGCCCCCATGCCGAGCACCGCGACGGGCAGGCAGGCAACGGCGGTGGTGATCCACCAGGGGGCCGAGGTGACCCCGGCGGCCTCCAACAGGTGGTAGGCGACCTGGCCGAGTGCGCCGATGGCGAGGGAACCGAGGGCGGACCACTTGGCGAACCGGCGTGCCCGCTCGGGCACCCGCCCGGACAGCCACACGTAGAGCGCGTACGCGCCGTACGTCTCCACCCCGATCGGGAGCGTGATCGCCGAGTTGATGGAGAAGCTGTCCCAGATACCCGGGAGCGGGTGCACGATGCCGAACCCGGTGAGTCCGCCCAACCCGACCCACCCGGACCAGATCGCGACGAACGCCGGCAGCGCCAGCAGCACCACCGGCCACACCACCGCCGACCGGGCCGGCGCGGGCGGTGCGGGCGTGTCCGGGTGACTGACCGGCGTGACCTCGGCGACCGGCTCGGTGCGCGTGATCTCCGGTGAGGGGGTCGGGTCCGGCACGACCGGCGGCGCGGCCTCGGGTACGACCGGGGTCGGCAGCGGGTCCGGGGCGACACCGGCGAGCACGTCGCGGGCCGTCTCTCGCAGGTAGTCGGATGCGGTCGGGTCGGCCGCTACCCGGCGGGCCGCGTCGGCGACATCGGCGTCAGTTGCGCCGCCGGTCCCACCGCGAACCAGGTTGTAGGTGGTGGTGTCGCGGGCGGCGATCTCGCGGGCCTTCTCTTCGACCAGCCGGGTCCGCAGCTCGGTCGCCTTGGGTGCGCCGATGCGGTACTCGGTCATGAGCCTGTTGCGCGAGGGAACCTCGCCCAACTCCTTGGTGAGCGTGCGGGCGGCGGGTAGCAGCTCGTCGACGGGCTGCGGGTACTTGGTGCCGTTGATGGCGGGGGCGGTCATGCTGCGTCCTCCTGGGGGAAGGCGCACGCGAGGCATTCGCCCAGCGAGCGCGGGATGAAGTACGGCCGCACCGTGTGGCAGGTGCGGCAGGTCCGGCGGGCCGTGAGCGCCTTGCCGATCGCGGCGCGCTGCGCGGGGGTCGCGGTGCGCTTTGGCGCGGCCAGGTCGACCCGGTACAGGTAGGCGGCGCGGGTGCCGCCGACCCCTTGCCAGAGCACCTGAGCGGCGACGGGTTGGCCGCCGGGGCGTAGGCCGGCGGCGGTCAGTTGGCGGCGGGTGGCGTAGCCGGGCGGGGCACCTTTCCACCAGTAGGTGGGGATGCCGTGCCGCGTGCCGTCCGGGTCGTGGAAGGCGGCGCGGATGCGGGCCATCAGGCCGCGCGGTGCGGGTCGGTCCGGGTAGCGGTGTCGGCAGCGGCGCGGGTGACCCGCGCCTCGGCCCGGCGCAACCGCCGCCAGTCCAGCTCGGTCGGGCCGCCGTGGTCCTCGGCGTACAGCAGCGTGATTTCGGCGTCCAGCAGGTCCAGCTCGGCCGCGATCAGCGGCCACTCCGCGTCGATCGCGTCCAGGTTGGCGGTGGTCGGTTCGGCGGTGACGGGGGCGAGGTGCGTGCGCACGGGGGAACCTCCGGTGAGTCGATGAAGTGGGAAAAGCCCGGGGGTGCGACCAGATCGGCCGCACCCCGGGGCGAACAGAAAGCGATAGGCAGAAGTCCATGCCGCGCGCCAGATCCGGCCCGCTCGCCCCGCTCGCCCGGGAAGACACCGGGGTCGGCCACCGTGTGGCTCAAGGCGGGGATGCCGCAGACGAATCCACGCGGCGCTCCTGCTATTCGGTTCTCAACGAACTAGCGCGCAGAGGCTCGTGGGCGCGCAGCTCCGTGAGGGGCTGCCTTCCCCGGCTGCCTGCCGGCTGGCGTAGCTAATTTCAGCGCTAAAATTAGCGCTGAAGTTGTGCGGTGTCAACGAGGTGAGGGGACTAGGATCAGCGGATCAAGCAGTCAGACAGGGAGGCATCGGGTGGAGGATTGGCAGGCTGTGGCCAGCGCAATCAACGGCCGGATGGCCGACTTGCCGCTGTCGCAACAGGAGTTGGCCGAGCGGTCCAAGGTGTCGGTTGCCACCCTGCGTGAGCTGCAAAAGGCGACCGCGACCCGGAAGCGGTCGGCGCGCACGCTCGCCGCGATCTCGCAGGCTCTCGGCTGGCCGGACGACTACCTCCGTGCCGTGCTGACCGGGGCCACACCGCCGGACGGCGGCGGGGGAGTGGGACGGGCGGACAGTTCGTCGCTGGTACTCGCACGGCTGGACCAGCTGCACGCCGAGGTACGGCGGCTCGCGGATGCCGTAGAGCGGATGGGTGTCGATGTCGGTCATGGTGATAAGGACACCAGTTCCGAACGCGCATCCGAACGCCGTTCACCAGCCGGGTAAACGCCGTCCACTAGGCATCGACTAGGCGCGATTGCGCGTCGGCGGATGCCTACGCCAGCGAAGGAGGGTCGTTGTGCCTGCTCACGCCAGGGATGCCACCCCGAACCTCGCCCTGTACAACCTCCGCGACGCTGCGGGCGAGACTCAGCAGGACGTGGCGGATGGGTTGAACCGCCTGGGGGTGGCGCGTGGGAAGAGGCTGGCTCTGACCGCCAATCAGGTCAGCAGGTGGGAGCGAGGGATCACGTATCCGTCCGCGCTCTACCGGCAGCTTCTTGCCGAGCACTTCGGCGTATCTGTGCAGGACCTTGGACTCACCAGGCAGCGCGTCACGCCTAGGCAGCGCGACAGTCCCCAGAACGATTCCGGAGGTTTCGCGATCTACCAAGATCCGGTGTCTCACCCGCAGGCCGAGGACAGCCAGGAAGAGTGGCGAGCGGTCCGGCGGAAGCTGAACGCTCACCGTGTGCAGCTTGCACGTGAGGCCGCACGCCTTTATGACGTAGAGCAGCGTGTAGGTGACAGCGGCTTGATTGCGGCACCGCAATGGTTGCCGTCGACCCCGATCGAGCTGGCACGGTTCGGAATTGGGCTTGCGCCGGAGGGAATCGCGCCCCTCGTCACCGGGACCGAGGACGCGGCGGCCGGCGTACGGCCGTTGGCGTCGGACGGGCGGCGGCACCAGCGCTACAGCCTCGCCCTGCGGGATGTTGAACAGCCGCGGCTCTTTGAGAACCGGCTCGCGTGGCACCTCGCGGGAGTCGACTGGAGCCAGCCCGACCATGCGCTCACCTTCACCACCGGCACGTACTTCGGCGGTGTCGATGTGTCGGAAGCGCTCGCCCACGAAATGGCCATGTACCACGTAGCCGGCGATGGAAGCGGCATCCTGCCGGCATCCTGGCGACACCTGAGCTTCCGACGGCTCGTGGGCGACCCGTTCACGCCCAGCCGTCGACCGACAGCGCCGTCGACCGACACGCTCACCCTGCGGGTAGACGACGACGGAGCGTCCTTCGTGCTGCACAACCGCGCTGCCGGCAACGTGGCCGTAGCCGGGGGAATGCTGCACATCATGCCGGCGGGAGTGTTCCAGCCGTCAAGCGTCCTGCCTGCCGCTCAGGTGGCTGACTTCGACCTGTGGCGCAACATGATGCGGGAGTACAGCGAGGAATTCCTCGGCAGTGCCGAGCACGGCGGCGACGGCGAACCGGCGGACTACAGCGCGGAACCGCTGGCGGCGTTCGACCGGGCGTACGCGTCCGGCGGGGTGCGGGTGTTTTGCCTCGGCGTCGCGCTCGATGCACTCACCCTGTGGGGCGAGATCTTGACTGTCGCCGTGTACGACGGTCCCACCTATGACCACCTGTTCGCCGAGATGGTCGACTCCAACGCTGAGGGAACCGTGGTCAAGACCGGGCGGGTACGGCCAACCTCGGCGCTGCCGTTCACCCGGCACACCATCGACGAACTGACCGCCAGCGGGCGGCTGGCACCGGCGGCGGCCGGATGCCTTGAACTCGCGTGGGAACACCGACGCACGATCCTGGGGAGAAGCTGACGTGCACGTACTGGTAACTGGTGGCCTGGGATTCCTCGGCCGCGCCGTAGCCCGCGACCTGCTCGCCGCCGGGCACCGAGTCACGGTCATGACCCGGGGCCGCGGTGACCGAACCGCACCGTCCGGCGTCGAGCTGGTAACGGGGGACATCCGAGACCGTGCGCGGGTCGCCGAGATCGTCCAGGAGGGCAGGTACGACGGAGTGGTGCACCTTGCGGCGTTGACCAGCGGGCGGGACTCGTTCGCCGACCCGCTGGGTTACTTCGACGTCAACGCGACCGGCACCCTGAACCTACTCATGGCCCTAGACGCAGCCCGGAGCACCACCGCGCCGGCCTCTCTGGTCTTCGCCTCCACCAACATCGTCTACGGGTCACAGCACCACGGCGCACTGTCCGAAGACCTCGAACCGCACCCCGAAAGCCCGTACGCGGCCTCGAAAGTCGCGGCTGAGCACATGGTCGCGGCGTACGCGGCGACCGGAGCAATCGGCGCGGTCATCCTCCGGCCCTTCAACATCGCTGGGGCCGTCGACGGCGTCACCGACACCGACCGCGCACGGATCATCCCAAACGTCTTCCGCGCGATCACCGGAGAACTTGACCACGTAACCCTCAACGGCGACGGGGCGGCGGTGCGGGACTTCGTGCACGTGGCCGACGTTGCTGCCGCAGTCCGGCTCGCCCTGGCAGCCTGCAAGCCAGGTGCCAGCCAGACCATCAACCTTGGCTCAGGCATCGGAACGAGCATGGCAACCGTGGTAGCCACCGCAGAACAGGTCACCGGGCATTCGGTGACCGTCCTCCGTCAACCGTCTAGGCCCGAACCGCCGAAGCTGATCGCCGACATCAGCCGCGCCCACACCCTTTTAGGCTGGACTCCAGCAGCTTCCAAGCTGAGCGAAATTCTTGCGGATGCATGGGAGGCGTGGTCGCGTGGTGTGTCAACCGAGCACGGGTGAAGGGCTGGACCTCTTATCAGGCGGTGCAGCGATCAGGTCAAATGCGGTGAAGGTGCGGGTCTGCTCGTGAGAGACTCGCTTTCATCGGCAACTTTCGGCGTCGCTAGGATTGGAGGGGAGCATCATGAGTATGGCCGGTGATGAACTCTCTGAACTTGCAGCCGTGCCAAATACTAGGATTATTCGTGTTCCTGTTAGTAATGCCTGCCTGAACTTCGTAGCGAACGCGGACGACGTAAGGGACTTCTATGCACTCCATCAGGAAGCAAAAAAGGTAGGGGTTAAAGCGATCTACGAGAAGCTGCACGTCGCTAATAAGGCAGTCCTGGTGCTCGTCGCCGCCCTTTGGGAGGCTTACTGCGAGGATGTCGCGGAGGAAGGGCTTCGCCTCCTGGTGCAGCACGCTCCTACCTGGGAAGCTCTTCCGAGGCCGCTCCTCAAGGCGGTCGCCAAGGAATTGCGCCGGTTGGATGAAGAATTCGCGCCTTGGACCCTTGCCGGGGAGGGGTGGCGGCAGTATTTGTTGGACCGGTTGTACTTGCTCGGACAGAAGCGGAACTACTCGTTCGCGACGCCCAAGGCGAAGAACGTGGACACGTTGTTCTTGGAGTCCGTTGGGATTATCCGAATCTCGGACGCCTGGACACTTCCGCTTGGTGTTGAATGGGCGCGCAATGAGCTGGATTCATTCATTGACAGAAGGAACGTCATTGCGCATCGATATGAACCTGGAAACACTGTTGCCAAACGGCATGTCAAACAGTTCTACAACCTGGTGTCTGGTTTGGTTGCTCGGACGGACGCGGCGGTCGGCAGAGTGATTGGGGAGGTGACAGGCGCGAACCGGTGGTCCGCTACGTCGGTTCCGTCGCCACGCCCTGCGACCGGGGCCGCTAGCTCGCTCGACCAGTAGCGCCAGGCAAGTGGTTGGTTTGGAGGCCCCGACCGGGGGCAACGCGAGTTGACTCCCTCCTACAAGATGCATGTTGTGGATGGGTTTCAACTCGCTGCCGCTCTTGTCGGTCATCTGGCCTGGCCAGTCTCAGTACTGGTCATAGTTCTGATGCTGCGCAAGCCGATCATGAAGCGCATGGAGCAACTTCGCTCGGTTAGCGCGGGGAGCTTCGCGGCAGAGTTCGGAGAAGCCGAGCGCCAGGTAGATCGTGCCATTGAGGCCGAGGCAACTAGGGCAGTGACGGATGAGGAGGCGGGCGGGCCGGAAGCACCCAGTAGCGCCGAGACTGACCGGCTAGAGGCTGGCTTCAAGGAGATCGCGCTTCGGGCAGGCGAGAACCCGTCGTACTCGGTGGTGGCATCGTGGTCGCTGCTAGGCGAGATCATGGCGAGCATTGCGGCCAACCTCCTTCCGGCGAACCTTCGCAGGTCATTCGGTAGCGGATCCTCGTACTTGCCCGTTATCAGGGCTTTGCATGAGCAGGGCGTTATTTCGGACGAGACAGCCAGCGCTCTCGACTCGCTTCGGAGGCTTCGGAACGAGGTCGCTCACGGCACGACCGAGCCAGAGCCCGGCGCTGCTGTTGCCTACGTCCGTTCGGCGAACGACCTAGCGGAAGTGATCCAGTCGGGCGCGGACATGGTTTGGCGGCGTCGGCAACACGAGGAGTAGGCGGGAGGCCCTGACGTAGACGGGCGGCCTGTGTCGCATCTGTGTCACCGTCCCAGGGTTAAAAGACGTTCCTGCTGGTCAGAGACTTGCGCTTGGCGCTCTGTAAATCCGTCGCGAAAGCTACAGAGGTTCGAATCCTCTACCCGCCACCAGGTGCAGACACGGCCCTTGACCAGCAGAGATGCTGATCGGGGGCCGTTGTTGTTTGTCTGGCTGGGTCCGGCTGCGCGCGCTGCTTTCCCTCGCTGCCCAGGTCGCAGAAGCCGAACCCTCCGTCTGGGCTGGATCGTCGCGGCGGTACCGTCGCTGGCCTTCCTCGCCCTGGTGAAGGTCGTCCTGTCCAGCGAACCCGCTCCTCCGCCGGCATCGGAGCCCCGATCAGCCGCAGGGCGATTGGTGCGGCGAGCCGCAGCCTGTCGAACCCGCGCCGCCGGCTCCGGCTGATGCCGCCGGCATCAGCCGCGTACTACCTCCGGTCGGCGTCGTTCAGCCCAGCCGACCCCAGGTCGTCGGGATCATCCGATGACGGCCACCCTCGCCGCCGGCCGGCGGCTACCGGAACTCGTGCACGACCTCGATCAGGCCGACGATGTGAGTGTTGAACTCGTCCAGTTCCTCGGCCGGCACCCACAGCTCCAGAATGGTCTTTCCGCCGGCCTGGCGGACCGGGTAACGGCTCAGGAACTCCGACTCCACTCGGAAGCGAGTCACGTAGCCGACGCCGGAAGCGGGCACGTTCCAGTCCCGGGCGATCATCACCGCGTAGTCCTCGTTCAGGACCGGGTAGAAGATCGGCTGATCCGGAAGACGCGGCGGCCACACCCGCCATCCGGACTCGCGGACAAGATCCAGCTCTTTCGGCCCGGTTGGGCGCCACAGCACCGTCGTACCGTCATCGCTGCTCATGTTGACCTCGCCGTTCGGATTCTTGGTGAGCCCGGACAGTACCGGCGGGCCGGCACCCGGGACCACCGCATTCAACTCGCGGTGGGGGTGGGCCGATGACGGCTCGGACCCTGCCCGGTCTCGAACCCGCTCCGACCCCGGTTGCTCCTCGGCTGGGGTCGCGGGCGGCCCGCATGGCGCTGCCCCGCTCGATCGACGTGCTCAAGGACATCGCCATCGAGTACGGCGTCTGCGTCCGCCCGCTCGCCATGCGCCGCACCGACCTCGACACCGGCCTGACCGAGGTCATCGACCTGCCCTGCGGGGCGACCCGTGAGGACAAGTGCCCGCCGTGCGCCAAGAAGAACCGCCGGCTACGGCAGGCCCAGATCCGTGAGGGCTGGCACCGCGACGACGAGCCGCTACCCGCCCCGGAACCCGCGACCGAGGCGCAGAAGTCACTGATCCTGTTCCGCGCACACCTGGAGTTCTCCCGCGACGAGGCGGTGAGGGCGGCCCAGTGGGACCAGGTGACCGACCTCGACGAGGCGATCCGCGAGGTAGAGGAAGCCATCGCCGCCGAGGGCCTGCGCGGGCGCGTCGGACCACCTCACGCCAGCGACGACGAGGACCAGGACGACGAGTCCGGCCCACGGCGCAAGCGCTCCACCAAGCGGCGCCAGGACGTTGTCTGGGGGATTGCCATCCTGCTGGCGGTCGTCGCGGTGATCCGCGGGTTCCTCTACTACTGATCTGCATGTTCTGCGCGTAGGCAGATGGTGAGCGGCCAGCACCTCCAACCGTGCGGCGGGCTGAGAAGGAGCAAGTCAGCACACCTGACGCGGCCAAGATCATGGATGCCCTGTAATTTCGTCGCGAAAGCTACAGAGGTTCGAATCCTCTACCCTCCACCAGGCGTGAGAGCGGCCCCCGACCAGCAGAGATGCTGGTCGGGGGCCGTTGGCGTTCGTCTGGCCGAATCCGGCTGAGTCCCGCGTCGACGACTGGTTCTGGCCAGGTCGATCTTGCCGCTCAGGGCTCCTCTGGTTCAACCCTGGTCTCTGCCGGCGCCGCTGTCGCCGACCAGCCTGCGAGCTTCGGCGATGACCTCCGCGTCGAGATCCTCGGGCTTGTCGCCGGCCTGTGCGCGCACTTCCTGGGCGGCATCGACGTACTCGTAGGCGCTCTCGAGGTTGATGAGTTCGCCTGCCAGGGGAGTCCCGGCATAGGTGATGAACCGGGAGACCCAGGACGTGAGTTCACGCGGTGTGATCGTCTTGGCGAGCAGTCGTCGCGCCATGATGCGGAGGACTTCTTCTTCGGCCTTTCGGCTCTCTTCCCCGTAGTAGGTAAGGGAGAGTTCCGCGAACGCATCAGCCAGCCAGCGGTGCAGCTCGTCATCCTCGCTTCCCCTCACCGGGGAGACGCCGGCCAGAATCCGAAGGGCCGGACTGTCGACGCCTGCTACCAGGCAGTCGCAGGCGGCCCTGACCACGTCAGCTGCGGTGGCGGAGCCGATGCTCCAGAAGGCGGCGGTGTCGTGAAGGTTGGCAAGAGCCTCTTCGCTGGTCATCGACACATGATCGGTCGGCAAGCTGGTGATGTCGTGGAGTTATTGGGCGCCGGAACGGCGGCAGGGGCGGATCCATGCGCGTGAGCGAATGGTGGGCCGTGGACCGGCAAGCCCTGGCCTTTTGGATCGAGGACTGGCATGTCGGCGAGCCGTACGAGGAGGAGCTGCGAGGGCTCACGGGTAAGAAGTCCCACCTCGTCGTCGACCTCGTTCCGCAGGGCGACGCCGAGGTTCAGGGCTACCGCACTCTTCGTGGCGGTGGACCCAGTGACGGGTGACGTGGACATGCTTCGGTGACGAGGGCACGCGGGCGAGGTTGACGGCGGCGGCCACCTCGTCGCCAGGTGTCGGAAATCTTCGCCCCCGAGGTACGGGCGCGCGTCCCGGCTGCCGTGCAGGTCATGGGTCTGAGGGCTGTCGCGACGTGGTACGACTGTCGCCGTACCCATCGATGGGTATTGGCCTCGTCGGATCGTTCTGATAGAACGGTGGGTGCCCTTCGTACGGCTTCTCCGACAGTCGAATGGGCGACCGGGGGTGTTTCCGGCTCTTTGGCGAGGAAGGTCGGAGTGATCACCTGGCGAATCGCCCGCGGGGCGTGACGGATGGGCAGGCATCACCACACCAGGCAACACGGCCTGACGATCGGTCGGACTTGCCGTCGTCCAGGGGGAGCCAGCACGCGGAGGCTTTGTTGGCCTCTTCGCGTGTGGCACCATCATGGAACCTCCACCCCTCGCCGTGCCTCTTGTGACAGGAGCCCCACAGATGCCCACTCAGAAGTTGGGTCGGCTGCTTGGTTCGACCCTGATGCTGCTCTCCCTGTTCGTTGGTGTCGGAGCAATCACCGGGGTGCCGGACAGCGGCACCGTTCGCACTCTTGAGTTCGAGTGGAACTGACGTATCCCACGGTTCCTGTTAGCTGACCGTCATCGTCTCTGCGGTGTCGGCGGTGTCGGCGGTAGCCGTCCGTCGGCACCGCAGGTGACTCGTCGTGACGGCAAGGGAGCAGGATGAGCAGCCGCGCGACAGGCTCGCGACGTCGCACAGACCTGGCCTGGTTCATAACCGGGCCGCTCGCGTTCATCGCGGTTTTCGGTTGCCTGCTGATCGCCCTGGTTGACCCGGAGCCCTACGGCGACTGGGGTCCGGCCGGGCTGCTGCTCGTCGCGCTGATCGCCGCTCATCTCCCGGTGTTGAGCTTCGTCGTACGGCGCCAGACCCTCTCGGCGACGGTCACCGAGATCCCGCTGGTCCTGGCGCTCTACTACCTGCCGCCGCTGACAGTCGTCCTGGTGGCCACGTTGGCGGCCCTGATCACGCAGGTGCGGCGCCGACTGGGTGTCGCCAAGTTCGCGTTCAATGTCGCGCGCTCCGCCGCCGCCACCTCGCTGGGCGGTCTGGTGCTGCTGGCGCTTCCGCCGGTCCGGGGCGTCGGGCCGGGCACCTGGGGCATTCTCTTCGCGGCGGTCAGCACGATCACTCTGGTGACGCTGGCCGCGGTGGTAGCTGTGATCACCCTCCTCCAGGGTTCGCAGGCCGGGCTGGAGGTCGTCCGCACCTCGACCGTGCCGTTGCTGGCCGCCGGGGTCAACGCCACCGTCGGGTTGATCATCGTGATCGCGGTGAGCACCACCCGCTGGTCACTGCTCCTGCTGGCCGCGCTCGCGGTCACGGTGGCCGTTGTCTACCGCGCGTACGCCCAGTTCCTGCGCCAGCACCGCACGCTCGCCGACATCTACGACCTGACCCGCGCGATGAGTCAGAGCGGGCAGGACGGCACGTTGCCGGACGCCCTGCTCGGCCGGGTGCGCGCGCTGATGCAGGCCGAGTACGCGACTCTGTGGCTACCCGCCCAGGGCCGACACCCCGAGGTGTTGCTCACCGCCCGGGTCGACGGCCGAGGGCTGCTCGACTTCTCCGAGATCCCGGCGGCGCTGCGCGAGTCCGTGGTGGCCCAGCGGAAGCCGGTCGCCCTGGGTGTCCGCTTCGGTGAGGACCGGGAACGCTCCGCGCTGTTGCGGGCGGCGGGTGCCAAGGACGCGATAGTGGTGCCGCTCTGGTCGGGGCAGGCGGTGATCGGGACGCTCGAGGTGGTCAACCGGCTCAGCGACGTCGGCCATTTCACCCCGGCCGACATTCCCGTCTTCGAGACAGTGGCCGCCCATGCCGGCGTGGCGCTGGAGAATTCCCGACTGGTCGACCGGCTGCGACACGACGCGTACCACGACGCCCTGACCAAGCTGCCCAACCGGCGGCGGATCACCGCGGCGCTCGAGGAGTCGGTCAAGATCCGTACCGACGGGGAAGTGGTGGCTCTGCTGCTCTTCGACGTCGACGGGCTGCGGCAGGTCAACGAGTCCCTCGGCCACGCGGCGGGGGACAAGGTCCTCGTCGAGGTCGCCAACCGGCTGCGGGCCAGCGCGCCGTCGTCGGCTCTGGTGGGCCGGGCCAGCGGCGACGAGTTCCTGGTGACGCTGCGGTTGGAGAGCGCCGACGCCGCGCTGGAGCTGGCCGGTCAGTTGCGCGACCAGATCCGCGACGAGATGGTCTTCGACGCCCTCACCCTCGATGTGAACACCGCAGTCGGGGTGGCCGTACACCCGGATCACGGCAGCGATGCGGCGACCCTGCTGCTCCGGGTGGACCTGGCGGCCACGGCGGCCAAGACGGTGCCGGGCAGCGTGCAGTTGTTCAACCCGGGCCTGGAGTCGCGGTCGCTGCGCCGGTTGGGTCTCGCCGGCGACCTGCGCCAGGCGTTGGACCAGGGCGAGCTGGAGGTCTACTTCCAGCCCAAGGTGACGTTGCGGGACCGCCGGCTGGTCGGGGTGGAGTGCCTGGCCCGCTGGGAGCATCCGACGCATGGCACTGTCGCTCCGGAGGACTTCGTCGCGGTGGCCGAGCACACCGGCCAGCTGAGCAGGCTCACCGAGGTGGTGCTCCGCGAGGGGCTGCGACGCAGCCGCGACTGGGCCGACGCCAACCAGCCGCTGCCCATCGCGGTCAACCTCGCCGCCCGTTCGCTCACCGACCAGCACTTCCCGGACCGGGTACGGGAGCTGCTGGCCGAGTACGGCGTGCCGGCGCAGCGCCTCACCCTGGAGATCACCGAGTCGGGGGTGCTGGACGGCACGGACCGGCCCATCCCGACCCTGCAACGGTTGCGCGATCTCGGCGTACGGCTGTCGGTGGACGACTTCGGCACCGGGGACTCGTCCCTGGCCCACCTGCGCCGGCTGCCGGTGCACGAGGTGAAGGTGGACCGCTCGTTCGTGCAGGGCATGGCGACGGATCCGGGGGACCTGGCGATCGTCAACGCGGTGGTGACGCTCTCCCAGCAGTTCGGTCTGGCCGTGGTCGCCGAGGGCGTGGAGAGCGAGCTGACCCTGGAGCTTCTTCAGGACATCGGCTGCGAGATCGGGCAGGGATTCCTGTTCAGTAGGCCGCTGCCGTACGAGCGGCTGGCCGCCTGGTTCGGCGCTCAGGTGGACCCGGAAACGACAGCCGCCGGGGAGCTTCCGCGCCTGCGTGTCGTGCCCTGAGCTGGGCGTAGACGATCACCGGGGATCCGATTTCACCTGCTGACCCGGGCCGTGTATTCTAACTTCTGCGCGCCCCACGGGGAGTTCGCGCAGGCCCCCTTAGCTCAGTCGGCAGAGCGTCTCCATGGTAAGGAGAAGGTCTACGGTTCGATTCCGTAAGGGGGCTCGAGGGTTCAGCTGGACCCACCGCGGCGGTGTAGCTCAGATGGCAGAGCAAGCGGCTCATAATCGCTGTGTCGCCGGTTCAAGTCCGGCCACCGCTACTCTCGTCTTCCGGGCTCGTTCCCGGTGGTCGTTGAGATGGGCGCCACTGGCGCCCACTTTGCATGTCCGCGCAGTCAGCAACTAGGCTGGCGCGTCGTAGTTGTTTCCGTTAGCGAGGAAGGCACTCCGCCGTGGCGAAGGCTACCGATGTCCGGCCGAAGATCACTTTGGCGTGTGTGGAGTGCAAGGAGCGCAACTACATCACGCGCAAGAACCGGCGCAACGACCCCGACCGCATCGAGCTGAAGAAGTTCTGCCCGCGTGACGGTCGGCACACGGTCCACCGCGAGACCCGCTGATCGCTGGCCGGCCCCGCGCCGGCCGTCGTTCTGAAAGCTTTTCCCGATCGCCGATCTGACCGGTACGGCGCGGCAAATGCCGCTGTCGACCGAGCAGATCGGCGATTGTGCTTTCCGTGTAGGTTCGCGGCATGCCTCTGGACCCTTCCTTCGTCGGCCGGACGTATCCGCCGACCGCCCCCTACCAGGTGGGCCGAGAAAAGATCCGTGAGTTCGCCACCGCCATCGGCGCCGGCGACCCGGCGCACCACGACCCGGAGGCGGCCCGGGCGCTCGGCCACCCGGACGTGGTCGCCCCGCCGACCTTCCCGGTGGTGCTCACGATGGCCGCGAGCCGGCAGATCATCGAGGATCCGGCGCTGGGCGTCGACTACAGCCGCCTGGTGCACGGCGACCAGCGGTTCGCGTACACCCGGCCGGTGGTGGCAGGTGACGAGCTGGTGTGCGTCAACACGATCGAGGACGTCACCACCAGGGGCGGGCACGGCTTCCTGACCACCCGCACCGACGTGAGCACCGTCGGCGGGGAGCCGGTCGTGGCCGTCTGGGCCAAGTACGTCGTACGCGGGGAGGCCTGAGATGGAGCTGGCAGCCAAGACGTTCCGGGTGACCCGCGCGGACCTGGTCCAGTACGCGGGCGCTTCGGGTGACTTCAACCCGATCCACTGGAGCGACCGGGTCGCCACCAAGGTGGGCCTGCCCGGGGTGATCGCCCACGGCATGTTCACCATGGCCCTGGTCGGCCGGGCGGTCACCGAGTGGGCCGGGTCGCCCGACGCGGTGGTCGAGTACGGCGTGCGGTTCACCCGGCCCGTGGTGGTCCCCGACGACGACCAGGGCACCGAGATCGAGGTCTCCGCTGTGGTCCGTGAGGTGACCGAGGAGGGCCTCACCCGGCTCGATGTGACAGCCACCTGTCTGGGCGAGAAGGTGCTGTCGCAGGCCCGGGCGACCATCCGGACGGCACGCTGAACAACCCCCGCCACGCGTGGCGGGGAGACCGGTTGGGAAAGTCGGGCGGCTACCCGTACACTGGTCCGCCGTGGGGCAAGTGACCCCTGCTCGGTCGTCTGTGGCCGCGTGGGGCGAGTGTTGCCGCACAGGGGTGTAGCTCAATTGGCAGAGCAGCGGTCTCCAAAACCGCAGGCTGCAGGTTCAAGTCCTGTCACCCCTGCGCCTCAGGCCTGACCGTTCCCGTGGGTCGCGCCGCCGACAAGGCGGCGTCCGGCCCGTGGTGGTGGCATCGGCGGGGTGGTTCCGAGGCATTCGGGCCCTCCGGTTGATCCACCGGCCGCGGCCCGTCGCGGGACGGTTGGGCCCGGCCGGCGTGACCAGCGCCGCGTACGCCACCCGGCGTGCGACCCCAGATTCCGCGACGGAGGGCGAAGTGGCCGACAACAAGCGGCGCGGCGAGGACGCCGGCGACGATCGTCTGGACGACGAGGTCGTCGACGAGGTAGCCGACGACGACGCCTCCAGCGCGGACGAGCCGGTCTCCCGGGGTGGCACCGCGACGCGGTCGCGTGCCCGCGCGGAGTCTGCGGACAGCCGGCCGACCACCCGGTCGGAGACCGGTCGGGTGGGCGTCTTCGGCCGTGTCGCCCGGTTTTTCCGCGAGGTCGTGGCCGAACTGCGTAAGGTCATCTGGCCGACCCGCAAGGAGTTGCTGACTTACACCGCCGTGGTGGTGACGTTCGTCGCGGTGATGCTGACGATCGTCGGTGTGCTGGACTACGGCTTCGCCAAGGTCGTGCTGTTTGTCTTCGGCAACTCGAGCTGACCGGCTGGCCTCCAGCCGATAGTGACGGAAGTGAGCGAGCGTGCCTGAGTACGACGAGACCGCCGGACCGGTGGACGAGCAGTCCACCGTCGCGACGGCGGCTGGTGACGAGTCGGTCGAGGCCGCCAGCGAGCCGGAGTTCCCAACGACCGAGCCCGAGCCCGACGAGGAGTACGACCCCGTCGCCGAGCTGAGGCAGAAGCTGCGTTACGCGCCGGGTGACTGGTACGTGGTGCACTCGTACGCCGGCTACGAGAACAAGGTCAAGACCAATCTCGAGACCCGGATCACGAGCCTCGACATGGAGGACTTCATCTACCAGGTCGAGGTGCCGACCCGGGAAGAGGTCGAGGTCAAGAACGGTAAGCGTTCGCAGATCCAGGCCAAGGTCTTCCCCGGTTACATCCTGGTCCGGATGGAGCTGACCGCCGAGTCGTACTCCTGCGTCCGTAACACGCCTGGTGTGACCGGCTTCGTCGGCGCGACCGACCGGGCCGACCGGCCCGCGCCGCTCTCGCTCGACGAGGTGCTGAAGTGGCTGGCGCCGGCCGTCGAGACCGAGCAGAAGAAGGCGAAGCCGGAGATCAAGGTCCTCGACTTCGAGGTGGGTGACTCGGTCACCGTCACCGACGGCGCGTTCGCGTCGCTGCCGGCCACGATCAGCGAGATCAACGCCGACCAGCAGAAGCTCAAGGTGCTGGTGTCGATCTTCGGCCGGGAGACCCCGGTGGAGCTCAACTTCAACCAGGTCGCCAAGATCTGACCGGTCGTCGGCGGCGGGCCCGGCCCGCCGCCGACGTCGGCGTACGCCCTCCCCGCTCGACCTCGGCGGACGAGCGGGCTGCGGCCTGCGCTACTCTTGAACGTCGCCGCTGTCGCACCGCGCTGACCGTGCGCGCCTGCCAGGGCGGTGTCAGCCGCATTTTCCCAGCTCCAAGCCCCAGGAAGTGACATGCCTCCGAAGAAGAAGCTCGTCAAGACGTTCACGCTTCAGCTGCCGGCGGGCCAGGCCACGCCGGCGCCGCCGGTCGGCCCCGCGCTCGGCCAGCACGGCGTGAACATCATGGAGTTCTGCAAGTCCTACAACGCGCAGACCGAGTCCCAGCGGGGCGACATCGTCCCCGCCGAGATCAGCGTGTACGAGGACCGGTCCTTCACCTTCGTGCTGAAGACCCCGCCCGCCGCCCGGCTGCTGATCAAGGCCGCCGGTGTGCAGAAGGGTTCCGGCGTTCCGCAGAGCGAGAAGGTCGGCTCGGTCAGCCGCGCCCAGCTGCGTGAGATCGCCGAGAAGAAGATGGCCGACCTCAACGCCAACGACCTGGACCAGGCCGAGAAGATCATCGCCGGCACCGCCCGGTCGATGGGCATCACCGTCAACGACTGACGTCGGCCCCGCCGAAGACCCGATCGTGGGAGGGCTCGCGCCGAGCGGCCCGCCAGAGACCACAGGAGTAATCAGCAATGCAGCGCAGCAAGAGCTACCGCAAGGCCGCCGACGTCATCGACCGGTCCAAGCTCTACACCCCCGCCGAGGCCGTGAAGCTGGCCAAGGAGACCACCAACGTCAAGTTCGACGCCACGGTCGAGGTCGCCATGCGCCTCGGCGTCGACCCCCGCAAGGCGGACCAGATGGTCCGCGGCACGGTCAACCTGCCGCACGGCACCGGTAAGACCGCCCGCGTGATCGTCTTCGCCGGCGGCGCGAAGGCCGAGGAGGCTGTCGCGGCGGGTGCGGACGAGGTGGGCACCGACGAGCTGGTCGCCCGGATCCAGGGTGGTTGGCTCGACTTCGACGCGGCGATCGCCACGCCGGACCAGATGGCCAAGATCGGCCGGATCGCGCGGATCCTGGGCCCGCGCGGTCTCATGCCGAACCCGAAGACCGGCACGGTGACCATGGACGTCACCAAGGCGGTGCAGGACATCAAGGGCGGCAAGATCACCTTCCGGGTGGACAAGCACTCCAACCTGCACCTGATCATCGGCAAGGCCTCCTTCTCGGAGAGCCAGCTGGTGGACAACTACGCGGCGGTGCTCGACGAGGTGCTGCGGGCCAAGCCGTCCGCGGCGAAGGGCAAGTACCTCCGCAAGGTCATCCTGACCACCACGATGGGCCCGGGCGTCCCGGTCGACCCGAACGTGGTGAAGAACCTCCAGGAGGACTCGGCCGAGGCCTGAGCCCGACCAGTTCGCTCCGCCGGGGCGCCGCCACGACCGTGGCGGCGCCCCGGCGCGTTCGTGTTGTGGCAGGCTCGACCGCATGCGGCTGGAGAACGTCTGGTTGCGGTACCACAGGCGGGGGCCGTGGGTGCTGCGCGGAGTGGACGTGCGGATCGGCCCGGGTGAGGTGGCGGTCGTCCTGGGCCGCAACGGGGTGGGCAAGTCGACGCTGCTCCAGGTGGCCGCCGGGGTGCTCCGACCGGGCCGGGGTCGGGTCACGGACCGCCCGGCCAGGGTCGGCTGGGTGCCGGAACGGTTCCCCGCCGACCAGCCGTTCACCGTGGCCCGGTACCTGACCGGGATGGCGCGGGTGGCCGGCCTGGGCCGCTCCGCGGCCGACGACGCGGTGACCGCCTGGACGGACCGGCTCGGCCTGGCCCGGTTCCGCGCGGTTCGCCTGCCGGAACTGTCCAAGGGCACCGCGCAGAAGGTGGGCCTCGCCCAGGCGATGCTGCGCCCGCCAGGCCTGCTGGTGCTCGACGAGCCGTGGGAGGGGCTGGACGCCGCGACCCGTGAGCTGGTCCCCGAGCTGATCGACGAGGTGCTCGCCGCCGACGGCGTGGTCCTGGTCAGTGACCATCGCGGGGAGACGGTCCGGCTGCCCGGGGCGCGCCGCTGGACGGTGGCCGACGGCGGGCTGACCGAGGAGGCGCCGTCTGCGGACGAGACCGTCGCCGTGGTCGAGGTCGCGGTGCCGTCCGCGCGGGTCGCCAGCACCGTCGCCCGCCTGCGGGCCGAGGGCCACCAGATTCTTCGGGTACGCCCCGACGCCTCGACCGACGCACCCCAGCACCAGCCGTCAGCCCCGCCGGCCGCACTGGCCCCGCCGACCGTGGGGGAGGCCCGATGACCGCCCTGGTCCGGCTGCGGCTGGCCGGCTTCCTGCGTACCGGCCGGGCGCTGGCGCCACTGCTTGCCGGTCTCGTCGCACTCGGCACGCTCTACGGGGGCGGCCGGGCCCAACCGGCGGAGGCGTACGGGGTCTCCGCGGTGGTGCTCTTTCCGGTGCTCGCCTGGCAGACCAAGATCTTGTTGGACGTCGAGCCGGACGTGCAGCGCCGGCTCGCCCAGGTGACCGTCGGGGTGGCCCGGGAGCGGGCGGCGGGTCTGCTCGCCGCCGGGGTGGCGGCACTGCTGACGGTGGCCGTCGCGCTTGTCTTCCCGTGGCTGGTGGGCGGGGTCACCGGCCCGGTCGACCCGGGGGACCGGTCGGTGCCGGCCGGGCTCGCGCTGGGGCTGTGGGCGCACCTGCTTGTCGTACCCGCAGCTGTTGCTCTTGGGGCGTTGGCCAGCCGGGCGTCGGTGGGTGGCGCCGGGTACGGCGTCGCCGTGCTGGCGCTCGGCGGTGTCGGCGCGGTGGTGCTGGGCCTGAACGGCTCGGTGGCCCCCTGGCTGGCTCCGCCGATCATGGCCACGGCCCGGACGGCTGCTGGTGACGCCGCCGCGCTCACCCTGCTGGGCCTGACCGTGTGGGCGCTGGCCTGGAGCGCCGCGGTGGTCGGCGGCTACCTGTGGCGGCGGCGGGCCCGGGGCTGACCGCCGGCGGCGCTGGTGGCCCGGCTCACCGGGGGCGATTTGGCGCTGGTGACGCGGGCGCGTACTCTTCAACAGTCATCCGTGTTCGTTACGGATGAGGAACCACCCAGAGACCGCTGGTCACCGTGCTCCGGCACGGTCGAAGGTCCCGCGACAGACGGGCGACCCGCGCAGGGCGGCAAGCGTAACTCGGCAGTGAGCATGGTCCGCCGACCGTGTCGATCCGCCGGCCCTCGCCCCGTGCGCCCTGCGCCGGGGCTTTCTCGTTGTCGCGCTGCCTCCGCCCCCGCTCCCGGTTCCGGCCGTGACGGGGACCAGCCTCGATGAACGAGAGAGGAGGGACATGGCGGACAAGCCGATCCGAGCCGACAAGGCCACGGCCGTCGCTGAGCTGACCGAGAGCTTCCGCAACGCGGGCGCCACCGTGCTGACCGAGTACCGCGGTCTGACGGTTTCCCAGCTCACCCAGCTCCGGCGCTCGCTCGGCGCCGAGACCAGCTACACGGTCGCGAAGAACACGCTGGCGAAGCGTGCTGCGACGGACGCGGGCATCAACGGCCTCGACGAGCTGTTCACCGGTCCTACCGCGCTGACTTTCGTTTCGGGCGACGTCGTCGAGGCGGCGAAGGGCCTTCGCGACTTCGCGAAGGCCAACCCGAAGCTCGTCATCAAGGGCGGTGTCTTCGAGGGCAAGGCCATTTCCGCGGCCGAGGTCACGAAGCTCGCCGACCTGGAGTCCCGCGAGGTGCTGCTGGCCAAGCTGGCCGGCGCGATGAAGGGCAACCTGAGCAAGGCCGCGGCCCTGTTCCAGGCCCCGCTGTCGAAGACCGCCCGTCTGGCGGCTGCACTGCAGGACAAGCGCGAGAAGGAGAGCGCCGAGGCGGCCTGAGGCCGTCCCGACGCACCAAGTCTTACTTAACAGATTCAGGAAAGGACGCCAGACATGGCGAAGCTCAGCACCGACGAGCTGCTCGACGCGTTCAAGGAGATGACGCTGATCGAGCTCTCCGAGTTCGTGAAGCAGTTCGAGGACACCTTCGAGGTCACCGCCGCGGCTCCGGTCGCCGTTGCCGCCGCTGGTGGCGCCCCGGCCGCCGCCGAGGCCGAGCCGGAGAAGGACGAGTTCGACGTCATCCTCGAGGCTGACGGCGGCAAGAAGATCCAGGTCATCAAGGTCGTGCGTGAGCTGACCGGCCTGGGCCTCAAGGAGGCCAAGGACGCGGTCGAGTCCGCGCCGAAGGCCATCCTGGAGAAGGTCAACAAGGAGACCGCCGACAAGGCGAAGGCCAAGCTCGAGGGCGAGGGCGCCAAGGTCACCCTCAAGTGACCTGACGTTCCACAGGCGCGTGCCCGGCTCGGTGAGCCGCGACACGATCGCGTCGCGGCGGGCGGTGATCCGACACGGATCGCCGCCCGCCGTGTTGGTGGATCCGGCGTCCATCCGTTCTGAGCTGGGCATCCGTCCGTGGCGTGCCGGCCTGAACGGGGACTGCGGGTCCACCTCCGGTGGGAAAGAACGGACAACCCGGATACCGGCCCTTGACGCGGCCCCGGGCTGCCAGGCACGCTGACACCAGCAAGACACCGCGCTTGCGACGGCCACAACGTGGGTAATGACAGCGGCGGCACCAACGGCCGCGGCAACCCGCGCGGCCCAGTGGGGACGTTGCGTTCTGAGCGGCCCGGCAGACCCCGGTTGACGGGGGCCGAGGCGCGTTCCGCAGACGACCTGCGGGGTGGGCTGGACAGCGGTTAGCCTCTCGGCTACACTGCTAGTTTGCGCTGCCTTCCGACTTGACCCCTGCTCGGAAATGTCCGTTTACGGATATTTCTGGTGGGGTCATTGGAGTGCACGCGTACCAGCCGTTCTGCAGCACCGGTCCTCGGAAGGACGCATCTTGGCAGCTTCCCGCCCTGCGAAGACCAGTCGTACGTCGAGCGCATTCGCTCCCCGCCGAGTTTCATTCGGCAGGATCACCGAACACCTCGAGGTCCCCAACCTCCTTGCCATCCAGAACGAGTCCTTCGACTGGCTCGTCGGCAACGAGGCTTGGCAGGGCCGGTCGGCGGACGACCCGCACGCACGCTCGGGTCTCGCGGAGATCCTTGAAGAGATCAGTCCCATTGAGGACTTCTCCGGCACCATGTCACTCTCCTTCTCGGCGCCGCGCTTCGACGAGGTCAAGGCCTCGATCGAGGAGTGCAAGGAGAAGGACCTGACCTACTGCGCTCCGCTCTTCGTGACCGCGGAGTTCACCAACAACACCACTGGCGAGATCAAGAGCCAGACGGTGTTCATGGGTGACTTCCCGATGATGACGCCCAAGGGCACCTTCGTCATCAACGGCACCGAGCGCGTCGTGGTCAGCCAGCTCGTCCGGTCCCCGGGCGTGTACTTCGACAAGCAGCCGGACAAGACCTCCGACCGCGACCTCTCCAGCGTCAAGGTCATCCCGAGTCGGGGTGCCTGGCTGGAGTTCGACATCGACAAGCGCGACACGGTCGGCGTACGCATCGACCGCAAGCGCCGGCAGGCCGTCACGGTCCTGCTCAAGGCCATCGGATGGTCGGCCGAGCGGATCCGCGAGCGGTTCGGCTGGTCCGAGCTGATGATGACCACGCTCGAGAAGGACCACATCGCCGGCCAGGATGAGGCCCTGCTAGACATCTACCGCAAGCTGCGCCCTGGCGAGCCGCCGACGCGCGAGAACGCCCAGACCCTGCTCGACAACCTCTTCTTCAACCCGAAGAGGTACGACGTCGCCAAGGTCGGGCGCTACAAGTTCAACAAGAAGCTCGAAGTGGACGTGCCGATCACCACCGGCACGCTCACCGAGGACGACATCGTCGCCACCGTGGAGTACCTGTGCCGGCTGCACGCCGGTGAGGAGGGCTACGAGGCCGACGACATCGACCACTTCGGCAACCGGCGCCTGCGCACCGTGGGTGAGCTGATCCAGAACCAGGTTCGGGTCGGCCTCTCCCGCATGGAGCGGGTCGTCCGCGAGCGGATGACCACGCAGGACGTCGAGGCGATCACGCCGCAGACCCTGATCAACATCCGCCCGGTGGTGGCGGCGATCAAGGAGTTCTTCGGTACGTCGCAGCTGTCCCAGTTCATGGACCAGACCAACCCGCTGGCGGGCCTGACCCACCGGCGTCGGCTGAGCGCGCTCGGCCCGGGTGGTCTGTCCCGCGAGCGGGCCGGCTTCGAGGTCCGCGACGTGCACCCGTCCCACTACGGTCGGATGTGCCCGATCGAGACGCCGGAAGGCCCGAACATCGGCCTGATCGGCGCGCTGTCCACCTTCGCCCGGGTCAACCCGTTCGGCTTCATCGAGACGCCGTACCGGAAGGTCGTCGAGGGTCGGGTCACCGACCAGATCGACTACCTGACCGCGGACGAGGAGGACCGGTTCGTCAAGGCCCAGGCCAACGCGCCGTTGAAGGCTGACGGCACGTTCGCCGAGGACCGGGTCCTGTGTCGTCGTAAGGGCGGTGAGACCGAGGACGTCGTCCCCGGTGCCGTCGACTACATGGACGTCTCGCCGCGGCAGATGACCTCGGTCGCGACCGCCATGATCCCGTTCCTCGAGCACGACGACGCCAACCGGGCACTGATGGGCGCGAACATGCAGCGCCAGGCGGTGCCGCTGGTCAAGGCCGAGGCGCCGCTGGTGGGTACGGGCATGGAGTACCGGGCCGCGGTCGACGCGGGCGACGTGGTTGTCGCCGAGGTCGGCGGTGTGATCGAGGATCTCTGCGCCGACTACGTCACCATCCACCAGGACGACGGCCACCGCCGGACGTACCTGCTGCACAAGTTCCGCCGCTCCAACGCCGGCTCCTGCGTCAACCAGAAGCCTGTGGTCTTCGAGGGCGACCGCGTCGAGGCCGGTCAGGTCATCGCCGACGGGCCGTGCACCGACGAGGGCGAGATGGCACTCGGGCGCAACCTGCTCGTGGCCTTCATGACCTGGGAGGGGCACAACTACGAGGACGCGATCATCCTGTCGCAGCGCCTCGTGCAGCAGGACGTGCTCACCTCGATCCACATCGAGGAGCACGAGGTCGACGCCCGGGACACCAAGCTCGGCCCGGAGGAGATCACCCGCGACATCCCGAACGTCAGCGAGGAAATGCTCGCTGACCTCGACGAGCGCGGCATCATCCGGATCGGCGCCGAGGTCGTCCCCGGCGACATCCTGGTCGGCAAGGTCACGCCGAAGGGCGAGACCGAGCTGACCCCGGAGGAGCGGCTGCTTCGCGCGATCTTCGGTGAGAAGGCGCGTGAGGTCCGGGACACCTCGCTGAAGGTGCCGCACGGCGAGACCGGCACGGTCATCGGTGTGCGGACGTTCTCCCGCGAGGACGGCGACGAGCTGCCGCCGGGCGTCAACGAGCTGGTCCGGGTCTACGTCGCCCAGAAGCGCAAGATCCAGGACGGCGACAAGCTCGCCGGCCGACACGGCAACAAGGGTGTCATCTCGAAGATCCTGCCGATCGAGGACATGCCGTTCCTGGAGGACGGCACCCCGGTCGACATCGTGCTCAACCCGCTGGGTGTGCCGAGCCGGATGAACATCGGCCAGGTGTTGGAGACCCACCTCGGTTGGGTCGCCAAGACCGGTTGGAAGGTCGAAGGCGACGACACCGACTGGAAGCGGCAGCTGCGCTCGATCGACGCGCACGAGTCCGAGGGGGACACGAACGTGGCCACCCCGGTCTTCGACGGCGCACGGGAGGCCGAGATCTCCGGCCTGCTGTCGTCGACGCTGCCCAACCGTGACGGCAAGCAGCTGATCGGTTCCAGCGGCAAGGCGCAGCTGTTCGACGGTCGTTCCGGTGAGCCTCTGCCGGACCCGATCGCGGTCGGCTACATCTACATCCTGAAGCTGAACCACCTGGTCGACGACAAGATCCACGCTCGGTCGACAGGCCCGTACTCGATGATCACGCAGCAGCCGCTGGGTGGTAAGGCGCAGTTCGGCGGTCAGCGTTTCGGTGAGATGGAGTGCTGGGCGATGCAGGCGTACGGCGCCGCGTACGCCCTGCAGGAGCTGCTCACGATCAAGTCCGACGACGTGCTCGGCCGGGTGAAGGTCTACGAGGCCATCGTCAAGGGCGAGAACATCCCGGAGCCGGGCATCCCGGAGTCGTTCAAGGTGCTGCTCAAGGAGCTGCAGTCGCTGTGCCTCAACGTTGAGGTGCTCTCCAGCGACGGTGTGGCCCTGGAGATGCGCGAGACCGACGACGAGGTGTTCCGGGCCGCTGAGGAGCTGGGCATCGACCTGTCCCGGCGCGAGCCGAGCTCGGTCGAAGAGGTCTGAGGTGAGCGGTCGGGGGCCGGCTCGCCGGCCCCCGACCCCACCCGAGAATTAGCAGTACAGACGACGACATAGGGGACATAGTGCTCGACGTCAACTTCTTCGACGAGCTGCGCATTGGTCTCGCCACGGCCGACGACATCCGTCAGTGGTCGCACGGCGAGGTCAAGAAGCCTGAGACGATCAACTACCGCACCCTGAAGCCGGAAAAGGACGGGCTCTTCTGCGAGAAGATCTTCGGTCCGCAGCGGGACTGGGAGTGCTACTGCGGTAAGTACAAGCGCGTCCGGTTCAAGGGCATCATCTGTGAGCGCTGCGGCGTCGAGGTGACCCGCTCCAAGGTCCGTCGTGAGCGGATGGGGCACATCGAGCTCGCCGCTCCGGTGACCCACATCTGGTACTTCAAGGGCGTTCCGAGCCGGCTGGGTTACCTGCTGGACCTCGCCCCCAAGGACCTCGAGAAGATCATCTACTTCGCCTCGTACGTCGTGACGAGCGTGGACGCCGAGTCGCGTCACCGCGACCTCTCGACGATCGAGAACGAGATCCTCGCCGAGAAGCGGCAGTCCGAGAACAGCCGCGACTCGGAGATCGAGAAGCGGGCCGCCAAGCTCGAGGCCGACCTGGCCGAGCTGGAGGCCGAGGGTGCCAAGGCGGACGTCCGGCGCAAGGTCAAGGAGGGCGGAGAGCGCGAGATGCGCCAGATCCGCGACCGGGCCCAGCGCGAGATCGACCGCCTGGACGAGGTGCTCGACACCTTCCGCAAGCTGGAGCCGAAGCAGCTGGTCACCGACGAGCTGCTCTACCGGGAGCTGCGCGACCGGTTCGGCGAGTACTTCACCGGCTCGATGGGCGCCGAGGCGATCAAGGCGCTGGTCCAGAACATGGACCTCGACGCCGAGGCCGAGAGCCTGCGCGAGACCATCCGGTCCGGCAAGGGCCAGCGGAAGATCCGGGCGCTCAAGCGGCTCAAGGTCGTGGCGGCGTTCCTGAACACCCGCAACTCGCCGCTCGGCATGGTGCTGGACTGCGTCCCGGTCATCCCGCCGGACCTGCGCCCGATGGTGCAGCTCGACGGTGGCCGGTTCGCGACCTCGGACCTGAACGACCTGTACCGCCGTGTGATCAACCGGAACAACCGCCTCAAGCGACTGATCGACCTCGGTGCGCCCGAGATCATCGTCAACAACGAGAAGCGGATGCTCCAGGAGGCCGTCGACGCGCTGTTCGACAACGGCCGCCGCGGCCGGCCGGTCACCGGTCCGGGTAACCGCCCGCTCAAGTCGCTGTCCGACATGCTCAAGGGCAAGCAGGGCCGCTTCCGTCAGAACCTGCTGGGCAAGCGCGTCGACTACTCCGGCCGTTCGGTCATCGTGGTCGGCCCGAAGCTCAAGCTGCACCAGTGCGGTCTGCCCAAGCAGATGGCCCTGGAGCTGTTCAAGCCGTTCGTGATGAAGCGGCTGGTCGACCTCAACCACGCACAGAACATCAAGTCCGCCAAGCGGATGGTCGAGCGTCAGCGCCCGGTCGTGTGGGACGTGCTGGAAGAGGTCATCGGCGAGCACCCGGTGCTGCTGAACCGCGCGCCGACCCTGCACCGCCTGGGCATCCAGGCCTTCGAGCCGCAGCTGGTCGAGGGCAAGGCGATCCAGATCCACCCGCTGGTCTGCACCGCGTTCAACGCGGACTTCGACGGTGACCAGATGGCGGTGCACGTGCCGCTGTCCGCCGAGGCCCAGGCCGAGGCACGGATCCTGATGCTGTCGTCGAACAACATCCTCAAGCCGGCCGACGGCAAGCCGGTCACCATGCCCACCCAGGACATGGTCATCGGCCTGTACCACCTCACCCACCTCACCGCCGGTGAGAAGGGCGAGGGCCGGGCGTTCAGCTCGGACGCCGAGGCGCGGATGGCGTTCGACAACGGCGAGCTGCACCTGCAGGCTCCGGTGAAGATCCGTCTGCGTGGCGTGATCGGTGTCGACAACGGCGCCGGCTCCGAGGCGTGGACCGCCCCGGAGGGCTGGGTCGAGGGTGAGCCGCTGACCGTGGAGACCACCCTCGGTCGGGTGCTGTTCAACGAGACGCTGCCGCAGGGCTACCGCTTCGTGAACTACGAGATCCGCAAGGGTCAGCTCTCCGCGATCGTCAACGACCTCGCCGAGCGCTTCCCCAAGGTGGCCCTGGCGGCCACCCTGGACGGGCTCAAGGAGGCCGGTTTCCACTGGGCCACCTGGTCCGGCGTGACGATCGGCATGGAGGACGTCATCGCTCCGCCGCGCAAGGCGGAGATCCTGGCGAAGTACGAGAAGGAAGCCGACCGGATCGACAAGCAGTACCAGCGTGGTCTGATGACCGCCGAGGAGCGTCGCGGCGAACTCATCGAGATCTGGACCAAGGCGACCAACGAGGTCGCCAAGGAGATGGACACCGCGCTGCCGCAGGAGAACCCACTGTGGAAGATGATCAACTCGGGTGCCCGCGGTAACCTGCTCCAGCTCCGGCAGATCGCGGCGATCCGTGGTCTGGTGGCCAACCCGAAGGGCGAGATCATCCCGCGGCCGATCAAGGCCAGCTACCGGGAGGGTCTGTCCGTGCTGGAGTACTTCATCTCCACGCACGGTGCCCGTAAGGGTCTCGCCGACACCGCCCTGCGGACCGCCGACTCGGGTTACCTGACCCGTCGTCTGGTGGACGTCTCGCAGGACGTGATCATCCGCGAGGAGGACTGCGGCACCGACCGGGCGATCCCGATGCAGATCGGCGAGCGCCTGGAGGACGGCAGGCTGGTCGTGCACGAGCACGCCGAGACCAGCGTGCACGCCCGTACCCTGGCCGACGACATCAAGGGGCCGGACGGCACCGTCGTCGCCGAGCGGGGTCAGGACATCAACTCCATCGGGGTCGACAAGATCGTCGCCGCCGGCGTGGAGACGGTCCGGGTGCGCAGCGTGCTCACCTGCGAGTCGAAGCTGGGTGTCTGCGGTGCCTGCTACGGGCGTTCGCTGCCGACCGGCAAGACCGTGGACGTCGGCGAGGCGGTCGGCATCATCGCCGCCCAGTCGATCGGTGAGCCGGGTACGCAGCTGACGATGCGTACCTTCCACACCGGTGGTGTCGCGGGTGAGGACATCACCCAGGGTCTGCCGCGTGTCCAGGAAATCTTCGAGGCCCGGGTCCCGAAGGGTAAGGCGCCCATCGCCGACACCCCGGGTCGGATCCGGATCGAGGACGGCGAGCGCTCGCGGAAGATCATCGTGGTGCCGGACGACGGCAGCGACGAGATCGTCTACGACAAGATCTCCAAGCGGGTGCGTCTGCGTACCCACGACGGCGGTCACGTCGAGGTCGGCGAGAAGCTCACCGAGGGCACCATCGACCCGCACGAGCTGCTGCGCATCCTCGGTCCGCGTGCGGTCCAGGTCCACCTGACCCAGGAGGTCCAGGAGGTCTACCGCTCGCAGGGCGTGCTCATCCACGACAAGCACATCGAGATCATCATCCGCCAGATGCTCAAGCGGGTGACGGTCATCGACTCCGGCTCGACCGAGTTCCTGCCGGGTGTGCTGGTCGACCGGGCGCTGTTCGAGTCGGAGAACCGCCGGCTCGTGTCGGAGGGCGGCGAGCCCGCCGCCGGTCGTCCGGTGCTGATGGGTATCACCAAGGCCTCGCTGGCCACGGACTCCTGGCTCTCGGCGGCCTCCTTCCAGGAGACGACCCGGGTGCTGACCGACGCTGCGATCAACTCGCGCAGCGACTCGCTTGTCGGCCTCAAGGAGAACGTGATCATCGGTAAGCTCATCCCGGCCGGTACGGGCATCAGCAAGTACCGCAACGTCCGGGTGGAGCCGACCGAGGAGGCCAAGGCCAAGGTCTACTCGATGACCGGTTACCCGGAGACCGACTACGGGTTCGGGCCGGCCAGCGGGCAGGCTGTGCCGCTGGACGACTTCGACTTCGGGTCGTACCGCTAAGCACTGACACCGACGAGGCCCCCGGCACCTGCCGGGGGCCTCGTCGTGTCCGGACCTGCCCACCCGCGCACCCGGTTCGGCAGAATGGGGGGCATGACCACCGCAGCCGGCCAGGTGTCCAGCGCGCAGCAGGCCCCACGGCATCCGCTGGATCCCGATCCGGCGCGTGCCACGAAGGCACGGGCGGTCTTCGCGCTCGGACTGCTCGGGATGCTCACCGGTCTGTTCATCGGTGGGGTGGTGCCGGCGACTGTGGCGCTCCAACTGTCCCGGCAGGCGCGCCGCGAGGCGTACGCCTCAGGGGGTTTCCTGACCGGCGGCGCATGGCTGCGGCGGGGGGAGCGGATGGCCTGGATCGGCCTGGTGCTGGTCGCGGTCAGCGTGGTGATCGCGGTGGTGATCGGCGTGGTCCAGATGGCGGGTTCGCCGTTCGGCCATGACTACCCGACGAACATGGACTGACCCGATCAACGGTCGCCGGGCGTGGGCGGCGGGACCCCCGGCGGTAGCCTGGCCGGTGTCCGCCGCACGGCGGTGGTGGCCTGTCGACAGGAGGACCTCGTGACGGAACCGGCGCGGCCCCCGGCGGACGAACCGGCCGGGCATCCTGGCGCGTCGGCCCCGCCGCCAACCCCTGCGGAGGCAGCGGATCGGCCGGCGGACCCGGCACCGGCGGAGCAGGCTCCGGCCGCGCCGAGCGCCTGGGCGCGGCCCGACCCGAGTGGGCAGCAGGCCGCGCCCGCCGCCGACGCGTCGCCTATCTCCTCCCCGCAGGGGGACGCCCCGCGCCCGGACACGCAGGCCTGGGGCGCCCCGCAGCCCTCCGCGCCGCAGCCCTCCGCGCCGCAGCCCTCCGCGCCGCCACCGGGTTGGGGAACGCCCCCACCGGGCTGGGGCACACCGCCGCCCGGCTGGGGTCCGGCGCCCGACGGCGGCGCGACACCGTCCGGTGCGGGCGCCACACCGACCGGGTGGGGCGCGGCCGTCGCGCCCGGCTCGGCCCAGCCGTACGCGGTGTCCGGTGCGCCGTCCCCGCCGCACGACCGGGGGCAGCCACCGTCCGGGTACGGGCCACCGCCAGGGTGGGGGCAGCCGGGCCAGTTGGGACAGCCTGGGCAGCCGGGGCAGGCCCCCGGCTGGAACTCCCCGGTGCCGCCTCCGAGCGACGAGCAGCGTCGCCCACCGAAGCGGGTCGAGGCGGTGCCCGGCACGCCGTACGGCGTCGTCTACCTGGACGTGGCTCCGGTCACCTCGGGTCTGGCCGTCGGCGCGCTGGTGGCCGGTGTCGCGTCGGTCCTGGTCTCGTTGCTGGTGGTCTGCTTCGGGGTGGCCTTCGCGAACGAGGGTGGGGCCTGGGCGTCCGGGGCGTTCGCGGTACTGGGCGTGCTGGCCGGGGTGGCCGCGATCGTGGCCGGCCTGCTCGGCCGGCGGCAGATCGGCCGGCCGACGGGCCCGCCGGCGGTCCGGTTCACCGGTCGAGGGCTGGCGGTGGCCGGCATCAGTTGCGGGGCTGTGGGGGCGCTGTTCAGCCTGTTGGCGCTCGGCCTGTCCCTGCTGATCTCCCTGACGTGAGGCCGGTCACCCGCCGGTCACCCGGGTGGAGTGGTCGCCGCAGGTCCCGGGTCGGGTCGGCGGTGCCCGCTGCGGGGGCGACGGGTGGTCCGGTGGGGAAGCCGGTACACTTGTATCCGTAGGTGCCCATCGCGGGCGACGGGGCAGAGCGAGATCCGACTGGCGGGCGTGAGACGGCCGCCGGGCCAATCCGTTTTGACCTGGCCGGCTGTGGTAGGTACTCTTTTCCCTTGTGCCCGGGCCTGCCCGGGCAACTCGTGCGTGCGCTGGTTCCGGTGAGCCGGGCAGCGGGCACGACAAGCCAAAGACCCGGTGCGGGGCGACCCGCGTGCCGGTGACAGAACCCGGTAGGTCCGCGAAAGCGTCCGCACCGGGACCGTGAGCTGGGCGACACGCCCGACCGCGGGTGCCGGGACCTCCGCGAGGTGGCCCTGGTCGGAATGTAGGAGAGCCGGTCATCAGGCCGGCTAACGAGCAGACGGCGCGGCCGCGACTGTGCGGCCGAAGGGAGCGGAGAAACCCGGTGCCCACCATTCAGCAGTTGGTCCGAAAGGGCCGTCAGGCCAAGACGACCAAGACCAAGACCCCTGCGCTGAAGGGGTCTCCCCAGCGGCGCGGCGTGTGCACCCGCGTGTACACCACGACCCCGAAGAAGCCGAACTCGGCGCTGCGCAAGGTCGCTCGTGTCAAGCTCAGCAGCCAGATCGAGGTGACCGCCTACATCCCGGGCGTCGGCCACAACCTCCAGGAGCACTCGATCGTGCTCGTACGTGGCGGCCGTGTGAAGGACCTCCCCGGCGTGCGTTACAAGATCGTCCGCGGCTCGCTGGACACCCAGGGTGTCCGCAACCGCAAGCAGGCGCGCAGCCGTTACGGCGCGAAGAAGGAGAAGAGCTGACATGCCGCGTAAGGGACCCGCTCCGCGGCGGCCGCTGGTCGCTGACCCGGTGTACAACTCGCCGCTGGTCACCCAGTTGGTGAACAAGATCCTGCTCCGCGGCAAGCGTCAGCTCGCCGAGTCCATCGTGTACGCGGCCCTCGAGGGCTGCCGCGAGAAGTCCGGCACCGACCCGGTCGTCACCCTCAAGCGGGCGATGGACAACGTCAAGCCGACCCTCGAGGTGCGCAGCCGTCGTGTCGGTGGCGCCACCTACCAGGTTCCGGTCGAGGTCCGCCCCGCCCGGGCGACCACGCTGGGCCTGCGCTGGCTGGTCACCTACTCCCGCGCCCGCCGCGAGAAGACCATGGTCGAGCGGCTCATGAACGAGCTGCTGGACGCGAGCAACGGCCTCGGTGCCGCCGTCAAGCGGCGCGAGGACACGCACAAGATGGCCGAGTCCAACAAGGCCTTCGCGCACTACCGCTGGTAACACCCTGGTTCCGGCGCTCTCGGGCGCCGGAACCGCCACCAGTTGAGTCGAGACGACGATAAGTAGGGATTGAAGTGGCCGCCGCAGACGCGCTCGCCAACGTACGCAACATCGGCATCATGGCGCACATCGATGCCGGTAAGACCACGACCACCGAGCGGATCCTGTTCTACACCGGCATCACGTACAAGATCGGTGAGGTCCACGAGGGCGCTGCCGTCATGGACTGGATGGAGCAGGAGCAGGAGCGTGGTATCACCATCACCTCCGCTGCTACCAAGTGTGAGTGGAAGGGCCACACGATCCAGATCATCGACACGCCCGGTCACGTCGACTTCACGGTCGAGGTCGAGCGGTCGCTGCGCGTGCTGGATGGTGCGGTCGCGGTCTACGACGGTGTCGCCGGCGTGGAGCCGCAGACGGAGAACGTCTGGCGGCAGGCCGACAAGTACAACGTCCCGCGTATGTGCTTCGTCAACAAGCTCGACCGGACCGGCGCCGACTTCTTCCGCTGCGTGCAGATGATGATCGACCGGCTGAACGCCACCCCGCTGGTGCTCCAGATCCCGATCGGGCTCGAGGGCGACCACATCGGCGTCGTCGACCTGATCGGCATGCGCGCACTCACCTGGCGCGGGGAGACCCAGAAGGGTGAGGACTACGCGGTTGAGGAGATCCCGGCCGAGCTGGCCGACTCCGCTGCCGAGTGGCGCGAGAAGCTGATGGAGACCCTGGCCGACGTCGACGACTCGGTGATGGAGAAGTACCTGGAAGGCGAGGAGGTCTCCGTCGAGGAGATCAAGGCCGCCATCCGGCGTGCCACCATCGCCGGCAAGGCCAACCCGGTGCTGTGCGGCTCGGCGTTCAAGAACAAGGGCGTCCAGCCCATGCTCGATGCCGTTGTCGACTTCCTGCCGTCGCCGCTGGACGTTCCGGCCATCGAGGGTACGGCCACCGACGGCGAGACCCCGCTGCTGCGGAAGCCGTCCAAGGCCGAGCCCTTCTCCGGCCTGGCGTTCAAGATCCAGACCGACAAGCACCTTGGCAAGCTCACCTACGTCCGCGTCTACTCGGGCACGGTCGAGACCGGCAACCAGGTGGTCAACTCCACCAAGGACCGCAAGGAGCGGATCGGCAAGATCTACCAGATGCACGCCAACAAGCGGGAAGAGCGCAGCTCGGCCCAGGCTGGCGACATCATCGCGGTGCAGGGTCTCAAGCAGACCACCACCGGTGACACGCTGTGCGACCCGGCGAACCCGGTCATCCTGGAGTCGATGACCTTCCCGGAGCCGGTCATCGAGGTCGCCATCGAGCCGAAGACCAAGGCCGACCAGGAGAAGCTCAGCACCGCCATCCAGCGGCTGGCCGAGGAGGACCCGACCTTCCGCGTCAAGCTGGACGAGGAGACCGGTCAGACGGTCATCGCCGGCATGGGCGAGCTGCACCTGGACATCCTGGTCGACCGGATGCGCCGCGAGTTCAACGTCGAGGCGAACATCGGTAAGCCGCAGGTGGCGTACCGCGAGACGATCCGCCGCAAGGTGGACAAGATCGAGTACACCCACAAGAAGCAGACCGGTGGTTCGGGTCAGTACGCCCGCGTCATCGTGAGCGTCGAGCCGCTTCCGCTGGACAACGACTCGCCGACCTACGAGTTCGCCAACGCCGTCACCGGTGGCCGCATCCCGCGGGAGTTCATCCCGTCGGTGGACGCCGGTGCCCAGGACGCCATGCAGTACGGCATCCTGGCGGGCTTCCCGCTCGTTGGTGTGAAGCTGACGCTGCTGGACGGCCAGTACCACGAGGTTGACTCCTCGGAAATGGCATTCAAGATCGCCGGCTCGATGGTGATGAAGGAGGCGGCCCGCAAGGCCGACCCCGCACTGCTCGAGCCGATGATGGCCGTTGAAGTCACCACTCCTGAGGAGAACATGGGTGACGTCATCGGCGACCTCAACTCCCGCCGCGGCATCATCCAGGCGATGGAGGAGCGCAGCGGCGCCCGCATCGTCCGGGCTCTGGTGCCGTTGTCGGAGATGTTCGGCTACGTCGGCGACCTGCGGTCGAAGACCCAGGGCCGGGCTAGCTACAGCATGCAGTTCGACTCCTACGCCGAGGTTCCGCAGAGCGTGGCGAAGGAGATCATCGCCAAGGCGACGGGCGAGTAACGTCGCTGAGCAGGTGATTCGTGGGTGGTCGCGGGAGGGTTCTCCCGCCCGCGGCCACCACGATCGGATCGCGTGAGACCGGGCCTGTAGGCTTCATCGCCGCAGAACCCACAAAAGCTCTCCGGCCGTTCAGGCCGGAAAGGCTGTCGACAGAGTCCTAAGCGCCGACCGGCGCGCCGGGCGTACGAACCAAGAAGTCCACAGGAGGACACCAGTGGCGAAGGCTAAGTTCGAGCGGACTAAGCCGCACGTCAACATCGGCACCATTGGTCACATCGACCACGGTAAGACGACGCTGACGGCGGCCATCACCAAGGTCCTGCACGACCAGTACCCGGACCTGAACCCGTACACGCCGTTCGACGAGATCGACAAGGCGCCGGAGGAGAAGGCCCGCGGCATCACGATCTCGATCGCGCACGTCGAGTACCAGACCGAGGCGCGGCACTACGCGCACGTCGACTGCCCCGGCCACGCGGACTACATCAAGAACATGATCACCGGTGCCGCGCAGATGGACGGCGCGATCCTGGTGGTCGCGGCGACCGACGGTCCGATGCCGCAGACCCGCGAGCACGTGCTGCTGGCCCGCCAGGTTGGCGTGCCGTACATCGTCGTGGCGCTCAACAAGAGCGACATGGTCGACGACGAGGAGCTCCTGGAGCTCGTCGAGCTCGAGGTGCGCGAGCTGCTCTCCTCGCAGGAGTACCCGGGTGACGACCTGCCGGTCGTTCGGGTTTCGGCGCTGAAGGCCCTCGAGGGTGACCCCGAGTGGACCGGCAAGCTGCTGGACCTGATGACCGCTGTCGACACCGCGATCCCGCAGCCGGAGCGCGAGACCGAGAAGCCGTTCCTCATGCCGATCGAGGACGTCTTCACGATCACCGGTCGTGGCACCGTCGTCACCGGTCGCGCCGAGCGCGGCATCCTCAAGCCGAACGAGGAGGTGGAGATCGTCGGTATCCGCGAGAAGTCGCAGAAGACGGTCTGCACCGGTATCGAGATGTTCCGCAAGCTGCTCGACGAGGCCCGCGCGGGCGAGAACGTCGGTCTGCTGCTGCGTGGCATCAAGCGCGAGGACGTCGAGCGCGGCATGGTGGTCGTCAAGCCGGGCACCACGACCCCGCACACGGAGTTCGAGGCGACCGTCTACATCCTCTCCAAGGAGGAGGGTGGCCGGCACACCCCGTTCTTCCAGAACTACCGTCCGCAGTTCTACTTCCGGACCACGGACGTCACCGGTGTCGTCACCCTCCCCGAGGGCACCGAGATGGTCATGCCTGGTGACAACACCACCATGTCGGTGAAGCTGATCCAGCCCATCGCCATGGAGGAGAACCTCAAGTTCGCGATCCGCGAGGGTGGCCGCACCGTCGGCGCCGGGTTCGTCACCAAGATCGTCAAGTGAGCTAGGTAACCCCGATTAGACCCGCCGCCGGTCGTGCGGCATACTAGTCAGGTTGCGTAACGACAGTTCGTCGCCTGTGTTCGGCTTTCGCTGAACCTCCGGGTGGCGGCACAGTCGAGCGTAGGGTGGTTGGCGGCCCAGTCGCCAACCACCCTCGCACGGCGTTCAGGTCGCGGTAATGCGATCGGCGCCTTGACCCACCGCGCGGTCAGGACCGCTCCGGAGTCCCGGGGCGGAGCCCGGCCCGAGGGCGCGACACGCCCGACCGCGGGGGTCGGCGAAGTGGGCCTGTACCAGCCGGTACAGGCGCCCGCAACACAGCGGCATCGAGAGAAGGAACAGAAGCCACCATGGCGGGACAGAAGATCCGCATCCGGCTCAAGGCCTATGACCACGAGGTCGTCGACTCCTCGGCTCGGAAGATCGTCGAGACGGTGACGCGTACCGGGGCGCAGGTCGCGGGCCCGGTGCCGCTGCCCACGGAGATCAACCGTTTCTGCGTTATCCGCTCGCCGCACAAGTACAAGGACTCGCGCGAGCACTTCGAGATGCGCACGCACAAGCGGCTGATCGACATCATCGACCCGACCCCGAAGACGGTCGACTCGCTCATGCGCCTCGACCTGCCGGCTGGCGTCGACATCGAGATCAAGCTGTAGGGACCGGACAAATGGACAGGCAAGTCAAGGGGATCCTGGGCGCCAAGCTCGGCATGACCCAGGTCTGGGACAACAACAAGGTTGTTCCCGTGACCGTGGTCGAGGCCGGCCCGTGCGTCATCAGCCAGGTTCGTAGCGCCGAGAAGGACGGTTACTCCGCGGTCCAGCTGGCCTACGGCAACATCGACCCGCGCAAGGTCAAGAAGCCGATCAGCGGGCACTACGCGAAGGCGGACGTGGCGCCGCGCCGGCACATCGTCGAGCTGCGCACCACGGACGCCGGTGAGTACTCGCTCGGCCAGGAGGTCACGGTCGAGGAGTTCCCGGCCGGCGTCACCATCGACGTCACCGGAAAGACCAAGGGCAAGGGCTACGCCGGCCCGATGAAGCGGCACGGCTTCCACGGTCTGGGCGCCGGTCACGGCGTCGAGCGCAAGCACCGTTCGCCCGGTTCCATCGGCGCCTGCGCCACCCCGGGTCGTGTCTTCAAGGGCACCCGGATGGCCGGCCGCATGGGTGGCGTGCGCTACACCGTGCAGAACCTCACCGTCCAGGCGGTCGACACCGAGAACAACCTCCTGCTCGTCCGTGGTGCCATTCCCGGCCCCAAGGGCGCGCTGGTTCTGGTCCGTACCGCGGCCAAGAGCAAGGTGAAGAAGGGCGGTGCGGCCAAGTGACCACCGTTGACGTGCGCACCGTCGAAGGCACCACCAGCGGCTCGGTCGAGCTGCCGGAGGACATCTTCGACGTGCAGGCCAACGTCGCGCTGATGCACCAGGTCGTGGTGGCCCAGCTCGCGGCGGCCCGACAGGGCACGCACAAGACCAAGACCCGCGCCGAGGTTTCCGGCGGCGGCAAGAAGCCGTACAAGCAGAAGGGCACCGGTCGCGCCCGGCAGGGCTCGATCCGCGCTCCGCAGTTCGCCGGCGGTGGCGTGGTGCACGGTCCCGTGCCGCGTGACTACAGCCAGCGGACCCCGAAGAAGATGAAGGCCGCCGCGCTGCGGGGTGCCCTCTCCGACCGGGCCCGCGCCGGGCAGGTGCACGTCGTCGAGGCGTTCGTCTCGGGCGAGAAGCCGTCGACCAAGGCCGCCCTGGCCACGCTGACCAAGCTCACCGAGGCCCGTCGGGTTCTCGTCGTGCTGAGCAGCACCGACGAGCTGAACTGGGTGTCGCTGCGCAACGAGCCGCGGGTGCACCTGATCGAGTCCGGCCAGCTGAACACGTACGACGTGCTGGTGGCCGACGACGTGGTCTTCACCAAGGACGCCCTGGATGAGTTCCTGGGCGTGCCCGCCGAGACCACCGAGGAGGGTGGCAAGTGAGCACGATCGCCGACCCGCGCGACATCATCGTGGCGCCGGTCGTCTCGGAGAAGAGCTACAGCGAGCTGAACCGGAACTGGTACACCTTCCTGGTGCACCCGGACGCGAACAAGACCGAGATCAAGATCGCTATCCAGCAGATCTTCAACGTCCGCGTCCTGACGGTCAACACGCTCAACCGCCAGGGGAAGCGCAAGCGCACCAAGACCGGCTTCGGTCAGCGCAAGGCGACCAAGCGGGCGATCGTGAAGCTGGCTGACGGTGACCGTATCGAGGCCTTCGGCGGCCCGGTCAGCTGAGGGGTGTAGACAATGGCTATCCGTAAGTACAAGCCGACGACGCCGGGCCGACGTGGCTCCAGTGTCGCCGACTTCGCCGAGATCACCCGGTCCACGCCGGAGAAGTCGCTGCTGGCTCCGCTGCCGAAGAAGGGCGGGCGTAACGCCCACGGCCGGATCACCACGCGGCACCACGGTGGAGGTCACAAGCGCCAGTACCGTCTGATCGACTTCAAGCGGGTCGACAAGGACGGCGTGCCGGCGAAGGTCGCTCACATCGAGTACGACCCCAACCGCACGGCGCGCATCGCGCTGCTGCACTACGCCGACGGCGAGAAGCGGTACATCATCGCGCCGAAGGACATGAAGCAGGGCGACCGCGTCGAGTCTGGTCCGGGCGCCGACATCAAGCCCGGCAACAACCTGCCGCTGCGCAACATCCCGGTCGGTACCACGATCCACAACGTGGAGCTGCGTCCGGGTGGCGGGGCCAAGCTGGCCCGTTCCGCGGGTGTCGGCATCCAGCTGCTCGGCCGCGAGGGCGCGTACGCGACCCTGCGTATGCCGTCCGGCGAGATCCGGCGTGTGGACGTGCGCTGCCGCGCGAGCGTCGGCGAGATCGGCAACGCCGACCAGTCGAACATCAACTGGGGTAAGGCCGGCCGTATGCGGTGGAAGGGCAAGCGCCCGACCGTCCGTGGTGTCGCCATGAACCCGGTCGACCACCCGCACGGTGGTGGTGAGGGTAAGACCTCCGGTGGTCGCCACCCGGTCAACCCGCAGGGTAAGCCCGAGGGCCGCACCCGCCGTAAGGGCCAGCCGAGTGACAAGCTGATCGTCCGCCGTCGCTACGCCACGCGTAAGCGCGGCTGAGGGAGATAAGACATGCCTCGCAGCCTGAAGAAGGGCCCGTTCGTAGACGACCACCTGCTCAAGAAGGTGGAAGTGCAGAACGACAAGGGCTCGAAGAACGTGATCAAGACCTGGTCGCGGCGCTCGACGATCATCCCGGAGATGCTCGGGCACACGATCGCGGTGCACGACGGACGCAAGCACGTCCCGGTGTTCGTGACCGAGGCGATGGTCGGGCACAAGCTCGGCGAGTTCGCGCTGACCCGCACGTTCAAGGGTCACGAGAAGGACGACCGGAAGAGCCGTCGGCGCTGACGCCGCGGGCATACGGATAGAGGGAACAAGGGGTTACAGCGATGCCAGGAAAGGGCGACGCTCCGGTGCTTCCGGGCGCGCGGGCGGTTGCGCGGCACGTGCGCATCTCGCCGATGAAGGCGCGCCGGGTGGTCAACCTCGTCCGCGGCCTGCCCGCGAAGGAGGCGCTCACGGTGCTGCAGTTCGCGCCGCAGGCTGCGAGCGAGCAGGTGTACAAGGTGCTCGCTAGCGCGATCGCCAACGCGGAGAACAACGAGCGGCTGGACCCCGACGCGCTGCTCGTCAGCGAGGCGTTCGTGGACGAGGGCCCGACGATGAAGCGGTTCCAGCCTCGGGCGCAGGGTCGGGCGTACCGGATCCGCAAGCGGACCTGTCACATCACCGTGGCGGTCGAGGCGGTCGCGCCGGCAGCGCCGAGGAAGGCCGCGGCCAAGAAGGCCGCTCCGGCCACGGAGGCCGCACCGGCCGAAGCGCAGAGCAAGACGGAGGGCGCCGAGTAATGGGTCAGAAGGTTCACCCCACTGGGTTCCGGCTCGGCATCTCGACCGACTGGAAGTCCCGCTGGTTCGCGGACAAGCTCTACAAGGACTACATCGGCGAGGATGTCAAGATCCGCCGCATGATGTCCAAGGGCCTGGAGCGCGCCGGGATTTCCAAGGTCGACATCGAGCGCACCCGCGACCGGGTCCGGGTCGACATCCACACCGCCCGGCCGGGCATCGTCATCGGCCGTAAGGGTGCGGAGGCCGACCGGATCCGCGGCGAGCTGGAGAAGCTCACCGGCAAGCAGGTCCAGCTGAACATCATCGAGGTGAAGAACCCCGAGTCGGACGCTCAGCTCGTCGCGCAGGGCGTGGCCGAGCAGCTGTCCAGCCGGGTCAGCTTCCGTCGGGCGATGCGCAAGGCCATGCAGTCGGCGATGAAGAACCCGGTCTGCAAGGGCATCCGGGTTCAGGTCTCGGGTCGCCTCGGCGGCGCCGAGATGAGCCGGACCGAGTTCTACCGCGAGGGCCGGGTTCCGCTGCACACGCTGCGGGCCAACATCGAGTACGGCTTCTTCGAGGCCCGTACGACGTTCGGCCGGATCGGTGTGAAGGTCTGGATCTACAAGGGCGACGCCGTCCCGGGCCGGGAGGCTCCGGCCGAGGCCGGTCCGTCCCGCCCGCGTCGTGGTGAGCGCGGCGACCGTCCCGAGCGTCCGCGCCGTGGCCGGTCGGGTTCGTCCGGCACGACGGCTGGCGGCACCGAGGCCGGCCGGGCTGCTGCGACCACCATCGCGCAGCAGGCCGAGACGCCGAGCGGCGAGCCGGTGGACAGCGCTGCTGTCGCCGCCGCGGCTGCTCCGGCAGAAACGCAGCAGGAGGGCTGACAGATGCTGATGCCGCGCAAGCCCCCGAAGGGCTTCCGCAAGCCGCACCACCCGGACCGCAGTGGCGCGTCCAAGGGTGGTAACCGGGTGGTGTTCGGCGAGTTCGGGATCCAGGCTCTCGAGCCGGCGTACGTGACCAACCGCCAGATCGAGTCGGCGCGTATCGCGATGACCCGTCACATCAAGCGTGGCGGCAAGGTCTGGATCACGATCTTCCCGGACCAGGCCCTCACCAAGAAGCCTGCCGAGACCCGGATGGGTTCCGGTAAGGGTTCGCCGGAGTGGTGGGTCTCCAACGTCAAGCCGGGTCGGATTCTCTTCGAGATGTCCTTCCCCAACGAGCAGATCGCGCGAGAGGCCATGCGTCGCGCGATCCACAAGCTCCCGATGAAGTGCCGCATTGTTACGCGCGAAGTGGGTGAATCCTGATGGCAGCGGGCGTTAAGGCGACCGAGCTGCGTGAGCTCTCCGAGGAGGAGCTGGTCACGAAGCTGCGGGAGGCCAAGGCGGAGCTGTTCAACCTCCGCGTGCAGGCCGCAACCGGGCAGCTGGACAACAACCGGCGGCTGCAGGTCATCCGTCGGGAGATCGCCCGGATCTACACGATCATGCGCGAGCGCGAGCTGGGGCTCTCGGCCGCGCCGACTGAGGTGACTGCATCATGACCGAAGACACCGCCACCGCCGCCGCGCGGTCCCGCCGCAAGGTCCGTGAGGGCCTGGTGGTCAGCGACAAGATGGACAAGACCGTCGTGGTCGAGGTCGAGGACCGGGTTCGGCACGCTCTCTACGGCAAGATCATGCGCCGTACGAGCAAGCTGAAGGTGCACGACGAGCAGAACGCAGCCGGCACCGGCGACCGGGTCCTGATCATGGAGACCCGGCCGCTGAGCGCCACCAAGCGTTGGCGGATCGTGGAGATCCTGGAAAAGGCCAAGTAGCGAAGGCTCGAGCTCGCCCGGCGTTGCGTCGGGCGTTGGTTCCGCCAGGCTCCGGCCGCCACGGCGGCCGGAGAACCGGCAGACATAGGAGATAGACGTGATTCAGCAGGAGTCGCGACTGCGCGTCGCCGACAACACGGGTGCCCGGGAGATCCTGTGCATCCGGGTTCTCGGTGGCTCCGGTCGGCGCTACGCGAGTATCGGCGACGTCATCGTGGCCACCGTCAAGGACGCGATCCCGGGTGCCGGTGTCAAGAAGGGCGACGTCGTCAAGGCAGTCGTCGTTCGCACCGCCAAGGAGAAGCGTCGGCCGGACGGCTCGTACATCCGCTTCGACGAGAACGCCGCCGTCATCATCAAGGACGGTGGGGACCCGCGCGGTACCCGCATCTTCGGCCCGGTGGGCCGGGAGCTGCGGGACAAGCGGTTCATGAAGATTATTTCCCTCGCGCCGGAGGTGTTGTGACCGTGAAGGTCAAGAAGGGCGACACGGTCGTCGTCATCGCCGGCAAGGACAAGGGTGCCAAGGGCAAGGTCATCGCGGCCTACCCGCGGCAGGACAAGGTCCTCGTCGAGGGCGTGAACCGGGTCAAGAAGCACACCCGCATCAGCACCACCCAGCGTGGCGCCAAGACCGGCGGCATCGTCACCCAGGAGGCCCCGATCCACGTCTCGAACGTGCAGGTCCTGGACTCCGACGGCAAGCCGACCCGCGTCGGTTACCGGATCGACGACAACGGCCAGAAGGTCCGCATCGCGCGTAGCACCGGTAAGGACCTGTGATGACCACGGCTACCGAAAAGACCATGCCGCGCCTCAAGGAGCGGTACCGCAACGAGATCGTGGCCCAGCTGCGTGAGCAGCACAGCTACGGCAACCCCATGCAGGTGCCGCGGCTGGTCAAGATCGTCGTCAACATGGGTGTCGGCGAGGCTGCTCGCGACGCCAAGCTGATCGACGGCGCGGTCCGTGACCTCGCCACGATCACCGGCCAGAAGCCGCAGGTGCGGCGGGCGACCAAGTCCATCGCGCAGTTCAAGCTCCGCGAGGGCATGCCGATCGGCGCGAAGGTCACCCTTCGCGGTGACCGGATGTGGGAGTTCCTGGACCGGCTGCTGTCCATCTCGCTGCCGCGTATCCGCGACTTCCGCGGCCTGGACGGGCGCAAGCTGGACGGGCACGGCAACTACACGTTCGGTCTGACCGAGCAGTCGGTGTTCCACGAGATCGACCAGGACAAGATCGATCGCCAGCGGGGCATGGACATCACGGTGGTCACGACCGCCACGACCGACGACGAGGGCCGGGCGCTGCTCAAGCTCCTGGGCTTCCCGTTCAAGGAGAACTGAGATGGCCAAGAAGGCGCTGATCATCAAGGCGGCCGCGAAGCCGAAGTTCTCGGTTCGCGCGTACACCCGCTGCCAGCGGTGCGGGCGTCCGAAGGCGGTCTACCGCAAGTTCGGTCTCTGCCGGGTCTGCATCCGGGAGATGGCCCACCGCGGTGAGCTGCCGGGCGTGTCCAAGGCTTCCTGGTAAGGGCGACCGCGTCCCGGCTGTCAGCCGGGAACTCCTGCACCGATTAGGTATTGCTCTTCGCCGTAGGCCCGGGGCTGATGCCCCGGGAACCCCGGCGAGAAAGGCTGACGAAATCCATGACGATGACCGACCCGATCGCAGACATGCTCACGCGTCTGCGTAACGCCAACCAGGCGTACCACGATCAGGTGAAGATGCCCTACTCCAAGATCAAGGCGAACATCGCCGAGGTCCTGAAGGCCGAGGGTTACATCGCCACCTGGTCGGTCGAGGAGCCCGAGGAGGGCGCCGTCGGCAAGCGACTGGTCGTCGAGCTGAAGTACGGCCAGAACCGGGAGCGGAGCCTGGCCGGCATCAAGCGCGTGTCCAAGCCCGGTCTCCGGGTGTACGCCAAGTCGGACGGGCTCCCGCGGGTGCTCGGTGGGCTGGGCGTGGCGATCATTTCGACGTCCCAGGGGCTGCTGACCGACCGGCAGGCCCGCAAGCGGAGTGTTGGCGGGGAAGTCCTCGCCTTCGTCTGGTAACGGGAGACAGGTAGAAATGTCGCGAATTGGACGTAAGTCGATCCCGGTACCGACCGGCGTCGACATCACGATCGACGGGCAGACCGTCAAGGTCAAGGGCCCCAAGGGCCAGCTCCAGCACACCCTCGCCGAGCCGATCACGATCGAGCGGGCGGACAACGGGGAGCTGAGCGTCAACCGGCCGAACGACGAGCGCAAGGCCAAGGAGCTCCACGGCCTGAGCCGTACGCTGATCGCCAACATGATCGTCGGGGTCACCGAGGGCTACCGCAAGAGCCTGGAGATCGCCGGCACCGGTTACCGGGTCACCGCCAAGGGTTCGGACCTCGAGTTCGCGCTCGGGTTCTCGCACCCGGTGGTCGTCTCCGCCCCGGCGGGCATCACCTTCACGGTGGAGCGGCCGACCCTGTTCCACGTGGCCGGCATCGACAAGCAGCAGGTCGGTGAGGTCGCCGCCAACATCCGGAAGATCCGTCCGCCGGAGCCCTACAAGGGCAAGGGCGTGAAGTACCAGGGCGAGGTCATCCGCCGCAAGGCCGGAAAGGCAGGTAAGAAGTGAGCGCCACGCTGCTCAAGCGCCGCCGCGGCGTCGCCGCCAAGCGCGCCGTTGGGCGTGCGCGTCGGCACTTCCGCGTCCGCAAGAACGTTACAGGTACGGCCGAGCGTCCGCGCCTGGTCGTCACCCGTTCGCTGCGACACATGGTCGCCCAGATCGTCGACGACTCCAAGGGTCACACCCTGGCGTCGGCGTCGACCCTGGACGCCTCGCTGCGCGGTACGGAGGGCGACAAGAGCGCCCTCGCCGGCAAGGTGGGCGCCCTGCTCGCCGAGCGGGCCAAGGCCGCCGGCGTCTCCAAGGTCGTCTTCGACCGCGGTGGCAACCGGTACGCGGGGCGTGTCGCCGCGCTTGCCGACGCCGCCCGCGAAGCCGGGCTCGAGTTCTAAACAACCCCGTCACGAGAGATAAGGAAGGCTGCTGATGCCAGGTCAACAGCGCCGTGGCGGCGGGTCCGGTGGCAACGAGGGTGGTCGCCGCGACAACCGCCGTGAGGGCGGCCGCGGAAACGCGCCCGTCGAGAAGACCCCGCACCTTGAGCGGGTCGTCGCGATCAACCGCGTCGCCAAGGTCGTGAAGGGTGGTCGTCGCTTCAGCTTCACCGCCCTGGTGATCGTGGGCGACGGCGACGGCACGGTCGGCGTGGGCTACGGAAAGGCCAAGGAGGTGCCCGCGGCCATCGCCAAGGGTGTCGAGGAGGCCAAGAAGCACTTCTTCAAGGTTCCGCGTATCGGCCAGTCGATCCCGCACCCGGTGACGGGTGAGGACGCCGCCGGCGTGGTGCTGCTCAAGCCGGCCTCGGCCGGTACGGGTGTCATCGCCGGTGGTCCGGTGCGTGCCGTGCTGGAGTGCGCCGGGATCCACGACGTGCTCTCCAAGAGCCTCGGTTCGTCGAACCCGATCAACATCGTGCACGCCACCGTGGCGGCCCTGAAGGGGCTCGAGTCCCCCGAGCAGGTCGCGGCGCGTCGTGGCCTGCCGGTGGAGGACGTCGCGCCGGCCGCCATGCTGGCGTCGCGGGCGGGGGTGGCGCACTGATGGCACGCCTGAAGGTCACCCAGCTCCGGTCCGGTATCGGGACCAAGCAGAACCAGCGTGACTCGCTGCGTTCGCTCGGTCTCAAGCGGATCAACGACGTGGTGGTCAAGGAGGACCGGCCCGAGATTCGCGGCATGATCTTCACGGTCAACCACCTCGTGAAGGTCGAGGAGGTCGAGTAATGACGATCAAGGTTCACCACCTGCGTCCGGCGCCCGGTTCCAAGACCGCGAAGACCCGTGTGGGTCGCGGTGAGGGTTCCAAGGGCAAGACCGCCGGTCGCGGTACCAAGGGTTCCAAGGCCCGTAAGAACATCTCGGCGGCGTTCGAGGGTGGGCAGATGCCCATCCACATGCGCCTGCCGAAGATGAAGGGCTTCAAGAACAAGTTCAAGGTGGTCTTCCAGGTGGTCAACCTGGACCGGCTCGCCGAGCTGTTCCCGAACGGCGGCCAGGTTGGTCCGCTGGAGCTGGTCGAGGCCGGTGCGGTCCGCAAGGGCCACCCGGTCAAGGTCCTCGGCACCGGGGACCTCGGCGGGGTGGCGCTCCAGGTGTCGGCGCACGCGTTCAGCGCGTCGGCCAAGGAGAAGATCGCTGCCGCCGGTGGCTCCGTCACCGAGCTGTAAGGCGTACGACCATGGCGTCCGTCCAGTTGTGAGCAACTGGACGGACGCCATGCTCTTCCTGGGCCGTGTGCGCCCGGTAATATCGGAATCGGTTTATGTAGCCGGGCACACCTGCCCGGAGCGGGACAGGGCTGTTAGAGTCCCATCCCAGCCATGGATTGCGGGCGCTCGCCCGTGATCCACCCCGACCCGCCAGGGATCACCGGCGGCCCGCCTCGCGCAGGAGGAAGAAGTTGCTGTCCGCCTTTCTCAGTGCGTTCCGTACGCCTGACCTGCGCAAGAAGCTGCTGTTCACAGTAGGCATCATCGCGGTCTACCGGCTGGGTGCCACGCTCCCCAGCCCGGGCGTCTCGTACGGCAACGTGCAGAAGTGCCTCGACTCCATCCAGGGTGACACCACGGGTGTGGTGAACCTGCTCAACCTCTTCTCCGGCGGGGCGCTGCTCCAGCTCTCGGTCTTCGCGCTGGGCATCATGCCCTACATCACGGCGTCGATCATCCTGCAGCTGCTGACCGTCGTGATCCCGCGCCTGGAGCAGCTCCGCAAGGAGGGCCAGGCCGGCCAGGCGAAGATCACCCAGTACACGCGGTACCTGACCCTCGGTCTCGGTGTGCTGCAGGCCTCGGCGTTCGTCGCCCTGGCCCGTTCGGGGCAGCTCTTCCAGAACAAGTGCGACCAGTTCCCGATCATCCCGACCGGCACCGGCATCCCGGATTGGCTGACCCTGACCATCCTGGTGATGACGATGACCGCCGGCACCGGCATGGTCATGTGGCTCGGTGAGCTGATCACCGACCGGGGCGTCGGCAACGGCATGTCCGTCCTGATCTTCACCTCGATCGCGGCGCGGCTGCCCAGCGAGGGTTGGCAGATCAAGACCAGCAAGGGCTGGGACATGTTCGCCCTGGTCATCGCGCTGGTTCTGGTGGTCATCACCGCTGTCACGTTCATCGAGCAGGCGCAGCGCCGGATCCCGGTGCAGTACGCCAAGCGGATGATCGGCCGGCGGATGTACGGCGGCACCTCGACCTACATCCCGTTGAAGGTCAACCAGGCGGGTGTCATCCCGGTCATCTTCGGCTCGTCGCTGCTCTACCTGCCGCAGCTGGCCCTGCAGTTCTTCGACCAGAACGACCCGGGCAAGACCCAGGCGTGGATCCAGAACAACCTGGTCAACCCGAGTAGCCCGATCTACATCACGGTCTACTTCCTGATGATCATCTTCTTCACGTACTTCTACGTCTCGATCACGTTCAACCCGACCGAGGTCGCGGACAACATGAAGAAGTACGGCGGGTTCGTGCCGGGCATCCGCCCGGGCAAGCCGACCGCCGACTACCTGGACTTCATCCTCAGCCGGATCACCCTGCCGGGCGCGCTCTACCTCGGCGTCATCTCGATCCTGCCGAACTTCTTCTTCATCTGGCTGGACAACCAGCAGTACCAGAACTTCCCGTTCGGCGGCACCGCTGTGCTCATCATGGTCGGCGTCGGTCTGGAGACCGTGAAGCAGATCGAGAGCCAACTCATGCAGCGGAACTACGAAGGGTTCCTGCGGTAGATGAGACTCGTTCTGGTTGGCCCGCCGGGCGCGGGCAAGGGCACTCAGGCCGAGTTCATCGCCGCGCACCTCTCGGTGCCGAAGATCTCGACCGGGGACATCTTCCGGTCGAACGTCACCCAGGGCACGCCCCTCGGTGTCGAGGCGAAGCGGTACATGGACGCGGGCGAACTGGTTCCCGACGAGGTGACCATCAACATGGTCCGGGACCGGCTGGCCGAACCCGACGCCAGCGAGGGCTTCCTGCTGGACGGCTTCCCGCGGACCACTCCGCAGGCCGCCGCTCTGGACAAGCTCCTCGCCGACCTGGGCACGGCGCTCGACCTGGTCCTGGAGCTGGTCGTCGACGACGACGAGGTGATCCGGCGGCTCTCCGGTAGGCGTACCTGCCGGGGCTGCGGCAAGATCTGGCACGTCGAGTTCGACGCCACCACGCGTCCGGGGATCTGTGACCGGTGCGGCGCCGAGCTGTTCCAGCGCGACGACGACAAGCCGGAGACGATCGCCACGCGGCTCCGCGAGTACGGCGAGAAGACCGCGCCCCTGGTCGACTACTACGGCGCCCAGGGCAAGCTGGTCGGGATCGACGCCACCGGGCCGGTGGAGGACGTCACCACCCGGGCCATCGACGCGCTGCGGTCGTACGGCGGCTGAGGTCCGGCCGGGCCACGGCGGATAGAGTGCGAACAGCGGGGTACGCGAGACGTGCCCCGCTGTTCGGCAACGAAAGGTAATCGCTCCATGCGTCGTCCCCAGCTGGACATCCAGCTGAAGACCCCTGACCAGATCGAGAAGATGCGGGCCGCCGGGCTGGTGGTGGCGGAGGCGCTGCGCCGGATGCGGGAGGCAGTCGCCCCCGGTGTGAGCACCGCCGATCTGGACGCCATCGCCGAGTCGACCATCCGCGAGGCGGGTGCCGTTCCGTCGTTCAAGGGCTACCACGGCTTCCCGGCGTCGATCTGCTCCTCGGTGAACGAGCAGATCGTGCACGCCATCCCCTCGCCGAAGCAGGTGCTCGCCGAGGGTGACCTCATCTCGATCGACTGCGGCGCGGTGCTTAACGGCTGGCACGGCGACTCGGCGATCACCGTGGGGGTCGGCGAGGTCGACCCGGCGCTGCTCAAGATGGCCGAGGTGGCCGAGGACGCGATGTGGGCAGGCATCGCGGCCGCCGCGCGGGGCGCCGCCAGTGGCAAGGGGCGGCTCACCGACATCTCCCACGCGGTGGAGACCGCCGTCCGTAAGGGTGGCCGGTACGGCATCGTCGACGGCTACGGCGGGCACGGCATCGGCACGGAGATGCACCAGGACCCGCACGTGCTCAACCACGGTCGTCCGGGCAAGGGGCCGCGTCTGGTTCCCGGCATGGCGCTGGCCATCGAGCCGATGATCACCATGGCGTCCCCGCGGACTGTCGAGCTGGCCGACGGCTGGACGGTCGTCACCCGGGACGGTTCGGTGGCGGCGCACGTCGAGCACTCGATGGCCCTGCTGCCCGACGGCGTCTGGGTGCTCACCGCCTTCGACGGAGGCCGCGCCCGCCTGGGCGACCTGGTGACCGCCCGCCAACCGGCCGTCTCGACCGCCCCCTGACCCTGACGTCCGGGGTAGGGCGCGGCTGGCGTGTCGGTGGCATGCTTGCCGGCATGGACGGGCGCGACGGGATGCGGGCCGCGGACGCGGACCGGGAGGCGGTGGCCGACCGCTTGCGGGTAGCCCTCGGCGAGGGCCGACTGGACCTGCACGAGTACGACGAGCGCTTGCAGCGGGCGTACGCGGCACGGACGTACGCCGAGTTGGACGCCCTGCTGACCGACCTGCCGCAGGTGACGCCCGCCGAGCGCTCGGCTGTGGCACCTGTCGACCCGGCCGCGCCGGTGAGCGTCGGGCAGCCCGGCCCGGTGGGTGGTGGTGTCACGGCCCGCTGGTTGGCCGAGGTGTGGCTGCCGTACCTCCAGGTGATCGCCGTGGTGGTGACCATCTGGGCCGTGACCTCGCTGCTCAGTCGGGAACTGCTCTACTTCTGGCCGGTCTGGGTGGCCGGGCCGTGGGGTGCCGTGCTGGTGGTCCGGACGGTAACCGGGCTGACCGGGGGAGAGCCTCGGCGGCGAGCGGTCGAGCGGGAACGCCGCCGGCAGCGCAAGCGGGCGAAGCGGGAGCGGCGGCGTGAGCTGGGGTCCACCGGACCGGATGAACGGGACGCGCCGGCCGGCTGACCGTCCCGCCGCCGGCCCCTCCGGCAAGATCATCCGGGATCCGGACGGGGTACGGCCGGCGGCCACGGCGACGCGATGGGTGGCCGGTTTGGCGACGGCCCGCAGGCGGGCGTACACTTTCTGATCGGCGCACAGCGTCCACTCCGGCATGCCCACCCTGCGCTTCGGTGGGTCCTGGAGCCGCGGCTGGCGCGGGCTTCTGATCAAGGTCAGTTTCCCGTGTAAGACGTTGTGGGCCGCCCGGAGCAATCGACGTCAGGACAGCGGAGGACATGCCGAAAAAAGACGGAGCCATTGAGATCGAGGGTCGGGTCATCGAGCCCCTGCCGAACGCCATGTTCCGGGTGGAGCTCGCGAACGGCCACAAGGTGCTGGCTCACATCAGCGGCAAGATGCGGCAGCACTACATCCGCATCCTTCCGGAGGACCGGGTCGTCGTCGAACTCTCGCCGTACGACCTGACCCGCGGGCGCATCGTCTACCGCTACAAGTAGTCCTGACGACGGCCGGGAAGTCCCGTGTCCGTCTTCGACGTCCGGTCTCGCGCACTCCGCGTCGCCGGGCCAGATGGGAAGTAAGGCAACCGTGAAGGTCAAGCCGAGCGTCAAGAGGATCTGCAACAAGTGCCGGGTTATCCGCCGGCACGGCCGGGTCATGGTCATCTGCACCGACCCGCGCCACAAGCAGCGCCAGGGCTGAGTCAGCCCGTCCGGCCGTAACCGGCCGGGTGGCGTTGGTCCGGGCAGATCCCCAGCGACACACATCACACATGCTCGTCCCAGCCACGAGCGGTACGTGAAGACGTACTCCTTTCGTGGCTGACCCCCGGTCGGAGGCCGGGGCCCGCTCGGGCAGCGACCGATCCCGGTCGCCGGCGCTCACCGCGTCGGAAAGACGGGACGGCCGGTAGCGGGATGGGACGGGTCCACACCTCCGCCACACATCACGAGGAGTACGCCCGCACATGGCACGTCTAGTCGGCGTGGACCTCCCCCGCGAGAAGCGGATGGAGATCGCGCTCACCTACATCTTCGGGGTCGGTCGCACCCGCGCCCTGGAGACACTCGCCGCCACCGGCATCTCGCCGGACAAGCGCGCTCGGGACCTCACGGACGAGGAGCTCGTGCAGCTCCGCGACCACATCGAGGGCAACTACAAGGTTGAAGGCGACCTGCGCCGCGAGGTCGCCGCTGACATCCGCCGCAAGGTTGAGATCGGCTGCTACGCCGGCATCCGGCACCGCCGGGGCCTGCCCGTGCGTGGCCAGCGGACCAAGACCAACGCACGGACCCGCAAGGGCCCGAAGCGGACCGTCGCCGGCAAGAAGAAGCCCGGCAAGAAGTAACTAGGAGCGCACAGACTTATGCCACCGAAGGCTCGTGCCGGAGCCGCTGTCAAGAAGGTCCGGCGCAAGGAACGCAAGAACGTCGCCCACGGGCAGGCGCACATCAAGAGCACCTTCAACAACACCATCGTGTCCATCACGGACCCGACCGGTGCGGTCATCTCCTGGGCCTCCGCTGGCCAGGTGGGCTTCAAGGGCTCCCGCAAGTCGACTCCGTTCGCCGCTCAGCTGGCCGCCGAGGCCGCCGCGCGTCGGGCCATGGAGCACGGCATGCGCAAGGTCGACGTGTTCGTCAAGGGCCCCGGCTCCGGCCGGGAGACCGCGATCCGTTCGCTGCAGGCCGTCGGGCTGGAGGTCGGCCAGATCGCCGACGTCACCCCGCAGCCGCACAACGGATGCCGTCCGCCTAAGCGTCGTCGGGTCTGAGAGGTAGAGAGAGATGGCTCGTTACACCGGTGCAGACTGCCGCCGTTGCCGGCGGGAGAAGATGAAGCTGTTCCTCAAGGGCAGCAAGTGCGATGGACCGAAGTGCCCGTTCGAGTCCCGGCCGTTCCCGCCCGGGCAGCACGGCCGCGGCCGCACCAAGGAGACGGAGTACCTGCTCCAGCTCCGTGAGAAGCAGAAGGCCCGTCGTGTCTACGGCGTGCTGGAGAAGCAGTTCCGCGGTTACTACGAGGAAGCCGTCGGCAAGCAGGCCAAGACCGGTGAGGTCCTCCTGCAGATCCTCGAGTCGCGGCTGGACAACGTCGTTTACCGGGCCGGCTACGCCCACTCGCGGGACATGGCCCGCCAGCTGGTCAAGCACGGTCACTTCACGGTGAACGGCAAGAAGGTCGACATCCCGTCGTACCGCGTCAAGGAGCACGACATCATCGAGGTTCGGGGCAAGAGCAAGGAACTCACCCCGTTCATCGTCGCGCAGGCCCAGGCCGGCTCGAAGACGGTTCCGGCGTGGCTTGAGGCCATCCCGAGCCAGATGAAGGTGCTCGTGCACTCCCTCCCGGCCCGGCAGGTCATCGACACGCAGGTCCAGGAGCAGTTGATCGTCGAGCTCTACTCCAAGTAGTCCGAGCTCGTTCGGTGGCCCGCCCTCCGGGGCGGGCCACCGGAACAGTTTGTGTCGTGGACGTCAAATAGCGGGCGTCCCGGAAGAGAAGAGAAAAGATGCTCATCAGCCAGCGACCCTCCCTCTCCGAGGAGTCGATCAACGAGACCCGGTCGCGGTTCGCCATCGAGCCGCTGGAGCCGGGCTTCGGCTACACCCTGGGCAACTCGCTGCGGCGCACGCTGCTGTCGTCGATCCCGGGAGCGGCCGTCACCTCGATCAAGATCGACGGTGTGCTGCACGAGTTCACCACGATCCCCGGTGTCAAGGAGGACGTGGTCGAGCTCGTCATGAACATCAAGGAGCTGTGCGTCAGCTCCGAGCACGACGAGCCGGTCAGCATGTACCTGCGCAAGCAGGGCCCGGGCGACGTGACCGCGGGCGACATCCAGCCCCCGGCCGGCGTCTCGGTGCACAACCCGGACCTGAAGCTCGCGACCCTCAACGGCAAGGGCCGGCTCGACATGGAGCTGACCGTCGAGCGGGGCCGGGGCTACGTGACGGCCGCGCAGAACAAGCAGTCCGGCGCCGAGATCGGCCGCATCCCGGTCGACTCGATCTACTCGCCGGTGCTGAAGGTGACCTACCGCGTCGAGGCGACCCGTGTCGAGCAGCGCACCGACTTCGACCGGCTGATCATCGACGTCGAGACCAAGCCGTCGATGGGTCCGCGTACCGCGCTGGCCTCCGCCGGTTCGACGCTCGTGGAGCTGTTCGGTCTGGCCCGGGAGCTGGACGAGACCGCCGAGGGCATCGACATCGGGCCGTCGCCGCAGGACGCCCAGCTGGCGGCGGACCTGGCCCTGCCGATCGAGGAGCTGGACCTCACCGTCCGTTCCTACAACTGCCTCAAGCGCGAGGGCATCAACTCCGTTGGTGAGCTCATCGGGCGTACCGAGGCCGACCTCCTCGACATCCGCAACTTCGGTCAGAAGTCGATCGACGAGGTCAAGATGAAGCTCGCCGGGATGGGTCTCGGGCTGAAGGACTCGGCTCCGAACTTCGACCCGGCGCACGTCGTGGACAGCTTCGGCGAGGCCGACTACGACACCGACGACTACCGCGAGACCGAGCAGCTCTAGTCCGCGCTGCCGCCACAACTGAGGAGCACCAAAAATGCCCACGCCCACCAAGGGCCCCCGCCTCGGCGGCAGCCCCGCGCACGAGCGGCTGATGCTGGCCAACCTGGCCACTGCGCTGTTCCAGCACGGCAAGATCCAGACCACCGAGACGAAGGCCCGGCGGCTGCGTCCGCTGGCCGAGCAGCTCATCACCAAGGCCAAGCGCGGTGACCTCGCCTCGCGGCGTCGGGTGCTGGGTGTCGTCAAGGACAAGGACGTCGTCTACGCCCTGTTCGACCAGATCGCGCCCCGGTACGCCAACCGCCCCGGCGGTTACACCCGGATCGTGAAGACCGGCCCGCGCAAGGGTGACGCCGCTCCGATGGCGATCATCGAGCTGGTGGAGGAGCTTCAGGTCGCCGAGCCGAAGGCGAACAAGAAGACCGCCGCCCGCAAGGCCGCGCAGCAGGACAAGGTCGAGGCCCTCGCCCCGGCCGACGAGACCCCGAAGTCGGCCGACGCCGACCAGGACTCCGAGGCTCCGGTGTCGGCTTCCGGCGACACCGCCGAGGCGCGCGAGGACAGCGATCTCGCCACCGAGGAGAACAAGGCCTGATCTCGGGCATCGTCGGGCCCGGCACCCCTCGCGGGGTGTCGGGCCCGACCCGTAACAGGAGGTACGAGGTGGACGAGCGGATCCGGCTGCGGCTGGACGTCTCGTACGACGGCGCCGGATTCTCCGGTTGGGCACCCCAACCGACCCGGCGGACCGTCGCGGGGGTGCTCGTCGAGACCCTGGACCTGGTCCTCGGCGCCGGTACGGTCACCGGGTTGACCGTGGCCGGCCGGACCGACGCGGGGGTGCACGCCACGGGGCAGGTCTGCCACGTGGACCTGCCCGTCGACGTGTGGCGGCAGCACGAAGGACGGTTGCTGCGCCGCCTGGCCCGTCTGCTCCCCACCGATGTGCGGGTCCGGGCGATGACCGAGGTGCCTGCCGAGTTCGACGCCCGGTTCTCGGCCACCTTCCGGCGCTACGAGTACCGGGTGACCGACGCGCCGTTCGGCGCGGAGCCGCTGCGGCGGCACGAGGTGCTTGCCTGGCCGCGACCGCTGGACCTGGCCGCGCTGAACGCCGCGGCCGCCGGCCTGGTCGGGGAGCACGACTTCGCCGCGTACTGCCGGCGCAAGGAGAACGCGACGACGCTGCGCGAGGTGACGCGGCTGGACTGGCGTCGGGACCCCGACGGCATCCTGGTCGCCACCGTGCAGGCGGACGCGTTCTGCCAGGCAATGGTGCGCAGCCTGGTGGGGGCCATGCTGGTGGCCGGCGACGGGCGCCGCCCGGTGCAGTGGCCGGGCAGTCTGCTCGTGCACCGGGAGCGGTCCAGCGAGGTGACCGTGGCACCGGCGCACGGGCTGACCCTCGTCGCTGTGGGTTACCCGCAGGACCCGGCCGAGTACGCGCGCCGCGCCGAGCTGACCCGCCGGCTGCGCGTCCCCGTCGAGGGCTGACCGCGGCGGGCCGGCCTGTCGCCGCCGTCAGTCGCCGGGCAGTTCCCCGTCGCCCGTCTCACCGTTCTGGCTGCCGCTGCCCTCCGTGGGGGCCGCCGTCGGTTGCCCGGCCGTGCCGCCGTCGGCGCGCTTCTGGAGCACGCCCTTGTTGAGGTGCAGCTCGATCACGTCGTACATGATCTCCCGGATCCGGGGGTCGCCTGCCTTGACGGCCGCCCCGTCCGTGCGGACCACCAGCGCGTACGCCAGGTAGTGGCCGCGTACCTGCCAGCCGACCCGCGCGGGGGCGGTGCCCAGCACGTTCGTGTCGTCGCCTGCGGTGAGGCCCCGGAAGCGGCCCTGCCGTTCGTCGAGGAGCTGCCGGACCCGTTCCCGGGTCCGCTCGGCGCTCGCCTTGTCGGTGAGGTTGAACAGGCCTGTGGTGACCAGGTGGTCGCCGTCGGGGGTCCGCAGGGTGGCGCGTACGACCTGGTTGCAGCCGAGCCGGACCAGCATGTCTGCCACCTCGCCGGTGGCGGCGACGGCGCAACTGCCGCTGGAGTGTGTCTTGAGCACCTGGTAGGGCGGCTGGCCGTCGGCGAGCTTGAGTTCCTTGCCGGGGAATACCTCCCGGGCGGTGAGCGGGGCCTGGTCGGTGTCCCGCGAGTCGAGGTCCTGCCGTTCGGCGGGCGCGGACGCGGCCGCGTTCGGTTGGTACGTCGGGTTGGTCTCCGGCTGCTGCTTGTCGCGCTCGGACAGGAGTGCGGCGGCGCCCAGGCCGCAGAGCGCGAGCAGGACCAGGACGGCCGCGCCGCCGATCACGACCTGCCAGAGCCGGCCGCCGCCGCGCCTGGTGGTCTGTTCGATCGGCTTCGCCGAGGTGTAGACCTGCTCGCGCGGTGCGGCCAGCGGAATCTCGGCACGGGCCGGCGGCGGCTGTGTCGGCGGCTGTGTCGACGGCAGGACGAGCTGGTTCGGCCTGGGCAGCGACGGCGCGGGGAAGCGCGACGGCGAGGGCCCGGCCGGCGGGGGCGGGCCGTCGAACTCGGCCACGTCGGACCCGGGCTCCGGGTACTCCTCGAAAGCGTCCTGATCGGACTCGTACCGATACACCATGTCGCCCAGAGTAAGAGGCATTGTCCCTTTAGGGGGTAATAACGGGAAATGTATGCGTGGGCCGTGTCGGCGCGTGTCCCGGCCGGTGCGAGAATTGCCGGCGTGACCGGCGACCACTACTTCACCGCTCAACCCGCAAGCGACGCTCCGCCGCGCGAGGTCGAGTTCTCCGTCGCCGACCGCGACTACCGGCTCGCCTCGGCCGGCGGGGTCTTCTCCGCCAGTCGACTCGACCCGGGCACCGCCGTGCTGCTGCGCAAGGCGGAGCTGCCCGACGCCGACACCACAGGCAACCTGCTCGACCTCGGCTGCGGGTTCGGCCCCATCGCGTGCGTCCTGGCCGACGTGGCGCCGGCGAGCACCGTCTGGGCCGTCGACGTCAACGCCCGGGCCCGCGACCTCACCGCCGCCAACGCCGCCCGGATCGGCGCCGGTGACCGGGTCCGGGTCAGCGCGCCTGACGACGTACCCGCGGACCTGACGTTCACCGAGCTGTGGTCCAACCCGCCGATCCGGATCGGCAAGGAAGAGCTGCACGAACTGCTGCTGCGCTGGCTGCCCCGGCTAGCCCCGGACGGCGTGGGCTGGCTGGTCGTCGCCCGGCACCTCGGCGGTGACTCGCTCCAGCGCTGGCTCACCGACCAGGGCTGGCAGGTCGAGCGGCACGCCAGCCAGAAGGGCTTCCGGGTGCTGCGGGTCACCCGGTAAATGGATATGCCCCCGCCGCCGTCTGCGGCAGGATCCCGGCGTGGGATACGTGGACGTGGCAGGGGTCGGGCACATCCTGCCCGACGGTCGGGAACTCTTCGCCGACGTGTCGTTCCGGGTCGGCGAGGGCGCGAAGGTCGCCCTGGTCGGGCCGAACGGTGCGGGTAAGACGACGCTGCTGCGGATGGTCGCCGGGGACCTGCCGGTGCGCACCGGAGTCGTCGCGCGGGCGGGCGGACTGGGCGTGATGCGCCAGTTCATCGGCATGATCGGCGACGAGTCGACGCTCGCCGACCTGGCGCTGTCGCTGGCCCCGCCGGCGCTGCGCGACGCCGGCCTCCGACTCGCCGAAACCGAGGCGGTCATGCGGGCCGCCGAGGTCCGCGGCAAGTACAGCACCGCCGCCGGCAAGGCTCAGCTGGCGTACGCCGACGCGCTCGGCGCCTGGGGCGAGGTCGGCGGGTACGACGCCGAGGTGCTCTTCGACACCGTCTCGACAATCGTGCTCGGCCTGCCCTGGGACGGCGCCCGGGACCGTCCGGTGCGGACGCTCTCCGGCGGCCAGCAGAAGCGCTTCGCCCTGGAGCTGCTGCTGCGCGGCCCGGACGAGGTGCTGCTGCTCGACGAGCCGGACAACTTCCTCGACGTGCCCGGCAAGCGGTGGCTGGAGGCGCGGCTGCGCGAGTCGACCAAGTCGGTGCTCTACGTCTCGCACGACCGCGAGCTGCTGGCCCAGACCGCCGACCGGGTCGTCGCCGTGGAGGGCGGCAGCGCCTGGGTGCACCCGGGTGGCTTCGCCAGCTGGCACGAGGCGCGGGTCGCCCGGCACGCCCGCCTCGACGAGCTGCGCCGACGCTGGGACGAGGAACACCAGAAGCTGCGCGAGCTGATGCTGATGTACAAGCAGAAGGCGGCGTACAACGACGGGTTGGCCTCGCGGTACCAGGCCGCGCAGACCCGGCTGCGCAAGTTCGAGGAGGCCGGGCCGCCGCCCGTACCCCCGAAGGACCAGGACATCCGGATGCGGCTGAGCGGCGGGCGGACCGGCAAGCGCGCGGTCGTCTGCGATCAGCTGGAGCTGGACGGCCTGACATTCCCCTTCGACCTGGAGATCTGGTACGGCGACCGGGTCGCGGTGCTCGGCGCCAACGGCACCGGCAAGTCGCACTTCCTGCGGCTGCTGGCCCGGGGCGGCACCGATCCGGACCCGGCTAACGGGCCTGTCGACGGGGCGGGCGCGCTCGCCCCGGTGGCGCACGACGGCACGGCCCGGCTCGGCGCGCGGGTCCGCCCCGGGCACTTCTCGCAGACCCACGACCGGCCGGAGCTGATGTCCAAGACCCTCGTGGAGATCCTGTGGCGGGGTGACGACCACCGCACCGGGATGGACCGGCACGCCGCCATGGGGGTGCTCAGCCGCTACGAGCTGGCCGGGCAGGGCGACCAGCGCTTCGGCACCCTCTCCGGCGGCCAGCAGGCCCGGTTCCTGGTGCTGCTGCTGGAGCTGTCCGGCGCGACGCTGCTGCTGCTCGACGAACCGACCGACAACCTCGACCTGGCCAGCGCCGAGGCACTCGAAGCGGGCCTGAACGCGTTCGAGGGGACGGTGATCGCGGTCACCCACGACCGCTGGTTCACCCGGTCCTTCGACAGGTTCGTGCTGTTCCGGGGCGACAACGAGGTGGTGGAGACCCCGGAACCGGTCTGGGACGTCGGGTGATCCCCGACGACCTGCCCGACCGGCTCTGCGCCGTCCGGGGGGTGGTCGCCGTGACGCTCGGTGGCAGCCGGGCACGTGGCGAGCACCGCCCGGACTCCGACTGGGACCTGGGCCTGTACTACCGGGGCGAGCTGGACGTGCCGGCGCTGCGTGCGGTCGCCGCGACGGTCGTCGACGACACCGACGTGGCGCTCACCGCCCCGGGTGGCTGGGGGCCCTGGGTCGACGGCGGTGGATGGCTGCGGATCGGCGGGGCCGCGGTGGACTGGATCTACCGGGACCTCGACCGGGTGGACCGGGTCTGGACGGACTGCCGGGCCGGCCGGTACGAAATCGGGGCGCAGGCCGGGCACCCGCTCGGGTTCTACTCGTCGGCCTATGTCGGGGAGGTGGCGCTGTGTCAGGTGCTCGCGGACCCGACCGGCCAGCTGACCCGACTGAAGGAGCAGACCCGGGAGTACCCGCCCGCGCTCGCCGACGCGCTGGTGGCGGGCGGCTGGGAGGCCGGGTTCCTGCTGGCCGGCGCGGCCAAGGCCAGCGCCGGCGGGGACAGCGGCTACGTGGCCGGATGCCTGTTCCGGGTGGTCGGGGTGCTGGCCCAGGTGCTGCACGCCCGAGCGGGCCGCTGGCTGGTCAACGAGAAGGGAATGATCGCCGCCACGGGACGACTGCCCGGCGCGCCACCTGACTTCGAGCGGCGGGCGCAGGCACTCCTGGGCGCCGTCGGTCGTCGCCCCGCCGAGCTGGCGGAGACAGTCGGCGCAGCCCGTGCGCTTGTCGCCGAGGTGGTCGGCTGAGCCGCCGCCCAGGTGGGCCGCACCCGGCGGGCATAGGGTGGATCTCGTGACTGACATGACCTATCGCCGGCTGGGCGACTCCGGGCTCGTGGTGTCCGTGGTCGGCATCGGCTGCAACAACTTCGGCCGCAAGCTCGACCTCGACGGCACCCGCGCGGTGGTCGACGCCGCCCTGGACGCCGGAATCAACCTGTTCGACACCGCCGACATCTACGGCGAACCGCAGGGTGGCTCCGAGGAACTGCTCGGGCAGGTCCTCAAGGGTCGCCGCGACGACGTGGTGGTGGCCACCAAGTTCGGCATGGACATGAACGGCCTCAACGGGCCGGACTTCGGCGCGCGTGGCGCCCGCCGCTACATCGCCCGCGCGGTCGAGGCGTCGCTGCGCCGGCTCGGCACGGACCACATCGACCTCTACCAGATGCACGAGCCCGACCCGGGCACCCCGATCGACGAGACCCTCGCCGCCCTGGACGACCTCGTCCGCGACGGCAAGGTGCGCTACCTGGGCAACTCCAACTTCGCCGGCTGGCAGATCGCCGACGCCGACTGGGTCGCCTCGTCCAACGGCCGCTCCCGCTTCATCAGCGCGCAGAACCACTACAGTCTGCTGGAACGCTCGGTGGAGACCGAGGTCATCCCCGCCTGCGAGCGGTTCGGCCTCGGCATGCTGCCGTTCTTCCCCCTCGCCAACGGCCTGCTCACCGGCAAGTACAAGCGCAGCGAGCAGCCGCCGGCCGGCAGCCGGCTCTCCGGCGGTGGCCGGTACGCCGAGCGACTCGCCGCCGCCGACTGGGACACCATCGAGGCGATCGAGGCGTACGCGAACGAGCGGGGTCTGACGATGCTCCAGGTGGCGATCGGCGGGCTGGCCGCCCAGCCGGCGGTGACCTCGGTGATCGCCGGTGCCACCACTCCCGAGCAGGTGCGGGGCAACGCCGCAGCCGGGACGTGGGAGCCCAGCGACGAGGACCTGGCCGCGCTGCGCGCCGTTCTCTGAGCTCTTGACGGTCGAGGCGGAGTTCAGCGGACGATTGTGGCGCACATCACTACAATCGACCTGGCGTCGAGCCTGCCTGATCGTCGCTCCTTCGTCGAAAGTCGTCCCGGGAGGATCCTGACGCGGCTCTGAAGGGGCGGTAGGCATCGCCCTCTACGTGACCCAGGGGCGGTGAATCTCTTCGCGGAGCCGGCGTCTGAGCACTGTTGACGGTGCGATTGGACCGCTCGCTGACCGCCGGGGCCGGTAATACGGTCGGCCGCATGGTGGATCTGAAGCCTTACCGGGACGCGCTCGCGATGCCAGGATTGCGACCACTGCTGCTGGTCGCGATCCTGGCCCGGGTGCCGGTGGCGGCCACTGCCGTGGCGATCACGTTGCACGTACTCGATCTTGGCCACGGCTACCTCGCCGCCGGGCTCGTCGGGGCCGCGCTGACCGTCGGTTCGGCGCTCGGCGCCCCGCTGCTCGGCCGGCTGGTCGACCGGCGTGGCCTGCGGCGGATGCTGCTGCTGACCACGGTGGCCGAGGCGTTGTTCTGGGGTACGGCGCCGGTCCTGCCGTACCCGGCCCTGCTCGGCGCAGCCTTCGTCGGCGGACTGCTCACCCTCCCGGTCTTCTCCGTGGTCCGGCAGTCCATCGCCGCGCTGGTGCCGCCGGCCCGACGCCGTCAGGCGTACGCGCTGGACTCGATGTCGGTGGAACTCAGCTTCATGATCGGGCCGGCGGCGGCGGTGGCTCTGGCCACCACGGTCTCGCCCACCCTGGCCATGTACGCGGTCGGCGGCGGCATCGTGTTGACCGGACTCGCTCTGCTGGTGCTCAACCCGCCGACCCGGGCGCAGGACGAGGAGACGACGACTGAGCAGCCGCCGCCCCGTCGGCGGTGGCTGACCCCACGGCTGATCGGGCTGCTCGCCGGTGGGGCGGCCGGCACACTGGTGATCGCCGGCACCGATGTGACTGTGGTAGCGGTGCTGCGTGACGCCGGTCAGGTCGACTGGAGCGGCGTGGTGCTGGCGCTCTGGGCCTCGTACTCGTTGGTCGGCGGCTTCACCTACGGCGCGCTGTCCCGCCCGGTGTCGTCGGTGGGCCTTGCTGTGGTGCTTGGCCTGGTCACCATCCCGGCCGGTCTGGGCAGCGGCGAGTGGTGGCTGCTGGCGCTGGCGCTGCTGCCGTCCGGGGCGCTCACCGCGCCCACCGTGGCCGCCACCGCCGACGCGGTGAGCCGCCTGGTGCCGGCCAGCGCACGAGGTGAGGCGATGGGCCTGCACGGCTCGGCGATGACGGTGGGGGTGGCGCTCGGCGCCCCGCTGGCCGGCGCGGTGATCGACGCCTCCGCGCCGGCCTGGGGCTTCGCCGCGACGGGCCTCCTCGGCGCGCTCATCGCGCTGGCGGTGCTACCGACCGAGTTGCGTCACAGACGCTCCGACGCCGCCACAGCCACCAGCACCCCCACCGCCGCTTCCACTCCCGTCCGATCGTGATCTGAAGAAACATCAGGCACGTCGGGTACGGCGTTTTCGCCTGTTCTCTGACACCGGGTCGATCAGTCGTCCGACGTCCCGCGGCGGCGGCCGAACAGCATGGCCACCCCCATGGCCGCGGCGACGAGCACCAGGCCGGCCGCCGCGAACGGCCACCAACCGGCAGCCACCCCGCGTTCGGACGTCCCGTCGGCGGGCGCGGTCACCGCGACCGGGGCGGGCGCGGGCGGGGACTGCGCGGCCCGGGCCCGCACCGTCGCCGTGGCCTCGTTCCGGTACGGCTCCGGAGCCTTCACCGTCACCTTCCAGGCGCCGGCGGACAGCACCGGGCCGCTGCTGTAGAAGCCCTGCCCCTCGGGCTGCGGTTCCAGTTGCAGAGGGCCGACCTTCTGCCCGTCCGGGCCGGTGGCGGTGAGGACCAGCCGCACCAGCCTGTCGAGTCGACGGCCGTCGGCGTAGGTGGCCTGGATGGTGACCCCCTCGGCCCCGTCGCCGGCCACTGTCAGTTTGAGTTTGTCGGCCCGAGCGGCCGCCGGGGTCGCGGCGACCAGGGTCAGGGTCAGCCCCACGAACACTGCGGCGACCAGCTTGCGGATACCCGTCACGGACATCTCCCCACTACCGATGAGGGAGGCCCCTCCCCGACGCCGCGGCGCCGGGGAGGGGCCTCGTCGGATCAGAGCTGGCGACCGGGTGCCAGCCGGGTGGCGTCGCCACCGAGCCGCCCGGCGCCCTTGACCGGTTCGCCGTCGTTCGCCTTGACCCCGGCCTTACTGGCCGTGCCGCCAAGCCGGACGATCATGGCGTCCGCGTCCCGGACCAGGACGTCCCGGATCTCGGCCTCGGCCACAAGCGTGGCGTCGGTGGCGAGGTCCCGGAACTGGGTCAGCTGCTTGATCGCCTTGGCGTCGTTGCCGGCCGCCTCGGCCTGGCGGGCCGCGTCGAGCTTGGCCGTCAACTGCTTGTGCGCCTTTGCCGACAACCGCCCCGTCGCCTTGAACCGGTCCAGCAGGAACTGCATGTCCCGGAACGAGGTGGTGACGAAGAACCTGACGTTCGAGGTCGTCGTGTTGCCGGCCTTGTCGGTCGCGGTGACTGTCAACTCGTGCAGGCCGAGCGGCAGCTCGTACATGGCCTGCAGGGTGCCGCTGGCGTACGCCCTGCCGTCGAGCTGGCCGACCACGGACGCGATGCCCGAGGTGGGGTCGACGGCCTGCCAGGACACCCGGACGTCCTGGCTGTCACCGTAGAGCTGGCCGTCGGCGATCCCGGACACCAGCAGCGTCGGCTTCGTGCCGTCGATGCGCAGCACCGCCGACTTGAGCGTCTCGGCGTTGCCCGCCTTGTCGGTGGAGCGGTACAGCAGCTCGTGCTGCCCGTCACCGGTCACCTCGACGGGCGTCGTGTACGGCGTCCACGTGCCACCGTCCAGCGACCACTCCACCGACTTGACCCCGGAACCGGCGTCGGTCGACGTCAGCACGACCGGGATCGTCCCGTTGTGCCAGCCCGCGTCGTTCGCCGGAGCGAACGTCGCAGTGGTGACAGGCGCGGTGGCGTCGATCTTGACCGTGACGGTCTTCGTCGGCTCCACGTTGCCCGCCTTGTCGGTCGAGCGGAACCGCAGCTCGTGCTCGCCGTCCCCGCTGACCGCCACCGGGGCTGTGTAGTCAGTCCACGCGGTCGCCCCGTCCAGCTGGTACTGCGTACCTGCCAGACCGCTGCCGCCGGCCTCGTCGGCGGCGGTGAGGGTCACCGTCACCGGCCCGGTGTACCACCCCTCGGTCGGAGTGCCGGACACCGTCGCCGTGGTGACCGGCGCTGTCTCGTCGGCGACAGTCGTGCTCAACCGGAAGTAGTCGAACGCGACGGTCTTCGAGGCGGTCTGGTTGGCGCCGAGGGTGAACAGCCCGACCTTCGGGGTGGCACCCACCGCGCTGTTGGTGAGCGCCTCCAACGCGGTCCAGGTCGTGCCGTCGGCAGAGTACGACGCGGTGAACGTGTCACCGGTGCGGGCCAGCCGCAGGTGCCACACCGCCGAGGTGAGGCTTGTCGCCTCCGGCTGCGGGTTCTGCACCGTCCCGGCGATCTCGCTGCGGAACTCGATCCGCCGCGTCACCGCCTGGCCGGCCTGGTTGTCCGCGATGAAGTCGAACTTCAGGTAGTTGTCGTCGTCCGCCTGCACGAGCAGACCGGCCTGCTGGTACTGCTCGTTCAGCAGGCTGCCGTCGACAGTCGTCTCCAGGGTCCAGTCGCCGGACGGCGCGGTCTGGAGGATGAAGTTCTTCGGCCCGGTGTTGTCGGTGCCGTAGATGTCACCGTTGGGCACGTCGATCCGCAACGCGCCAGCGGTGACCCGGTAACCGGCGGGATCCTCCCGCACGATGGCGTCCCACCGGCACTTGTCCAGCGTGTCGCCGGTGAACTCGTCCGACGGGTCGACCGGGCCAGCCGGGGCGTCCGGCGTGACCTGGAACGAGTCGAACGCCGCGTCGACCACCGGAGCCTCGGTGCCGCCGTTGAGCGCGAACACCCCGATCCGCGGGTTAGTGATGCCGGCGAGCGCGGCCGACCGGCCGACCGGGGTGAACGTCTGCCCGTCGGCCGAGGCGGCGGCGGTCAGGTTCGTCCCGTCGCTGGTGATCCGCAGGTACACGGTGTCACCCGCCGGTGCGGCGGCGCTGTCGGCAGCGTCGTTGCGCGGCGTCGCGGCGGTCTCGGAGATGAACTCCACCCGCCGGCTGCCGTTGTACAGCAGGTCCAGCTTGGCGTAGTTGTCGTCGTCGCCGTACACCAGCAGACCGGCCTGCTGGTAGTTGGCCGTGACGGGGAGGGTGACCTTTGTGGTCATCTGCCACGCGCCGGTGGGCGCCGGCTGGAGCACCAGGTTGGTGGCGTCGTTGCGAGCGCCGTAGAGGTCACCCACGCCGGTGGGCAGCCGCAGCGCGCCGCCACTGAGCGAGTAGAGCTGGTTCTCCCGGATCACGCTGGTCCAGCGGGCCTTGTCGAGGGTGTTGCCGTTGAAGTCGTCCGAACGCGCCCCGAAGCAGGACGTGTCCGGAGCGTCGACCCGCACCGGCACCGTGGCGTACGACCTGGCGCCCTTGCTGTCGGTCACCGTGAGGGTGGCCGTGAACGTGCCCGGGCTGGTGTAGGTGTGGCTGGCGTCCAGGGTGGACGCCTTGCCGCCGTCGCCGAAGTCCCAGGCGTACGTCAGCGGGGTGTCGCCCTCGGCGTCGGTGGCCGTGCCGTCGAACGCCACGGTGACCGGCGCGGTGCCGGTCGCCGGGGTTGCGGTGGCGGTGACCACAGGCGGCGCGTTCTCGGTGACGCCCCGACCGACGAAGTCCATCCAGTTGACGTTGAACAGCGAACCCGCTCCGCCGTTCGGATCGCGGGCCACGAAGTACAGCGAACCGCTCGCGGCGCCGGTGACAGGTGCGCTCACGTCCGTGTACGTCTGCCACGCCCCGGTCGCCGGCACTGTCGCCGTGGCGACCACCGGTCCGTCGACCGCGCCCGCGCGGACCTCGATCCGACCACCGGCGGCGGCCGAGGCGGCCCGGAACCGGATCTCGGTGATGTTGAGCAGGTCCGCCGGGGCTACCGACCACCAGTCGCCGTCCTCGATGAACCCGATGTTCTGACCGCCGCCCGCGCTGTCGGCACCGGTCTCGCGCTGCACGCCGGGGTCGCCACCGCCGGTGCTCACCGGCGCACGACCGGTGGCGGTGAAGTACTCGGCCTGCTTCTGCTTCGGCTGGAGGATCTCGATCTGTCGGCCGGTCAGCGCGCCGGACCCGCCGGCACCACCCTCGTCGGTGTAGGTGGCCTCGAAGACCGCGAACACGTTCGCCTCGGCGCCGTGCCCGGAGGCGAGCGACGTCTGGACGGTGCCGGTGCAGCCCGTGTGCTGCTCCAGCGGGTGGGCGTGCTCGTCGTGACCGAGCAGCACCTGGAGGTTCACCCGGGCACAGTCGATCTGCCCGTCCTCCGGGTCGGTCACCTTGACCGTGTAGCGGACCTGGTCACCCCAGTTGAAGAACCCGCCGTCCGGCGGGAACTCGATCGTCACAGTCGGGGCCGTGTTGCCGACGGTGACCGGTACGTTCGCCACCGCCGTACGGCCCTTGGGGTTGGTGACGGTGAGCTGGGCGGTGTAGTTGCCCGCCGTGGCGTACGTGTGCGTCGGGTTCGCCTCGGTGGAGGTCTGCCCGTCGCCGAAGGCCCAGGCGTAGGTGAGCGTGCCACCGTCCGGGTCCCGGGATCCGGCGCTGGAGAAGGCCACGGTCAAGGGTGCCGGACCCGAGGTCGGGTTGGCGGACGCCGCCGCGATCGGCGCGCGGTCACCGGCGGTGTAGTCGATCCGGTAGACGCCCGAGTTGTCGTTGTTGCCGCCGAAGCCGCTGCCCCACTCGATCAGGTACAGCGCGCCGTCCGGGCCGAACTCGAAGTCCATCGGCCGGACCATCGTCATGCCGGCCAGCAACTGGTTGATGTCCACCAACGACTTGCCGTCGGCTGTCATCTGCATCGTGTACATCTTGTTCTGGTTCCACTCGCCGAGCAGCGCCTTGCCGTCGTAGTACGCCGGCCACTTGCGTGTCGAGTTGAGGTCCGCGTCGTAGCGGTAGACCGGGCCGCCCATCGGCGCGCCACCGCCGCCGATCTCCGGGTAACGCGCGTCACCGGCGTACCCGTAGTCGACGGTGGCCGGGACGACAGGCGGGAGGTTGGTCAGGCCGGTGTTGTTGGGCGAGTTGTTCACCGGGGCGGCGCAGTCGAACTTCGGACCGCTCGGGCCCGACGGGAACGTGTAGTCGTTGTACGCCTCGTTCGTGCCCGTGCAGTACGGCCAGCCGTAGTTGCCGGGAGTCACGACGTTCCACTCGACCAGACCCCGGGGGCCCCGGTTCGGGTTGTCGGCGTTGGCGTCCGGTCCGTAGTCCGCCACGTACAGCGTGTCTGTCTTCGGGTCGGTGCCGATCCGGAACGGGTTGCGGAAGCCCATCGCGTAGATCTCGGGACGGGTCTTCTCGGTGCCCGGCGCGAAGAGGTTGCCCGCCGGAACGGTGTACGTCCCGTCGTCCTCCGGGTGGATCCGGATCACCTTGCCGCGCAGGTCGTTGGTGTTCGCGGAGGTGCGCTGCGAGTCGTAGTCCTGGCGGCCCGGCCGCTCGTCGAGCGGCGCGTACGCGTTCGACTCGAACGGGTTGGTGTTGTCACCGGTGGCCAGGTACAGGTTGCCGGCGCTGTCGAACGCCATGCTGCCGCCGGCGTGGCAGCAGGTGTTGCGCTGGGTGTCCACCCGCAGCACCTGCTTCTCGCTGGCCAGGTCGATGGTGTCGCCGGTAACGGTGAACCGGGACAGCAGGTTCCGGGTGACGCCGTCGTTCGGCGCGTAGTACAGGTACACCCACTTGTTCGTGGCGAAGTCCGGGTCGAGCCGGATGCCGATCAGGCCGTCCTCGTTGCCGGTGAAGACGTCCAGGTCGACGGCCGTGACGGTGTTGCCGGTGTCCGGCTTGACGATCTGCACCCGACCGTCGCGCTCGATGTAGAAGACCCGCCCGTCGGGGGCGATGTCCAGTTCCATCGGGTTGCTGGTGTTGCTGTCCAGGGCGACCTTCTCGAAGTTCGAGGTCTTCGAGGCGCCGCAGTCGGCGTCGACCACGCCGGCCGCCGTCTGGATGCCACCGAGCAGGTGCTTGAGGAACTCGGGCTCGGCGTACGACTCGCGGGTGTGCCCACCGCCCGTGTACCAGGAGCGACCGCCGTCGAAGTCCTGGCACCAGGCGGTCGGGTGGTCGGCGCCCATCGCGCCCGCGCCCGGGGTGTAGCTCTTCTCGTCCAGGCTGGCCAGCACGTGCACGTCCGGCCGGGGGTTGGTCTGGAAGTTGTACCACTCGTCGAACCGGGACCAGCGGTCCGGAAGCTCGGCCGTCGACGGGTGGGCGTGGTCCTCCACCTTGACCGTGGCCTGCTGGTTCTGGGGGTGGTTGGCGAAGTACGCGCCGACCAGGTCGCCGTACCAGGCCCAGCTGTACTCGGTGTCCGAGGCGGCGTGGATGCCCACGTAACCGCCGCCGGCCTTCACGTACCGCTCGAAGGCGGCCTGCTGGTCGGCGTTGAGCACGTCGCCCGTGGTGGAGAGCCAGATCACCGCCTTGTACTTCGCCAGGTTGGCGTCGGTGAATACCGCGCCGTCCTCGGAGTTGTCCACTGTGAATCCGTTGGCGGCGCCCAGTTGTTGGATGGCGGCGACGCCTGTCGGGATGGAGTCGTGCCGGAAGCCTGCGGTCTTGGAGAAGACCAGCACCGAGTAGGGATCGGCGGCGGCGGCCTTCGGCACCTTCGGCGCCACCTGGGTCACCGGGGTCGCGGCTTGCGCGTCGCGCGGGGGGATCTGGGCGGCGGCGGGGGCCGCCTGCGCCGGGGACCCGAGCAGGGTCGTCGACGCGAGGGCCAGGGAGATGAGGGTCGCGGTGATGGGTTTTCGGGCACGACGAGAACGGGACACGCCGCCTCCAATGTCGCAGTGGACAGGAATACGCGGGGGCCGGCTCGCCGAAGACCGTCCCAGGTGGAGCCGGTCGGGGACACCGTGCCAGGGCGTCCACGCCGGCATTTTGTCGAATCGCTGAACAAATTAGTTCGCGGGGATCAATGTCCGGCAAGATGCCGGCGGGTAACGGTTCTGCAACAGGGGGCGACATTCCGAACAGGACCGGGAGAAAGCACCCTGTCGATTTGGCCGTAGCCGGCCGTCGGCCCCTCCCTTGGCAGGCCGGCGGATCTGTCGTACGGTGACACGCAAGTAACCCACGGGAGCCCGGTGTACCGGGCTGAGAGGGGGGCTGACAGCCCCCGACCGTCGAACCTGATCCGGGTAATGCCGGCGCAGGGAGGAGCGTTGCCGTGCCGTCCCTTGGACGACTGCATCTGATCACCGACACCCGGCCCGGGTGCGACCCCCTCGGCGTGGTCCGCGCCGCCCTCACGGAGGCCCGCGCCGACCTGGTGGTGCAGGTCCGCGTCGAGGACTACGTCACCGACCGCGAGGCGTACGAGCTGACCCGTGCGGTCCTGGCGCTGTGCACGCCGTACGGGGCGACCTGCCTGGTCAACGACCGCCTGCACGTGGCGCTCGCGGCCGGTGCCGCCGGTGGCCACGTCGGAGCCGACGACCTGCCGGTCATCGCCGCCCGACACGTGCTCGGCCCCACCGGCGTGCTGGGCGCCACCGCCCGCGAGCCGAGGAGCGCGGTCGACGCTGTCGTCGCCGGGGCCAACTACCTGGGCGTCGGGCCGTGCCACACCACAAGCACCAAAACGGGACTGCCCGACCCCATCGGCCCAGACGGGGTACGCGCGGTCGCCGACGCGGTCGACGTCCCGGTCATCGCGATCGGCGGGGTGACCGCCGCCCGGGTGCCGGCGCTGCTCGCCGCCGGGGCGTACGGGGTGGCGGTGGTCGGTGCGATCTCCACCGCCGCCGATCCGGCCCGCGCCACCGCCGAGCTGCTGCGGGCACTGGCGTGACAGGCGACGGCACCGCCGTCGACGTGGCGGTGGTGGGGGCCGGGCCGATCGGGCTGTCCGTCGCCTGGCGGTTGGCCGCCCGAGGGCTGCGGGTGGTGGTGCACGATCCGGCCTCCGGGTCGGGGGCCTCGGCGGTGGCCGCCGGCATGCTCTCCCCGGTCGCCGAGGCGTACTTCGGTGAGCGGCAGCTGACCGGGCTGCTGCTGGCGTCCGCCGCGCGTTGGCCGGCGTTCGCCGCCGAGCTGACCGAGGCGACAGGCGTCGAGTTCGGTTACCGGACCGAGGGCACCCTGCTGGTCGGCCTGACCGGTGACGACCTGGCCGAGGCACGGCGACTCTGGGCGTACCAGCAGGGCCTTGGTCTGCCGGTGACCCCGCTGCTGCCAAGCGGTCTGCGCGACCGCGAGCCGGCGCTCGCGCCGAGGGTGCGCGGCGGGGCGCTCGCGCCCACCGACCACCAGGTCGATCCCCGGCTGCTGGTGCCGGCCCTGCGCACGGCCGCGCAGCGGGCCGGCGCGGTGCTCGTGCCGCGACCGGTCCGCCGACTGTCCGACCTGGACGCACGTGTCACAGTGGTCGCCGCCGGCTGCGGCGCCGCCGCGCTCACCGGGCTGCCGGTGCGGCAGGTGAAGGGCCAGATCCTCCGGCTGCGCGCGCCGGGAGGCGTCGCGCCGGGCTTCCGGCACGTCATCCGGGGGTACGCCGACGGCGAGCAGGTGTACGTGGTGCCCCGCGCCGACGGCGAGGTGGTGCTCGGCGCGACGGTCGAGGAGCGCACGGACACCACAGTCACCGCCGGTGCCGTGCTGCGGCTGCTCCGCGCCGGCGTCGACCTGCTGCCCGAGCTGGCCGAGTACGACCTGGTCGAGGCCGCCGCGGGCCTGCGCCCCGGCACCCCCGACAACGCGCCTGTCCTCGGGCCGCTGCCCGGCCGGCCGGACGTGCTTGCCGCCACCGGGCACCACAGGCACGGCATCGTGCTCACCCCGGTCACCGCCGACCTGATCGCGGACCTGGTGCTCACCGGCGTACCCGATCCGCTGCTCGCGCCCTTCGGAGCGGACCGGTTCGCCGGCTTCGGACCTGATCGGACGATGGAGGGGGACCAGTGGAGTTGACTGTGAACGGGACCGGTCGCAGCGTGGCCGCTGGTACGTCGGTGGCCGACCTCGTCGGCGACATCGCCCCGCAGCACAGGGGAGTGGCGGTCGCCGTCAACGGCGAGGTGGTGCCCCGCGCCGGCTGGCCGGTCACTGTGCTGCGCGACGGTGACCGGGTCGAGGTGCTCACCGCCGCGCAGGGCGGGTGAGCGGCGTGACGTTCGAACTGGGTGGGGAGACGTTCGGGTCGCGGCTGATCCTCGGCACCGGCGGGGCCGCGAACCTGCACGTGCTGGAGCAGGCGATCCGCGTCTCCGGGACCGAGCTGGTCACCCTGGCCCTGCGCCGGGTCGACACCGCCCCCGGCACCGGCGGTGGGCTGCTGGACCTGCTGGACCGCTGCGGCGTTCGGCTGCTGCCGAACACCGCAGGCTGCCACACCGCGACCGAGGCGGTGAAGGTGGCCCGGCTGGCCCGGGACGCGTTCGACACGGACTGGGTCAAGCTGGAGGTGATCGGCGACGAGCGGACACTCCTGCCCGACGGGGTGGAGCTGCTGCGTGCCGCCGAGGAGCTCGTCGCCGACGGGTTCACCGTCCTGCCGTACACAAGCGACGATCCGGTGCTCGCCCGCCGGCTCGCCGACGTGGGCTGCGCCGCCGTGATGCCGGCCGGCTCCCCGATCGGTTCGGGGCTCGGCATCGGCAACCCCCACCACATCCGACTCATCCGCCAGAGCGTGGACGTGCCGGTGATCCTGGACGCCGGCATCGGCACCGCGTCCGACGCGGCCCTGGCCATGGAGCTGGGCTGCGACGCGGTGCTGCTGGCCAGCGCGGTCACCCGGGCCGCCGACCCGGTGGCGATGGCCACCGCGATGCGGTACGCGGTCGAGGCGGGCCGCCTGGCGGCGGGCGCCGGCCGGATCACCCGCCGCTTCCACGCTCTCGGATCCACCCCAGACGAGGGGAGACCGGACCTGTGACCGGGCCGGTGCCGTCGGGGGTCGTTCTGCTCACCGATCGGCTGGTTGCGCGGGGCCCGCTCGATCTGGTGGTGGCGGGGGCGGCAGCCGGGGGAGTGCGCTGGGTGGTGCTGCGGGAGAAGGACCTGCCCCGCGCCGAGCGTGCCGCACTCGCCGCCGGTCTGCGCGCGATCCTCGCCGACGTCGGCGGAACCCTCATCGTGGCCGGCCCGGACCCGCTCGGCGGCGACGCCGTCCACCTGCCCGCCGCCGGCCCGTACCCGCCGCCGCCCCACAGCCTGGTCGGCCGCTCCTGCCACAACGAAGCCGAACTGGCCCGCCTGACCACCGAGCACTACGCGACGGTCTCCCCGATCTGGCCAACGAACACGAAGCCCGGCTACGGCCCATCCCTGGGCGTTGCGGGGCTGCGCAGCCTGGTCGAGGTCAGCCCCGTGCCCCTGCTGGCGCTGGCCGGAGTGGAAACCCCGGACCAGGTAACCGCCTGCGTCGAGGCGGGAGCCGCCGGGGTGGCGGTGCTGGGCGCGCTCATGCGAGCCGAAGACCCCACCGAGACGGCGGCGGATCTGACCAGCGCCTTCCACGAGGCGGTCACCCCCAAGCCCTTAGAACCCGGCGCGGGGTCAGCCAGGTCCCCACGACGGGGGCTGCGGCCGACAGTGCCCACGCAGGGATCAAGCCTGACCGCCCGGAGTGGGCACTGTCGGCCGCAGCCCTCAACCGCAATCAAAGCTGAGGGAAAATGACCCCGCGAACACTGCTGACCATCGCCGGCTCAGACTCCGGCGGCGGCGCCGGAATCCAGGCCGACCTGAAGGTCTTCGCCGCGTTTGGCGCGTACGGCACCAGCGTCCTCACGGCGGTCACCGCGCAGAACACCACTGGTGTCGACGCCGTTCTGCCGTTGCCGCCGCGCACTGTCGCCGAACAGCTGGACAGCGTGCTCGGCGACTTCACTGTCGGCGCGGTCAAGACGGGAATGCTCGGCACACCCGCTGTCGCCGACGTGGTGGCCGAGGCGGCCCGGGACGGCCGGCTGCCGCACCTCGTCGTCGACCCGGTGCTGGTCGCCACGAGCGGCCACCGGCTCGGCGTGGTCGGCGCGGTGGAGCGGCTGCTGCCGTACGCCAGGGTGGCGACGCCTAACTGCGCGGAGGCCGCGGCCCTCACCGGACGCGACGTTGACGACGTGGCCGCGATGGTCGTGGCCGCCGAGGCGCTCGCGGCCGGCGGCCCGGAGTACGTCTTGGTCACCGGCGGTGACGTGGACGGCGACGAGGCCGTCGACGTGCTGTGCGGCGGTGGTGTCACCACCCTGCTGCGCGCCCCCCGGGTCGACACCCGGCACACCCACGGCACCGGGTGTTCTTTCTCGGCGGCGATCGCGGTGCGGCTCGCGCTCGGCGATCCGGTGCCGGCGGCCGTGGGGGCCGCCAAGGAGTACGTGCTTCGCGGGCTGACCGGCGCGCGGAGCTGGGAGCTGGGCGCGGGACGTGGGCCGCTGGACCACTTCGGCTGGTCCTCTTGATCACCAGGGAGGTTGTCGTGCAGGCACGAGGCAAGGTGTACGTCGAGGGTTCGCGGCCGGATGTGCGGGTGCCGTTCGCGGAGGTGGGGCTGACCGGGGACCTGCCGCCGGTGCGGCTCTACGACACGTCCGGCCCCGGATCGGACCCGGAGGTGGGGTTGCCCGCGTTGCGGGGGCCGTGGATCGCCGAGCGGGGCGACGTGGCCCCGGTACGCGGCGCGGGTACGCCGCTTGCCGGCGCGGACGGCCGTCGTCCGACGCAGCTCGCGTACGCGCGGGCCGGTGTGGTGACGCCGGAGATGGAGTTCGTGGCGATCCGGGAGAACGTCGACCCGGAGCTGGTCCGGACGGAGATCGCCGCCGGTCGGGCCGTGTTGCCGCTCAACGTCAACCACCCCGAGTGCGAGCCGGCGATCATCGGGAAGGCGTTCCTGGTCAAGGTGAACGCCAACATCGGTACGTCGGCGGTCAGCTCGTCGGTCGCCGAGGAGGTGGAGAAGCTGACCTGGGCCACCCGGTGGGGCGCGGACACCGTGATGGACCTGTCCACAGGCAAGCGGATCCACGAGACCCGGGAGGCGATCGTGCGCAACTCGCCGGTGCCGATCGGGACGGTGCCGATCTACCAGGCCCTGGAGAAGGTCGGCGGTGACCCGGTGAAGTTGAGCTGGGAGGTGTTCCGCGAGACGGTCGTCGAGCAGGCCGAGCAGGGCGTCGACTACATGACCGTGCACGCCGGGGTGCTGCTGCCGTACGTGCCGCTTGCCGTCGACCGGGTCACCGGAATCGTCTCCCGCGGCGGCTCGATCATGGCGGCCTGGTGCCTGGCGCACCACGAGGAGAACTTCCTCTACACCAACTTCGCCGAGCTGTGTTCGCTGCTCGCCAGGTACGACGTGACGTTCTCCCTCGGTGACGGCCTGCGTCCCGGTTCGATCGCGGACGCCAACGACGAGGCGCAGTTCGCCGAGCTGCGGACCCTCGGGGAGCTGACCAAGATTGCCTGGGAACACGACGTACAGGTGATGATCGAGGGTCCGGGTCACGTGCCCATGCACAAGATCAAGGAGAACGTGGACCTCCAGCAGGAGTGGTGCCACGAGGCCCCCTTCTACACGCTCGGCCCGCTGACCACCGACATCGCGCCCGCGTACGACCACATCACCTCGGCGATCGGGGCCGCGATGATCGGCATGTTCGGCACCGCGATGCTCTGCTACGTCACGCCCAAGGAGCACCTCGGCCTGCCCGACCGGGACGACGTGAAGGCGGGCGTGATCGCGTACAAGATCGCTGCCCACGCGGCGGACCTGGCCAAGGGACACCCCGGCGCGCAGGCGTGGGACGACGCGCTGTCGAAGGCGCGGTTCGAGTTCCGCTGGGAGGACCAGTTCAACCTCTCACTCGACCCGGAGACGGCACGCTCGTACCACGACGCGACGCTGCCCGCCGAGCCGGCGAAGACTGCCCACTTCTGCTCGATGTGCGGCCCGAAGTTCTGCTCCATGAAGATCACCCAGGAGCTCAAGGAGTACGCGGCGCGCGGCATGAAGGACAAGTCGGAGGAGTTCGTCTCCGGCGGGAGCCGGGTGTACCTGCCGCTCGCCTGATCCGCCCGTCCGTTGCCGGCCCGCCCTGTGTGCTCAGCGGGTCGGCAACGGCTCGGCCAGGAGGTCAGTCGCGGTGGTGCCGCCCGGTGGAACGCAGCGAGCGGCGACCGTTCTCCTGGTCCGGCTCGTTGTCGGCCACCGGCTTGCCCAGGCCGGCGACCCAGTCGACGAACTCCTCGTCCTGCGCCGGCAGCGGCTCCTCGGCGTCCGACACGGGCCGGGTCTCCTCGTCCGCCCGCGACCGGTTGCGGCGGAACAGTCCGCCGAGCCGGCCACGCCGGGCGGGCTGCTCCGACTCGTCCCCGGGCGCGGAATCGGCGTTCGCCGGGCGGTCTACCGCGGAATCAGCCTGCTCCGGCACGACCGGGGACGCCGGGACCGGCTCCGGTGCCACCTCCGGCTCGGACGTAGGCAGCCCACTGGCGCGGGTCGACGTACCTGTCGCGCGGCGCCAGCGCCCAGCCGCCCGGTCCAACGCGCTACGGCCGCCACCGCGCTCGGTCGAGGCGGTCGAACCCGCCGTCGGGTCGGTCTCCGCCCTGTCGCCTGGCGTCGTGTCGGTCGACGCTGCCATGTCGGTCGACGGCTTGCGGGAGGCGTCCGTCGGACCGTTATGCACGCCGGCCGGGCCAGGGCGTCTGGTGGTGTTGAACGCGTCCCAGCTCGTGGCCCGGCTCAGGTCCGGCATGGATGCCCGGTGGCGGGGGCGGGGCGTCCACTCGACCGGGTCCGAGCTGGTCTCGGCGTCCGGCACCGTCGACGCGGTGTCCTCGGCCGGCGCGGCTGTCGTACGCCCCGAGGTGACGGGCCAGGCCGGCGGGGTCGGCGTCCAGCGGTCCGGCTGCGTGTCGCCGGCGGACTCCGCGCCGAAGAGAGGCGCGGCGGAGCCGTCCTCGGTGCCGGTGCGGTCGGCGGCGGTACGGCGGCTGGTGACCGTTTCCCGTTCGGGCTCGGAGGCGGTGGCCCCGGCGGCCGTCGCGGACGTCGTCGCAGCTCCCTGGCCAGCCGCGTCGCGAGGCGTTTCGGGAGCGGCGGGGCTCTGCGGAGTGGCGGCCGGGGTGTCCAGGTCGCTGGGAGTGTCCGGGTCGGTCCGGGCACTGCGGCCGGCGGGACGGCCACCGTCGGTGGCGCTCGCGGACCGGGCGCCCTTCCTGGACCGTCCGGTGCCCGCGCCCGCAGCGGCGGCGGACGTGCCAGCGGCGTCGGCGGTCGACGCGGTGGCGTCGGCGGGCGATGCGGTGGCGCCGGTGTTCGACGGGGTGGCGTCGGTGGGCGTCGCGGTCGCTCCGGTTCCGGTGGGTGCCGGGACCGGGGCGGTCGGTACCGCCTCGGTGGTCGACGGCGTGCCGTCGGCGTCCAAGCCTGCGGTGGAGGGGGTGGACTTCGCCTTGCGGGTCCGGCGCGGCTTCGGTGCCGGCGTTGCCGCTGTGGCGTCACCGCCCGCCGCGCTCGTGCCGCCGCTGCTGCTCGTGCCGCCGCTGCTGCTCGTGCCGCCGTCACTGCTCGTACCGCCGTCACTGCTCGTGCCGTCCGTCGGGCTCGCGCCGGTCGTGCCCCGGTGGGTCGTGGCCTGGTCGTCGGCGTCCGTGCCGGTGTCCGCCCGCCCGGCGGCCGTGCCTTCGCTCGCCGACGGGCCCTCGGTCGGCGGAACCGTGCGGCCTGTGGTGCTCTCCAGCGGGCGGTCCGACAGGCCGGAGGCGAGCGACGCGTCCAGCCCGGCGAGGGGAGACGCGGCGGTGGGGTCCTGGTCCGATGCGTCGAGTTCGCCGGTCGGCGCGGTCACCCAGGTCGCGGCGGAGGGTCGGGGAGCGTCGGGGGTGGCCGGGCCGTGTTGGCCGCTCGCCGTCGTACCCGGCCAGTCCCAGTGCGCCGGAACGGTGCGCACCGCGGCGTCGGCGGTGTGCGGGTCGGGACCGGTCCGCCCCGTGACTGTGGGCTCGCCGGCGATGGTCCCGAGGCCGGTGCGCCCGGTGATGGACTCGTCCGACCGGTGGTCGGTGGCGTCGCGGTCGTCCGCCGGATCCGTCGACCTGGCACCGGGCAAGGCGGGACCGGCGGGCAGTGGACGCAGGATGGTGGTCGGCTCGATCACCTGGCTGTCGGTGCCGCGGGCGCGTACCGGCCAGCGCAGCAGCGCCGCCGCCGCCGCGCCGAGCGCGCCGGCGAGGACCGCGATCAGCGCGCCGTAGTAGGGGGTGGTCTGGTAGCGGTCCACCGCGTCACCGGGGCCGGCGGTCAGGTACGCGAAGGCCACCAGAACCGGGCCGGCCACGCCGGTGGTCCCGCTGATCAGGGGGACCTGGCCCCGCCAGCGGGAGAACCCGGCGGTCGCCGCGCCGGCGAGCAGCGCCGTGATCGGGAGCAGCACCAGCGACAGCCGCTGGGCGACGTCGTCGTCGAGCCAGCTCGGCTCCAGCACGCCGAGTCGCACAGTGGGCAGGGGGCCCGTGGTGCCGAGCGACGGCAGGACGGAGATCAGCGCCACCAGCCAGACCGCGCCTGCCACGGCCGCCATGTTCCAGCCCAGCTCGGGCCGGAGCAGGACGGCGATTGCCGCGCCCGCTCCGATGACCGCGCCGAGGATGGCGCAGATGCCCACCGCCCAGACCGGGTCGACCGAGATCAGCTCGGCGGCTCGGGCGGGTTGCATGCACAGCGGCGCGACGGCGGTGGCGCCGAGCGCGGCAGCGCCACCGATGGCCAGCTGCCGGCCGGTGCTGGCCGCCGGGGTGTCCCGGCGGGCCAGTCGCCCGGTCAGGACGGCGCCGGCGACGGCGGCGTTCGCGGCGAACCAGCCCACCCAGACGAGCTGGGCCGGCCACTGGTTGACGGTCGTGCCGGTGAAAGCGCCGGTGAGCCGGACGATGCCGAAGCCGTACGCGACACCGAGCTGACCGGCCCCGGCCAGCACGCTCACCCCGAGCGCCGTGAGCAGCAGTCTGCCCCAGGTCCGAAAGGCCATGTCCGGCACGTTACGCACCTGGTACACCGGATCGCCACCGGCGCGCCGCGCGGCGCGCCGGCCCGCGTCCGGCGGGTCTACTTGAGTTCGACCAGCCGGGCCAGGTAAGTCGTGTCTCCGACATTTGTGAGCATGTGCACTGCTCCCGGGTCCCGGTAGACCACTCCGCCGGTGGGCTCGTCGGCGTCGATCCGGGTGCCGTCGACGGTCTGTACGACGTTCTTCGCGCCCTCGATCGCCACCACGAGGTAGGGGTGGTCGTGCCGGTGCAGTGGCTGCCGCTCACCCGGCTCGAGCCGGATGTGCCAGACCCGGACCCGGTCGTTCTCGTACACGATCTCCTGGCCCACCGGCCCGAGTTCGGTTCCGTCGATCACGTTGGTCATCGTTCTCCGTCCAGTTGCGGGAGCACCTCGGCGGCGATCAGCTCAAGGTGGTCGAGGTCGGCGAGGTCGGTCATCCGCAGGTGCACGCGGGTGGCGCCGATCGCGGCGAACTCGCCGAGGCGCTGCACGAGCTGCGCGGGCGAACCGACCACCGGGTCCTCCGGCGGCAACGCGCTCTTCTCGTGCAGGGGAGCGGCACGCCGCTGCGCCTCCGCGTCGGTCCGGCCGATGGCCACCACGATCCCGGCGGAGAGCACGAGCGGCGCGCGCCCGGAGCCGGCCCGGTCCGCGCGGTCGCACGCCTCACGCACCCGGTCGTACGCCGTGGCGGTCTCCGCCACAGACTTGAACGGCATGTTGAACTCCGTGGCGTACCGGGCGGCCAGGTCGGGGGTGCGCTTGGGGCCGCGTCCACCCACGATGATCGGTGGCCCGGGCACCTGCACCGGTTTGGGCAGGGCGGGCGCGTCCACCAGCCGGTAGTGGTCGCCGGTGAAGCTGTACGTCTCGCCGGACGGCGTCGCCCACAGACCGGTGATCACCTCAAGCTGCTCGGCGAGCCTGTCGAAACGTTCACCGACGGCCGGGAACGGGATGCCGTACGAGGTGTGCTCGCGCTCGTACCAGCCGGCGCCGATGCCCAGCTCGACGCGGCCGCCGCTCATCTGGTCGACCTGCGCGACCATCACGGCCAGGGGGCCGGGCAGCCGGAAGGTGGCCGACGTCACAAGGGTGCCGAGGCGGATGCGTTCGGTCTCCCGGGCCAGCGCGGCGAGGGTCAGCCAGGCGTCGGTCGGGCCGGGCAGGCCGGGGTCGGCGCCCATCGACTGGTAGTGGTCGGCGCGCAGGAAGCCCTCGTAGCCGCCGTCCTCCACCAGCTTGGCGAAGCGGAGCTGGTCGTCGTAGGTGGCGCCGCGGTGCGGCTCGGTGAAGACCGACACCCGCATGGTCATCGCCCCTCCGCGCCGGCCGCGGCCGGCTGGTCGCGTTCCATCAACAGCTCGTGCAGGTCGGCGCTGACCTGGGCCACATCGGCCAGGTGGGCGTTGCGGCCCAGGGTGCGGGGCCGGGGGATGGTCACGTCGACGACCTTGCGGATCCGGCCGGGGCGGGGGCTCAGCACGACCACCCGGTCGGCGAGCAGCACCGCCTCGTCGATCGAGTGGGTGACGAAGACGATCGTCGGCTTGTTCTCCATGTGCACCCGCTGGAGTTCGCCGGAGAGTTCCTCCCGGGTGAGCGCGTCAAGCGCGGAGAACGGCTCGTCCATCAGCATCACCCGGGGCTCGCCGATCAGCGATCGGCACAGCGAGACGCGCTGCTGCATGCCGCCGGAGAGTTCGTGGGGCAGCCGCTTCTCGAAACCGGACAGGCCTGCGACGTCGAGCAGTTGCCGGGCGCGTTCGCGGTACTTGGCGCGGCTCCAGCCGAAGACCTCGACCGGCAGCAGGACGTTGTCGAGCACGCTGCGCCAGGGCAGCAGGGCCGGTTTCTGGAACAGCATGGCGATGTCGCGGCGGGGCCTGGTGATCGGCGTACCGGCCACGGTGATCTCGCCGGCGGTCAGCGGGAGCAGCCCGGCGATCAGCCGGAGCAGCGTGGACTTGCCGCAGCCCGACCGGCCGAGGACGGCGACGAACTCGCCGTCGGCGACGTCGAGGTCGATGCCGCGCAGCGCCTCCACGCGGCCGGACCGGCCCTCGAAGGTACGAGACACCCCGGACAGTCGGATCATCTCCGGCGGCCTCCGCTGAGTGGACGGTCAGGAATCCGACAAAGGCTAGCGGGCTCGCCGAGGTATCGCACCGTCCGGGGTGGTCGTCATGTTGTTTCCGTTCCGCAACCCGATACGCCTGGCGTCGCAACTGTGGGTTTCTCGTACGCTGTGCCCGCGAAGAGTCCCCTCACGATGGCGGTGCCGGCTTCCACCCCTCTCGCCGGTTCCGCCGCGACAACCCCCTCCGGTGGCCTGCCGGCCCCGGTCGGAAAGGACATGGTGCTACTGATGAGAAGGCTGACCCGTACGGTCGCTACGGCCGCGCTGGCCACTGCCCTCGCCCTCGTCTCCGCGTGCAGCAGCGGGTCGGATTCGGGTGACGACGACGCCAAGGGCGGCAGCGGCGGGGCACTGGAGAAGGTGACCTACCTCACCTCCTTCGGCAACTTCGGCCGTGACTCCTACGCCTGGGTGGCGAAGGAGAAGGGCTTCTTCAAGGAGGCCGGGTTCGACGTCGAGATCAAGGCTGGTCAGGGCACCGGTGGCGTCATCCAGACGGTCGTCGGCGGCCAGGCCGACTTCGGGCCGATCGACCTCACCGGCGGTCTGCTCCAGCTCGGCAACGGCCAGGCGAAGGACTTCGTCGCGGTGGCCGCGATCCAGCAGCGCACGATGGCCGGCATCGCCACCGTCGAGGGCAAGAACATCGCCTCCCCGAAGGACCTCGAGGGCAAGAAGCTCGCCGACACCCCCGGCTCCGTGGTCCGCAACCTGTTCCCGACGTACGCCCGGCTCGCCGGTGTGGACGCCAGCAAGGTGACCTGGGTCAACGGTGAGGCGCAGGCACTGATCGGCACGCTGGCCTCCGGCTCGGTCGACGGCATCGGCCAGTTCGTCGTCGGTCAGCCGACGATCGAGGCGGTGGCCAAGAAGAAGGCCGTCATGCTGCCGTACAGCAACGTGATGCAGGACCTCTACGGCAACGTGCTGATCACCTCCTCGAAGATCGCCAAGGAGAAGCCGGAGATGGTGAAGAAGTTCACCGCGGCGCTGCTCAAGGGCCTGGAGTACAGCCTGGCGAACCCGAAGGAGGCCGCCGACCTGCTGAAGAAGAACGTCGACGCCACCAACATCGCCTCCGCCGCCGCCGAGCTGGAGCTGATGGCCGCGTACGTCCGCTCCGGCAACTCGGGCACCGCCATCGGCACGCTCGACAGCGGCCGGGTCGCCAAGAGCATCGCGATCCTGCAGGGCGCGGGCGCGCTGAAGCAGAACATCACCCCCGAGCAGATCATCGACTTCAGCCTCGCGCCGAAGGCCTGATCGTCCGGTCGTCACCAGGGGGTACGTCCCGCCGCATCCGGTGGGACGTACCCCCGTCGCTCGTCGGCCCCCGCGGCCGTGGGATATCGAGGAGAAGAAGATGACCGACGTCCGCTCAGCAGAGCCGGCCGTGGCGGCGACCCCGCCTCCGGGTCCCGGCCGCGAGGCGGGTCGGGGCGCCGGCCTGCGCGCCGGGACCGGGGCGACGCTGCTGCCCGTGGCCGGCATCGTCGTGGCCCTGGCGGCGTGGTGGCTCATCGCCCGGCTGGAGCTGGTCCATCCGGCCGCCCTGCCGCCGCCGGGCGACGTGCTCGCCGCGTTCGTCGACAAGCCCGCCCGGATGCTGGAACACACCTGGGACACGCTGCTGGAGATCCTGTTCGGCTTCGCCCTGTCGGCGGCCGCCGGCGTCCTGATCGGACTGTCCCTGGCCAGCTCCCGCACCGTGGAGCGGATGTTCACCCCGCTGCTGGTCGCGGTGAACGCGGTGCCGAAGATCACGCTGGGTCCGCTGCTCGTGGTGGCGTTGGGCTGGGGCCAGAAGCCCATCCTGACCATGGTGTTCCTGCTGTGCTTCTTCCCGATCGTGCTGTCCACCGCGACCGGGCTGACCACCACACCGTCCGACCTGGCGGAGCTGGTGCGTTCCTGGAACGCCTCCCGCTGGCAGGCGTTCCGCAAGGTGCGTTTCCCTGCCGCGCTGCCGCAGATCTTCGTCGGTCTCAAGGTGGCCATGCCGCTTGCCGCGATCGGCGCGGTGATCGGTGAGTTCCAGGCCGGTGAGAGCGGCCTGGGCTACGTCATCCTCCAGTACGCGGGCGTCGGCGACACCGCCACCGCCTGGGCGGCGATCATGCTGGTGGCGCTGGTGAGCATCCTGCTCTACTCGGCGCTGCTGCTCATCGAGCGGATCGCCCTGCCCTGGGTACGCGAGACCACCAGCAGCCGCTGACGGCTCCATCGGCCGGGCAACGGCGAGGGCCGGCCCCCTGGTTGGGGGCCGGCCCTCGCCGTTCGTGGTGGTGCTCAGCCCGCCAGCCGCCAGCGGCCGTTGCGGGCGACGAGCGTGGTGAGTGCCTGCGGCATCAGCCCGGAGTGGTTGTCAGGCGTCATCCGGATCGGGCCGGAGAGGCCGTCCATCTGGGACGTCTCCAGCACGTCGCGGATGCCGCTGCGGTCCACCGTGCCGATCTCGCCGCCGGCGCGCAGCTCGGCGTCGGCGATCAGCTGCACGGCGTCGGCGGCGAACGACGACGATCCGTTGTACCCGCCGTAGCGCGCCGTGTAGTCCTGGAACCACTGCCGCCGGGCCGCCTTCGCGGGCGTGGTGGCGATCACGTCGTCGATCACCATCGTCTGCGTGAAGATGAGCGTGGCCTGTTCGGTGGCGCGGGCCGCCGCGCCGAGGAACAGGTCACCTGCCGCTCCCGCGTCGAAGAAGAGCGACCCCTTGAAGGCGGCCTGCTGCGCGCTGGTCGCGGCCAGCGCCGCCTGCTCCGGCGGCGTCCAGATGACAAGCGCGTCGGGCTTCTTCGAGGTGAGCTGGCCGATCTGCTGGCCGACCTCGGTGTCGGTGGTCTTCACCACCTGCTCGCCGGACGGTTTGATGCTGGCCTTGGCCAGTTCGCGGCGCAGCGCGGTCGCGCCCTCCCGGCCGTAGTCGTCGTCGCTGGAGAGCAGACCTACCTTGCGGACGCCCTTGCGGCGCAGTTCGGAGGTCAGCGCGGCGGCGCTGTCTGCGGCGTTCGGGCCCAGCTTGAACACGTAGCGCCGTTCGGCGACCGGAGCGGCGATCGCCCCGGAAGCGGCTAGCGCAATGGTGGGAATCCGCTTCTCGTTGATGGTGCCGACCGCACCGACCGCGCATTCGTTACAGCCGCCCATGATGATGGCGCTGACTTGGGAATCGCTGCTGAAGTCGGCGATGTTGCGCAGTGACTCGGCGGCGTCGGAACGGTTGTCCTTGACCTTCAGCTCGATCTTCCGGCCGTTCAGTGCTCCCGACGAGTTCAACTGGTCCCTCTTGAGTTCCAACGCACGCTGGTATGCCCGCCCGACGGGGGCGGCGGCGCCGGAGAGTTCGAGGTCCGCAGCGATCACGATCGGACTCGTGTCCTTGTCGTCCCCGCCGAACTGGCAGCCGGTGAGCGTGGTGGCAACTACGGCCGATGCGAGCGCCGCGATGGTCGCGGAGCGGATGGGGCTCAACTCAGTCCTCCAGGTGCGGGCGCGGGCGCTGCCCGGTCACCGCCGCTAATCCGTCCTCAGTGGAGGACGGGATCTCCTCTGCCGTACGGTGTGCGCGAAGCCTGCAAAACCTTGCCAATGGCCGGCGCTGTGGTCAAGCGCGGACCCCGGTTGCATTTTCGGGACGGCCATCCCACATGCTGGGGCAACGCAATGTTTGCAAAAGCTCACTTTGCATACACGCGTGACCACTCTGGAGTTACATGCCCTGATCAGGGGCTTGCGGAAATGAAGGTATCAGTTGACCGGATCACGGGTTCCGCGCCGTCCGACCGTTTCCTACCGCACTGCGGCTTCCCAAACAGGATCTTCTCTGATGAAATCGCGGCCGTGCCGCGCGTGGTCCCCTCCGCTCACGGCACGGTTCGGCGGGTCAGGCGGGGAAGAAACGACGGAGGCGATGTCGTGAGCACCGGACCGACGACCCTGCCCGCGCTCGGCGACTCCACCCGGCGTCCGCGCCGGGGGTTGCCGCGGCTGCGTGACGCCCGGATCCGGTCCAAGCTGGCGCTGATCCTGGTCGTCCCCGTGGCGGCGGTGATCGCGCTGGCCACGGTCCGGCTGATCTCGGTCGGCGAGGGCGCCTTCGACGCCACCCGGGCCCGGTCGCTGACCGCGCTCTCCATCGACGTCAGCGCGCTCACGCAGGACCTCCAGTCCGAACGGATGGCCGCGGCGGCCTACCTGGCCACCCCGCAGCAGCCCGCCGACGCGTTCAACCTGCGGGTCCGGCAGACGCAGCAGCGGATCGACGAGTACCGCGCCGAGCGGGGCCGGATCGGCGAGGTGCCGGCGGCGCTGCGGGACCGGCTGTCGGCGATCGACGACCACCTGTCCACCCTGGACGGCACCCGGCAGGAGGTGCTCGACCGCCGTCAGATGGCGGTCGCCGAGGCGGTGCTGCGGTACGGCGTCATCCTGACCGACCTGGTCGCCTACGGGGACGGGCTCGCCCAGCTGCCCGGCGACGAGAGCCTCTCGGACAGCCGTCGGGCCGTCGCCGCGTTCGCCCGCGCCAAGGCGGCGGTGGCCGAGGAGCAGGCGGTGGCCTTCACCGCGCTGACCGCCGGCCAGCTCGACGAGGAGCAGTTCTCCTCGTTCGTGGCCACTCTGACCAGCCAGCAGGAGGCCCTTGTCGCCTTCTCGCTCGCCGCCGACCCGGTGCAGCGGGCGCTCGTCGACAGCACCGTCTCCGGTGACGCGGTAGGCCTGGCCGACCGGGTCGCCACCGACCTCGTTCGCTCCGTCGGGCAGCGTCCACTTGTCAGCTCGCAGGACGCCACCGCCGCCATCGGCGCGGTGAACGACCTGATGCGCTGGGCCGAGGTCCAACTCCAGAACCGCCTGTTCGCGCAGGCCGACGAGGCGCGCTCGGCCGTCATCCGGCAGGCAGTTGTCGAGTCGGTGCTGGTGCTGCTCACCCTGATCATCGCCGTGACGCTGGCAGTGGTGCTGGCCCGCTCGCTGAACCACTCGCTGCGCCGGCTGCGTGAGGGCGCCCTGTCGGTGGCCAACCACGACCTGCCCGACGCCGTGCAGCGCCTGCAGAACATGGGCAGCGTGGGCGACGGCGGCGTGGACGAGATCGTCCGGCAGGTGCGCGACCCGATCCAGCTCAACAGCCGCGACGAGGTCGGTCAGGTGGCCCTGGCCTTCAACGTCGTCCACCGCGAGGCGGTACGCGTCGCGGCCGAGCAGGCCGCGCTTCGTACAAGCGTCTCCGCAATGTTCCTCAACCTGGCCCGCCGCAGTCAGACCCTGGTCGACCGGATGATCGGCGAGCTGGACGCGATCGAGCGTGGCGAGGAGGACCCGAAGCGGCTCGCGCAGCTCTTCGAGCTTGACCACCTGGCCACCCGGATGCGCCGCAACGACGAGAACCTGCTGGTCCTGGCCGGCGCCGACTCCGCCGTACCGCGTCGCGACGACGCGCTCGTGGTGGACGTCCTGCGCGCCGCGCAGTCCGAGGTGGAGCTGTACAACCGCATCGAGTTCGGCACCGTGGACACCGACATCTCGGTGGCCGCGCACGCGGTGAACGACGTGGTACGCCTCGTCGCCGAGCTGCTCGACAACGCGACCCGGTTCTCGCCGCCGAACACCACAGTTGTCGCCGACGGTCGACGGATCCGGGACTACGTGCTGATCCAGATCGAGGACCGGGGGCTGGGCCTCACCGACGACCAGCTCGACTCGCTCAACCGGCGCCTGGCCGCGCCGCCGAGCGTGGACGTGGCCGCGTTCCGCCTGATGGGTCTGGCCGTGGTGAGCCGGCTCGCCTCGCGCTACGGCATCCGGGTCGAGTTGCGCCGCAACGTGGAAGGCGGCACCGTCGCCCAGGTGACGCTCCCCGCCACGACAGTGGTGCTGCCCAGCAACAGGGGTCGCGAGCAGGTGCTCACCCGGCCGCGTCAGCCGATGGCTGTCGAGCAGACGCCGCTCACCCCGGCCGGTCACGCCGAGTCGTACGCGGGTGCCGGCACCGCAGCGGCCACGTTGCCCGACCAGTGGCGCAGCAGCACGCCCGAGCCGGCCCAGTGGCAGTCGCCGTTGGACTCGCGTGACACCACACCTGTCGTGCAGGCCGGCGGTTTCACCGGAGCACAGCAGGCGACGCCGCAGGCCCCGGCCGCCCGGCCCGCGTACAGCAACGGTGTGGGCGCCTCGCTGGGCAGCCCGACGGTGGCGTACCCGACAGTCGACCCGCTGCCCAGGCGCGGCTCCGGGACGGACAGCGCCGACGGACGTACCGCACCGGTGCTGCCGGTCGGGCCGGTCGCCGGTCCCGGCGCGGTCGCACCGCCGGTGGCCCCGCCGGTCGCGGCCCCGGTGGCCCCGCCGGCCGCGCCGCCGGTGCCGGCCGCCCCGGTCAGCACCCGTCCCGACTTCCCCGCCGAGGCGCCGATCTTCCGGGAGATGGAGGCGGTCTGGTTCCGGTCGCACGGCGACGACGCCACCGCGATCTTCACCCGGCCGCAGTTCGACACGCCACCGGAGGCCACCGCCACCGCCGACGCCGGCCTGCGGACGGGCGTCGGGGGACAGCCGGTCGCGGCGTCCGCGCCGGCCGCCGCGCCGGCCCGGCCACCGCTGCCGACCCGCACGCCGGGCAGCTCCGGCGACGGCAGCGGAGGACAGAGCACGGGGAGCATGGACGGATTCAGCAACGGAGGTGGCAGCACCCGGGGTGCCTCGGCGCCCACGCCGCCACCGTCATACAGCCCGCCGCCGGTACCCCGCAGCACGGCGCCTGCCACGCCTGCCGCGCCCACCGCGCCGAGCGCACCCGCCACGGACCCGAGCGCCTGGCGGACCGCCGCGGACGAGGGCTGGTCGCGGGCCAGCCGGGCCGCCGAGCCGGCCGCCGCCGGTACGACCCGCTCGGGTCTGCCCAAGCGGGTGCCGCAGGCGCAGCTCGTGCCGGGCGGCATCGAACCGAAGGGTGGCCGGGACCGTAGCCGGCGCACCCCCGATGAAGTACGCGGCCTGTTGTCGGCCTACCACCGCGGCGTGCAGCGCGGCCGGACGGCCGGGACGGACCAGAACAGCACCTCGACCAAGGAGAGCCGATGAACAGGCCAGCTGCCATGCAGGACATGGGTTGGCTGCTCACCAACTTCGCCGACAGCGTGGCGGGTATCGCCCACGTGGTGGCGGTGTCCGCCGACGGGCTGCTGCTCGCGTCCTCCCGGGACCTTCCGGCGGACCGGGCGGACCAGCTCGCCGCGATCACCTCCGGCGTGGTGAGCCTGACCGAGGGCGCGGCCCGGATGTTCAGCGCGGGCGGGGTGTTGCAGACAGTCATCGAGATGGACAGCGGATACCTCTTCCTCATGTCGATCAGTGACGGCTCGTCGATGGCCGTGCTGGCCGCCCGCAGCTGTGACGTGGGCCAGGTCGGGTACGAGATGGCGTTGCTGGTCGAGCGGGTCGGTGCCGCGCTGGTGCCGCTGCCGCGGGACGCGGTGCGTTCGTAGCACCGGGACCCGGCGCGCGGACCGCGCTCCGGGTCGGGCAGGGAGGCGGCGTACGCCGACTCCGCAGGGGACGAGGAGGTGATCGGGGATGGACCAACGGCGCGTTGACCCGCGTGGTGCGCTGGTGCGTCCGTACGCGGTCACCCGTGGGCGTACGGAGCCCCGGCAGGACATCGCTCTCGAGGCGGTCCTCACGGCTTCGCTCACCCAGGTCGCCGAGTCCCGTTTCGCCGGGCACGACAAGCACCGAATCGCCACGGTCTGCGAGGGCCGGGCACAGTCGCTGGCGGAGATCGCCGCGTACACCCGGATGCCGCTGGGCGTCGCCCGGGTGTTGGTCGCCGACATGGTGGCCGAGAGCCTGCTGACGTTACACACTGCTGCTCCCGCCGAGGGGTTCGAGGAGCGGATGGAACTGCTTGGAAGGGTGCTAAGTGGACTTCGCAGGCTATGACCCCGCAGGGGGGCGGCAGAGCCGGGGAATCGTCTCCGCGAAGATCGTCGTCGCGGGCGGTTTCGGCGTCGGTAAGACGACGCTTGTCGGCTCGATCTCCGAGATCACGCCGCTGACCACCGAGGCGGTGATGACCGCGGCCGGTGTCGGCATCGACGATCCGTCCAAGGTGCCGGGCAAGGAGACCACAACGGTCGCCATGGACTTCGGCCGTATCACGATGGCCCAGGACCTGATCCTGTACCTCTTCGGTACACCCGGTCAGACCCGGTTCTGGTTCATGTGGGACGAGATCATCAGGGGTGCGGTGGGTGCCGCCGTGCTGGTGGACACCCGCCGGATCACCGACGCGTTCGCCCCCCTGGACTACTTCGAGAACCGCAACCTGCCGTACGTGGTGGCGCTGAACCGTTTCGACGGCGCCCCGCAGTACGAGGCGGAGGAGGTCCGCGAGGCGCTGGCCATCTCACCGCAGGTGCCGCTTGTGATGACCGATGCCCGGCACCGGGAGTCGGTCAAGCAGGTGCTGGTGACGGTGGTCGAGCACGCCATGCTCCGGCTCCAGGCCGAGCACGGCAGGGGTTTCCCCACGCCCGTCGGCTGAGCCCGTCGCGGTCGGCCGGTACGCGCCGGCCGGCCGCGACGCGTCAGTCCACCCGGAGCCGGTAGCCGCGTTTGACGACTGTCTGCACCACGCGGGGGGCGCGCAGGCCGGCCCGGAGGCGGGCGACGGCCATCTCCACCGCGTGCTCGTCGGCGCCCCGGGGCAGCGTGCGCAGCAGGGCGGTACGCGACAGCACCCGGCCGGGGGACTGGGCCAGCGCCCGCAGCACCGCCATCGGCGCGGGGGCGAGCGGGCGCAGCTCGCCGTCGATCACGGCGGCGTGCCCGCGCAGGGTCAGCAGGTGCCCGGCGGCCTTCAACGTCACGGTCCGGCGGGGCAGTTCGTCGACGATCGTGCGTACGAGCGCTCCGAGCCGGGCCCGGCCGGGCGCGCTGACCGGGATGCCCTGCCGCAGCAGCGGCTCGGCGGTGACCGCGCCCACGCAACTGGCGAGCACGTCGGTGCGGAACGCGGAGAGCACGGCCTCGGAGCGGTCCCCGGCCGCGCGCAGCAGGGCCTCGGCCGCCGGCGCCGAGGTGAACGTCACCGCGTCCACCAGCCGGCCGGCGATCAGGTCGATCAGCCGGTGCAGCGGCGCCGGGTCGGTGGGCGGCGCCCAGCGGTAGACCGGCACCTCGATCACCGTGGCGCCGGCCGCCTCCAGCGCGAGCGTGCACTCCGGTTGCCGCTCACCGTGCAGCTGCATGGCGATCACCTGCCCGGCCACGCCGCGCCGCCGCAGGTGGTCGACCACCTCGTCGCAGCTCTCCGAGGCCGGCGACCACTGGTCGTGCAGCCCCGCCGCCCGGATCGCGCCGCGTGCCTTGGGGCCCCGGGCCACCACGTACGACCCGGCCAGCACCGAGCGCAGCGGCTCGGCGAGCCCCCAGCCCTCGGCCGCCTCCAGCCATCCGCGCATGCCGATGCCTGTGTTCGCCATCAGGATGTCCGGCGGTTGGTCCAAGCAGGCGCGTGTCGCCTCGCGCAGTTCGGTGTCGTCGGACAGCGGCACGATCCGCAGAGCCGGGGCGAGGACCACCCGCGCGCCCCGGCGTTCCAGCAGCGCGGCCAGTTCGTCGCGCCGACGGTCGGCGGTCACCCCGATGGTGAAGCCGGCCAGTTCCTCCCGCATCAACCCTCCTGTCGCAGCCGCACTTCGACCAGCCCGTCGCGGCAACGCGCGTCGTGTCGGGCCACGGCGACGCCGGGCAGGTCGAGACAGTGCCCGGTGCGCAGGTCGTACACCTGCTTGTGCAGGGGTGAGGCGACCGTGGGGATCCCGCCCCGGCTGCCCACGATGCCCCGGGACAGGACGTACGCCCCGGAGACGGGGTCGCGGTTGTCGATCGCGAACAGCCCGTCCGCGGTCCGGAAGAGAGCGACCTGCACGCCGTCGACGAGGGCGGCGACCCCCCGATCGGGTTCGAGCCGGTCGACGGGGCAGATCGCGGTCCAGTCCCTGGTGATTGTGGGGTTCATCGCCGTACCTCCGGTAGGCCCAGCGCGACCGGTTGCCGACGGTGACCTTCGGCCGGGGTGTCGCCGCGGGCGGGCACCCGCTGGCCGCGCTCCAGCGCGAAGGTGATCGACGGGTCGGGCACGTCGGGAGCGTTGACGAACGAGGTGTAGCGGCGCAGCCGGTCCGGGTCCTGGAGCACGTCACGCCACTCGTCGGAGTACGACTCCACGTGCCGGGCCATCGCCGCGTCGAGGTCGGCGCAGAGGCCCAGGGAGTCGTCCACGATCACCGCGCGCAGGTGGTCCAGGCCGCCGTCGAGCGCCTCGATCCAGCCGGCGGTGCGTTGCAACCGGTCCGCGGTGCGGATGTAGTAGATCAGGAACCTGTCGATGAGGGTGATCAGCTTCTCGGTGGTCAGGTCGGTGGCGAAGAGGTCGGCGTGCCGGGGCCGGAAACCGCCGTTGCCCCCGACGTACAGGTTCCAGCCGTTCTCGGTGGCGATGATGCCGAAGTCCTTGCTGCGGGCCTCGGCGCACTCCCGGGCGCAGCCCGAGACCGCCGACTTGAGCTTGTGCGGCGCGCGCAGCCCCCGGTAGCGCAGCTCCAGCGCCACGGCCAACCCCACCGAGTCCTGTACGCCGTACCGGCACCAGGTCTCGCCGACGCACGACTTCACGGTGCGCAGCGCCTTGCCGTACGCGTGGCCGGACTCGAAGCCGGCGTCCACGAGCCGCCGCCAGATCTGCGGCAACTGCTCCACCCGCGCGCCGAACAGGTCGATCCGCTGCCCACCGGTGATCTTCGTGTAGAGCTGGAAGTCCCGGGCGACCTCACCGATCACGATGAGCTTCTCCGGGGTGATCTCGCCGCCGGGGATCCGGGGCACCACCGAGTAGCTGCCGTCGCGTTGCAGGTTGGCCAGGAAGTGGTCGTTGGTGTCCTGCAACGACGCCTGCTCCCCGTCGAGCACGTGCCCGCTGCCCAGCGAGGCGAGGATCGACGCCACCACCGGCTTGCAGATGTCGCAGCCGCGCCCCCGGCCGTGCTCGGCGACCAGCCGGGAGAAGGTGCGGATACCGCGCACCCGGACGATCTCGAACAGCTCCCGCCGGCTGACGTCGAAGTGCTCGCACAGCGCGCTGGACTGCGCCACCCCTGCCGCGTCCAGGAGCTGCTTGAGCATCGGCACGCAGGATCCGCAGCTGGTGCCGGCCCTGGTGCACGCCTTCAGCCCGGCCACGTCCGCGCAGCCGTCGGCGATCGCGGCGTCCACGTCGCCACGGGTCACCGCGTTGCAGGAGCAGACCTGCGCGGTGGCGGGCAGCGCGGCGGCGTCCGCGCCGCCGCCGTCGGGCGCGAGCAGCGCCAGCGGTGCGGCCGGCAGCGGACCGCCGACACTCGCCCGCAACGTCGGGTACGCGCTGGCGTCGCCGACCAGCACCCCGCCGAGCAGGGTGTGCGCGTCGTCGGACAGGACGAGCTTCGCGTACACCCGGGTGGCCGGGTCGGTGAACGTGACGTCCAGGCAGCCCTCGGTGGTGCCGTGCGCGTCACCGAACGAGGCCACGTCCACGCCGAGCAGCTTGAGTTTGGTGGCGGTGTCCGCGCCGGGAAACGTCGCCGCGCCGCCGACCAGCCGGTCGGCCACCACCTCCGCCGTCGCGTACCCCGGCGCGACCAGGCCGTGACAGGTGCCGTCGACCGCCGCGCACTCGCCCACCGCCCAGATCCGCTCGTCGGCGCTGCGGCACGCCTCGTCGACGAGCACCCCGCCCCGCGGCCCCACCGGCAGACCGGCGGTGCGCGCCAGTTCGTCGCGCGGGCGGATGCCGGCGGCCACCACCACCAGCTCGGCGTCGACGGTGCTGCCGTCGGAGAGTTCCAGGGCCGCGACGCCGCCGTCCGGGCCGGACCGGATCGCGGTGGTGGCCACCCCGAGGTGGGTGCGGACACCCAGCTCCTCGACGTAGCGCCGCAGCATCGCCCCACCGGCCTGGTCCACCTGCACCGGCATCAGCCGGGGTGCGAACTCGACCACGTCGGTGCGCAGACCCAGCAGCCGCAGGGCGTTCGCCGCCTCCAGCCCGAGCAGCCCGCCGCCGATCACCGCGCCGGCCCGCCGGCCCCGCGCGTACGCCCGGATCGCGGTGAGGTCGTCAAGCGTCCGGTAGACGAAGACCCCGGGCAGCTCCGTGCCGGGCACCGGCGGCACGAACGCGTACGAGCCGGTGGCCAGCACCAGCGCGTCGTAGGGGTACTCGCCGACGGCGGTGGTCACCACCCGCCGCTCCCTGTCGATGGCGGTGGCCGGCTCGCCGAGACGCAACCGGACGCCGTCGTGCGGGGTGTGCAGGTTGAGGTCGTCCTCGCTCACCCCGTCGAAGAACGCCGAGAGCCGCACCCTGTCGTACGCGGCACGCCGCTCCTCGCCCAGCACCGTCACCCGCCAGCGTCCCCGCGGGTCCCGGGCGCGCAGCGCGTCGACGAAACGCTGCCCGACCATTCCGTTGCCGATGACCACCAGGTCGCCGCTCATCGCGTCACCTCCACCGATTCCGCTTCGGACAGCCAGTCGACGATTCCGGCGACGGCGTCGCGGCAGCCGCCGCAGCCGGTGCCGGCGCGGGTCGCCGCCACCACCGCGTCGACGGTCCGGGCACCGGAGCGCCAGCAGCGCACCAGCGCGCCCTTGGTCACCGTGTTGCACTGGCAGACGGTGGCCGCGTCCGGCATCAGCGCCGGTGAGGCGGCCGGCGCGGCGGCGGTCGTGCCCAGCGCCCGGCCCAGCAGCAGCGCCCGCCGGTCCGACGGCACCGGATGACCACGGTCGAACAGCTGGATCACCGTGCCGACAGCCGGGTTGTCGCCGAGCAGGATCGCGCCGACCAGACGCTCGTCGCGGATCCGCAACCGGGCGTACGTGCCCCGGGCCGGGTCGGTGAACGTCAGCTCCTCGCCCGGTCCGCCGCCCACCGCCTCACCCATGGCGGCCAGGTCGATCCCGGCCGCCTTCAGCCGGGTCACCACCGGCCGGGGCCGGTAGCGGGCCAGCGGGTCGGTGCCGGTCAGCACGTCGGCGAGCACCCGGGCCTGCGCCCAGGCGGGTGCCACCAGGCCGGTGAGCGTCCCGTCGTGTTCGGCGCAGTCGCCGATCGCCGAGATGGACCTGTCGCCGGTGCGCAGCCGGTCGTCCACCACCACGCCGCGCCGCACGGTCAGCCCGGCGGCCCGCGCGAGGGCGGTGTCCGGGCGTACCCCGCAGGAGAGCACCAGCAGGTCGGCGCGCAGCGACCGGCCGTCGGCCAGGTCGAGGCGTACGCCTGTGTCGTCCGCGACCACGCCGGTGGCCGGTACGGCGAGCTGGATGGTGACGCCGAGTGCGGCGAGCGTGCCGGCGAGCACGGCGCCGGCTGCCGGGTCGAGCTGGCGTTCCATCAGGTGCCCGGTGTGGTGCACCACTGTCGTGGTCAGTCCTCGGGTGGCCAGCCCCCGGGCGGCCTCCAGGCCGAGCAGTCCGCCGCCGAGCACGAGCGCGCTGCGGGCGCCGTGGGCCGCCGCGATGATCCGTCGGCAGTCGTCCAGGGTCCGGAACGGGACGACCCGTGGCGGCAGGTCGGCGGGGTCCAGGCCGGGCAGCGGCGGCACCACGGCCCGGGCGCCGGTGGCGAGCACCAGGTGGTCGTACCCGATGCGTTCGCCGTCGGCGGTGCGGACCTCGCGGGCGGACCGGTCCACGGTGGTCACCGGTACGCCGGTGCGCATGTCGATACCGTGCCCGGCGGCCTCGGTCAGCTCCACGTCCGGCTCGCCGATCCGGCCGGCGAGCAGGGTGGACAGCATGATCCGGTTGTACGCGCGGTGCGGTTCGGCCCCCAGGACCGTGACCTTGCGGTCCCCCTCGCGGGCGTGCAACTCGCTGGCGAGGCGGGCGCCCGCCATCCCGTTGCCGACGATCACGATGCGGGTGGTCATGCCTTCTCCACCCGGACCGCACAGATCTTGAACTCGGGCATCCCGGAGATCGGGTCCACCGCGTCGTTCGTCACCGAGTTGGCCCGGCCCGCCCCCGCCCAGTGGAACGGCGCGAAGACGGTGTCCGGTCGGATGCCCGCGCTGAGTCGGGCCGGCGCGCGCAGTTCACCCCGACGGGACGTGACCAGGACCGGGTCGCCGTCGCCGATGCCCAGCCGGGCCGCCAGGTCGGGGTGCAGCTCGACGAACGCCTCGGGCGCGGCGCGGCGCAGTGCGGCCACCCGGCGGGTCTGGGTGCCGGACTGGTACTGGGCCAGCACCCGGCCGGTGGTGAAGTGCAGCGGGTACGTGGCGCACACCTCCTCGGCGGCCGGCCGGTGGTCGACGGGGTGGAAACGGGCCCGACCGTCGGGGGTGGCGAAGCGGTGGGCGAACAGTCGTGGCGTGTCCGGTCCGTCCTCGCTGGGGCAGGGCCAGTGGACGCCGTCGGCGGCGTCGATCCGGTCCCAGCTGATGCCTGAGTAGTCGGCGGCGCCACCGGCGGAGGCGCGGCGCAGCTCGGCGAAGACGACGGCCGGATCCGCCGGAAACCGGATGGCCGCCTCGTCGTCGGTGGTCAGCCGCGCGGCCAGGGCGGAGATGATCGCCAGGTCGGTCCGGACGCCCGGCGGGGGTGGGCGCAGCGCGCGCCGGCGCAGCACCCGACCCTCCAGGTTGGTCATCGTGCCGTCCTCCTCGGCCCACTGCGCGGTGGGCAGCACCACGTCGGCGAGCGCCGCCGTCTCGGAGAGCAGCAGGTCGGCGACGACAAGCAGGTCGAGGTCGCGCAGCCGGCCTTCGATCCGGGCCGCCCGGGGAGCGGAGACCACCGGGTTCGAGCCGAACACCAGCAGGGCGCGCGGGCCGTCCGGGGTGCCGAGCGAGTCGAGCAGCTGGTACGCCGGCACACCCGGGCCCGGCAGCTCGTCGGCCGGCACGCCCCAGACCCCTGCGACGTGCTCCCGGGCCGCCGGGTCGTCGATGCGCCGGTACCCGGGGAGTTGGTCGGCCTTCTGCCCGTGCTCGCGCCCGCCCTGGCCGTTGCCCTGGCCGGTGAGGCAGCCGTACCCCGAACCGTCCCGGCCGGGCAGCCCGAGGGCCAGGGCCAGATTGACGTACGCGGTGACGGTGTCCACGCCCTTGGCGTGCTGCTCGGCGCCCCGCGCGGTCAGGATGATCACCCGCCCGCCGGTGCCCAACGCCCGGGCGGTCGCCTCCAGGTCGGCCACCGGCACCCCGGAGAGCTGCTCCGCTCGGGCCGGCCACCAGGCGGCGACGCTGCGGCGGACCGCCTCGAAGCCGGTGGTCCGCCCGGCCACGTACGCCTGGTCGACCCACCCCTCGGTGAGCGCGATGTGCAGCAGCGCGTTGGCCACGGCGAGGTCGGTGCCGGGCAGCGGTTGCAGGTGCAGGTCGGCCTGGCGGGCGGTGGCGGTGACCCGGGGGTCGACGACGATCAGCCGGCCGCCGGCCTGGCGTTGCTCGGTGAGCCAGCGCACCAGCGGCGGCATGGTCTCCGCAGGGTTGGCGCCGACCAGCAGCAGGGTGTCGGCGCGGCCCAGGTCGGAGAGCGGGAACGGCAGCCCCCTGTCGATTCCGAAGGCGCGCATCCCGGCTGCCGCCGCCGAGGACATGCAGAACCGTCCGTTGTAGTCGATGTGCCGGGTACGTAGCCCGATCCGGGCGAACTTCCCCAGCGCGTACGCCTTCTCGTTGGTCAGGCCACCGCCGCCGAAGACGGCCACGGCGTCCCGCCCGGCGCTGTCCTGGACGGCGCGGATGCCGGCGACGATCCGGTCCAGTGCGGCGTCCCAGCTCGCCTGGCGCAGCTCGCCGGTGGCCGGGTCGCGCAGCAGGGGAGTGGTCAGCCGGTCCGGGTGGTCGAGCAGGTCGGCGGCGGTCCAGCCCTTCTGGCAGAGCCCACCACGGTTGGTGGGGAACTGGCGGGGGAACACCGTTACCCGCTCGTCGTCAGCGCGCAGGGTCATGCCGCACTGGAGGGCGCAGTACGGGCAGTGCGTCGCCACCTCCCGGGGCGTCCGCCCCGGTCGAGTCGCCGACCGTGCACCGTCTGTCATGTCGGGAAAGCGTGCCGGCGGGCGGTTTCCGGTCCGGGTCCCTTCTGTTTCGGTCCTGTCAAGTGGGGCTCACACCGCACCGGGGCAGCGCGCGCGATGGAGGGTTGAGTCGATGCTGTGGAGCTGAGTTGTCGCCGGCGTCATCGCCGCGCCCGTCCCAGTCACTGGTCGGCAACCTGCCCATATCCGATGGGTCGTCTATTATATGGGAAACTTGTCTCGTAATATGGGAGAGTGCGATGAGCGTCGCGGACGCGTTCGACGCGGTGGCCGGCAGCTACGACGAGGCCCGCCGGCGGCTGGTGCCCTGCTTCGACGCCTTCTACGGCACCGCCGTCCAGGTGGCCGCGCCACCGCTGCGCGCGGCGCTCGCCGCCGGGCGTACCCCCGAGGTGTTGGATCTGGGCGCGGGCACCGGTCTGCTCTCGCTGCTGCTGTCCGCCGCGGTGCCCGCAGTCCGGCTGACCCTTGTGGATGGAGCGCCGGCGATGCTTGCCCGCGCCACCGACCAGTTGGCCGCGCGGTCCGTGCCGCACCTGACGGTCCAGGCCGACCTGGCCGACGAGCTGCCGCCGGGCCGGTACGACGCGGTGGTCAGCGCGTTGGCCATCCACCACCTGGACGACGCCGGCAAGCGTGCGCTCTACCGGCGGGCCGCCGCCGCGCTGGCCCCGGGCGGGGTCTTCGTCAACGCCGAGCAGGTCGCCGGCCCGACTCCGGAGCTGGACCGGCGCTACGACGAGGTGTGGCTGGAGCGGATCACCGAGCTGGGCGCGTCTCCCGCCGAGATAGGGGCCTCCCGTGAGCGGATGCGCCACGACCGGCCGGCGACAGTCTCCGACCAGTGCCTGTGGCTCGCCGAGGCGGGCCTGGTCGACGTCGACTGCTTCTTCAAGGAGTGGCGTTTCGCGGTGTTCGGTGGTCGCGCCGGGTGACGTCGACGGAATGTGCGTTTCGACGGCGGGAGGCGAGCCGGCCCTCGCGTGGATGACTGATGGTCACACCGGTGGGTAGTCTGCCCGACATGACTGCCAAGGTGACTCTGTCGTTCACCGACGAGACGATCGAGGAGGCGCGGCGGTTCGCCAAGCGCGAAGGGCTGTCGCTCTCCGCGTGGATGGACCAGGCCGCCCGGGAGAAGGCGCTGCGCGAGGTCTTCACCGCGCACGCCGCCGCCGTGGGCCGCGCCAGCCTCGACCTGGAGTCCGCCGCCCTCGCCGACGCACGCGAGGCGGGCATGGTCAACGACCTGCTCTCCGGCGGACGGCCGCGTGCTGCGTAGAGGTGAGGTCTGGCGCATCGAGGGCGCCCGCGAACGCCTCGGCCTCGTGATCAGCTCGGATGTCTACAACTCCACCGACGTACCCATCGTGATCGTGGTCGAGGTCGTCGAGGAGTCGCTGCTGCGTGACTCGCCGCTCGCCGTGCCGATGGGCAGGTACGTGGTGATGCCGGACCGGATCTCGTCGCCGATGAAGAAGTGGTTCACCGACTGCGTGGACGTCGCCGACACCGACACCATGCTCCGGGTCGGCCGCGCCCTGCGCATCCTCCAGCAGCTCTGACAGCCAGACCTCACCATCGCCGCCGGCCCCCGGTGCGCTGCCCGTTTCCCGCCCGACCCGCGACGGGCACCGCCAGGTAACCGGGCGTTCCTAGCGTCTCACCTCGTCACACCGACGAGGAGGAGCCGCCGTGAGCACGCTCACCAGCACCGCAGTCACCGCCGGACCCCCGACCGTCGCCGGCCGCCGGCACACGCTCGACGACTGGCGTCCCGAGGACCCCGACTTCTGGCGGACGACGGGTGCGCCCATCGCCCGGCGCAACCTCTGGGTGTCGATCTTCGCCGAGCACGTCGGGTTCTCGGTGTGGAGCCTCTGGTCGGTGACAGTGCTCTTCCTCGGCCCCGCGTACGGCATCGACCCGGCCGGGAAGTTCCTGCTCACCGCCGTACCGGCCGCCCTGGGCGCGGTGCTGCGACTGCCGTACACGCTTGCCGTGGCCCGCTTCGGTGGCCGCCGCTGGACGATCGTGAGCGCACTGCTGCTGCTGGTGCCCGCAGTCCCGATGACGGTGCTGCTGGAGCCCGGCGTGTCCTACTCCACGCTCATGGTGCTCGCCTGCCTCACCGGCGTCGGCGGCGGCAACTTCGCCTCCTCGATGGCGAACATCAACCTCTTCTACCCGCAGCGACTCAAGGGTCGCGCCCTCGGCCTCAACGCAGGCGGCGGCAACCTGGGCGTACCGGCGGTGCAACTGGTCGGGCTGGCGGTGCTGGCCACCGCCGGGGCCGCGTACCCCCGGCTGGTCCCGGCGGTCTACCTGCCGCTCATCGTGCTGGCCGCGCTGGCGGCGGCCCGCTGGCTGGACACCGTGCCCGGGGCGCGCAACGAGCCCGGCGCGCTGCGCGAGGCGGCCCGCGACCCGCACACCTGGATCATGTCGCTGCTCTACATCGGCACCTTCGGCTCGTTCATCGGGTTCGGGTTCGCGTTCGGCCAGGTGCTCCAGCTCCAGTTCGCCGAGCGGTTCCCCACCCCCGTCGACGCGGCCTGGTTGACCTTCCTCGGTCCGCTGATCGGCTCGCTGATCCGGCCGCTGGGCGGGCACCTCGCCGACCGGCTCGGCGGAGCCCGGGTGACCTTCTGGAACTTCGTGGCGATGGCCGCCGGCGCCACAGTCGTGCTCCACGCCGCCCGGGAACGCTCCTTCGGGCTCTACCTGACCGGTTTCCTCGCCCTCTTCGTCTTCTCCGGCGTCGGCAACGGCTCCACGTACAAGATGATCCCGGCCATCTTCCGGGCCCGGGCGGCGGACGCGGTGGCCAGCGGCCGGCGCGACCCGGAGGCGGCGGCGCGGTGGGCGCGACGGATGACCGGCGCGTTGATCGGCATCGCCGGCGCGGTGGGAGCCTCGGGCGGGGTGCTCGTCAACATCGCGTTCCGGCAGTCGTTCCTCGGCTCCGGCAACGCCGACGCCGCCTACCTGGCGTTCATCGGCTGGTACGCGCTGTGCTTCGCGGCCACCTGGGTCGTCTACCGTCGTCCGAGGGCCGGACGGCTGGCCGGCGTGTGAGCTGGGCCATCCCGGCGGGCGCTGGCGCGCGGGGGCGGACCCCGTTTTGACCTGCGGACGGGGCGCCGGGTATCGTTGCCTGCTGTTGTACGACATCCAGAGGCGTGCCCCATCAGGTACGCTTGGTCGTTCGTGCGCGCTGGTCCGGCCTGCAAGATCTGGTCACCTCGGCGCGCGACCCCAGACCGACGACGAGACAAGGTAGACCTGTGCGTACGTACAGCCCGAAGCCGGGTGAGATCGAGCGTCAGTGGCACGTCATCGACGCCTCTGATGTCGTGCTGGGCCGCCTGGCCACCCACGCCGCCACGTTGCTGCGTGGTAAGCACAAGCCGACTTTCGCGCCGCACGTCGACACGGGCGACTTCGTCGTCATCGTGAACGCGGGCAAGGTTGCGCTGACCGGCAACAAGCGCCAGACCAAGGTCGCTTACCGCCACTCGGGTTACCCGGGTGGTCTGAAGCAGGTCGGCTACGACGAGCTGCTGACCAAGCGCCCCGAGCGGGCCATCGAGCTGGCTGTGAAGGGGATGCTCCCGCACAACAAGCTCGGCCGTCAGCTGATCAAGAAGCTGAAGGTCTACGCCGGTGCCGAGCACCCGCACCTCGCGCAGCAGCCGGTGCCGTTCGAGATCAAGCAGATCGCGCAGTGAGCGCGGGCGAAGGAAGCAGCATGACCGACATCACCGAGACCGAGGTTGCCCCCGAGGTCACCGAGGCGCCGGCGCCCGTCGCCCGCGCGCCGCGTGGTGACCGCCCGATCCAGACCGTGGGTCGGCGCAAGGAGGCCATCGTCCGGGTCCGTATCGTCCCGGGCACCGGCAAGATCACCTGCAACGGCCGCGACCTCGAGGCCTACTTCCCGAGCAAGGTGCACCAGCAGCTCATCAAGGACCCGCTGGTCACCGCCGAGAAGCCCGAGGCGTTCGACGTCATCGCCAACCTGCGTGGCGGCGGCACCACCGGCCAGGCCGGTGCGCTGCGGCTGGCCATCGCCCGTGCGCTGATCGTCAGCGAGCCGGACGACCGCCCGGCCCTCAAGAAGGCCGGCTTCCTCACCCGGGACGCCCGGGTCAAGGAGAGCAAGAAGTACGGCCTCAAGAAGGCCCGTAAGGCTCCCCAGTACTCGAAGCGCTGATCTTTCCCAGCGCGTTGTACTTCTGACGGACGGCCGGTCCGCCTCCCCTCGACCGGGGAGGTGGACCGGCCGTTCCGCTTTCTCCTCATCGGCAGTGCTCATCGGAGGTTGGCGGGTATGGGTCGGTTGTTCGGCACGGACGGCGTACGCGGGCGCGCGAACGCGGATCTCACACCCGAGTTGGCGCTCGCGCTCGCCGTGGCCGCCGCGCACACGCTCGCCGAGACGGACCGCAGCCATCCGCCGCTCGCGGTCGTCGGCCGGGACACCCGCGCCAGCGGCGAGATGCTTGAGGCGGCCGTGGTGGCCGGCCTGACAAGCGCGGGCGCGAACGTCGTGCGGGTCGGCGTGCTGCCCACGCCGGCGGTGGCGTTCCTCACCGCCGAGGCGAAGGCCGACCTCGGGGTGATGCTCTCCGCGTCGCACAACCCGATGCCGGACAACGGCATCAAGCTCTTCGCCGCCGGCGGGCACAAGCTGCCCGACGAGATCGAGATGCGGATCGAGGCGGCCGTCGAGGCGAACGCCACCACCGCCTGGGACCGGCCGACAGGTGCCGGCGTGGGCCGGGTGCACGACCTGCTCGACGGCGCCGACCACTACGTCCAGCACCTCGTCGGGACCCTTCCGCACCGGCTCGACGGGATCAAGATCGTGGTCGACTGCGCGAACGGCGCCGCCGCCGAGGTCGCCCCGGTCGCCTACCGGGAGGCAGGCGCGGAGGTCATCGCGATCCACGCCGAGCCTGACGGCCTGAACATCAACGACGACTGCGGCTCCAACCACATCGACGCGCTGCGCGAGGCCGTCGTCGAGCACGGCGCCCACCTGGGCATCGCCCACGACGGCGACGCCGACCGCTGCGTGGCGGTCACCGCCGACGGCGACGAGGTGGACGGCGACCAGGTCATGGCGATCCTCGCGCTCGCCATGCGCGACGCCGGCACGCTCACCCAGGACACGCTGGTCGCCACGGTCATGAGCAACCTCGGACTGCGTCTGGCCATGTCCGCGCAGGGCATCCGGCTGATCGAGACGAAGGTCGGCGACCGGTACGTGCTGGAGGAGCTTCGCGCGTCCGGCCTGGCGCTCGGCGGCGAGCAGAGCGGCCACATCGTCATGCCCGCCCACGCCACCACAGGCGACGGCGTGCTCACCGGCCTGCACCTGATGGCCCGGATGGCGGCCACCGGCCGGACTCTCGCCGAGCTGGCCTCGGTGGTCACGAAGCTGCCGCAGGTGCTGATCAACGTGCCGGTCGGGGACCGCACCGTCGGTGCCGCCGCGCCCGCCGTCCGCGCGGAGGTCGAGCGGGCCGAGGCGGAGCTGGGCGAGACCGGCCGGGTGCTGCTGCGCCCGTCGGGCACCGAGCCGCTGGTCCGGGTGATGGTCGAGGCGGCCACCGAGGCCACGGCCCGCGAGGTCGCCGAGCGCATCGCCGCGCTGGTCCGTACCGCGAGCCCCGCCACGTCCTAGGTGTGCTGTCCAGAGACCCTGGTCAACCTGGGGTGATGGGTGGTGCTCGGCATCAGGCGCGGCGGGCGGCCCAGACGGTGCGCTCGGTTCGCATCGTCAGGTCGTCGCGGCGCAGGATGCTGTGCGGGCTGCTGGTGTCGAGGAGCTGATCGAGTGCGGTGAGGTCCTCGGGGGCGAGCGTGTCGGCGACGACGCCGCGGATGCCCTGCAGGCCACCGAGGGCGTAGCGGCCGATCGCTTCGCTGCGGGAGCCCTCGATGTTCACGGCGATGGCGTGTTCGCCCTCGATCGTGAATCCGGCGGCGGTCAGCATCGGGCCCCAGTCGGCGCCGCGGTGGGGCATGTGTTCGGCAGTGAGGCGGTCGGCCGCGGCGTGGCAACGCTCTTCCAGGCCGGGCCGGTTCTCGGGGGCGCTCTCCGGGAGGAACCGGGGGAAGCCGGCCAGTTCGACGACGGCGAACAGTCCGCCGGGAGTGAGCAGGTCGTGGACGGCGCGCAGTACGCGAGCGGGGTGGGCCATGTGGTGCAACGATCCCGACGCCCACACCAGGGCCGGTGAGCCGAGATCGGGCCAGGCCGCGTCATCGAGGTTGGCCTGCACCCTTCTCACGCGGTGCTCCACGCTGCGGGCGCACGCCTTTGTGCGCAGGCGCTGAAGGTGTTCGGCGGACGCGTCGACGGCGGTGACGTGCGAGTCGGGGAAGCGGTCGAGGAGGGCGAAGGTGCCCGTGCCCGTGCCGCAGCCCAGATCCACGATCTGCCGTGGGTTTGTCTCCAGTGGCAGCCATGCGGTGATCGAGGCTATGTGCTCGGCGAGCACCTCGGCGTCCAGGTCGAGGATCTCCGCCTGGCCGTCAATTCCGTGTTCCTGGTGGCGTCCGTGCGGAGCGCCGAGATGGGAGGTGTGCGGGTGCGCGTGGGTCATGCCTTCACAGTAAGGCGATTATGCGTCTGCGGCACGTCGCCTTCCTGTTTGCGCAAGAAGATCGCCAGGTCTGCTGCCTGACGCGCAAGAGGTGACCACTTCGGGAGTGTGGCGCGTCCCGCGTCATCATTCGGGACTGCCCTGCACGTCGCCGCTGTCGTCGCGCTGGTGGCTGCGGCGGGCGTCGCGGTCGAAGATGCCCAGGATGTCGCAGGGTCCACCCGCAGTGCCGATCGCGTGCGGCATCATCGTGGGGAACTCGGCGGCCTGGTTGGTCTCGAGGCGGAAGCGGCGGTGGCCGAGCATGAGGATCGCGGTGCCGGACAGGACGACGAGCCATTCGCGCCCCGAATGGGCACGCATGCGCGCCGGGTTCTCGGGCGGTGGTTCGGTCATGCGCTGGCGCACCACGCTCATGCCGGGGTCACCCTTCACGAGCCAGCGCAACCCGCCGTGGGTGCCCTCGATCATCGGGCTGGTGACGACGTCGTCAGTGGCGGTCTCCACGAGCTGATCCAGCGTGGTGTCCAGGGCGCGGGCGAGAGTGACCAGCTGATCCAGTGCGAGGCGGCGCTGGCCGTTCTCGATGCGGCTCAGTGAGGACTGGCTGAGGTGGGCGCGGGTGGCCAGTTCCTCCAGGGACCAGCCCTGCGCCACCCGCAGGGCGCGGAGGCGTTTGCGTACGAGGCTGTCCAGCTCGCCATCTTCTTGCGTCATAGGCAACATGGTATGCCCTTGATGCAAAGTGGCGTTAGCGTCGGTGTAGGTGGTCCGCACCGTCTGGGACCACGCACAGGCCAAGGACGGAGGACATGGCTGTGACGGCTTCTTCATACGCGAGTGACGCACTGCCCAGCGGGACCGTCGACACGGTGGTGATCGGCGGCGGCGCCGCGGGGCTGAACGGCGCGCTCATGCTCGCCCGCTCCCGCCGCTCGGTCCTCGTGATCGACAGCGGCACCCCGCGCAACGCACCGGCCGAGGCCATGCACGGCTTCATCGTTCTGGACGGCACCCCGCCCTCCGAGATCTGTCGGCGAGGCCGGGAGCAAGTGCGCCAGTACGGCGGCCGTATCGTCCTCGGCGACGTGGCCTCGACCGAGCCCGCCGCCCCGGCGGCTGACGGGGATCTGCGCTTCACCGTCACCCTGGCCGACGGCCGGAGCGTAACCGCGCGCCGCGTGCTGGTGGCAACCGGTCTGCGGGATGTGCTGCCCGAGGTTCCCGGGCTCGCCGAGCACTGGGGACACGGCGTGGTGCATTGCCCGTACTGCCATGGCTGGGAGGTGCGCGATGAGCCCATCGGCATCCTCGCCACCGGTCCCGCCTCGGTCCACCACGCACTTCTCTTCCGCCAGCTGACCGAGGACCTAACCTACTTCACCCACGGCACTGACCTGGACGAGAACACCCGCGCGCGCTTCGCCGCCCGCGACATCCGCATCGTCGACACCCCGGTCCGGGAAGTCACCAAAAATGAGGACGGCACCCTCGCCGGGGTGCGCCTGACCGACGGCCAGGTCGTGGCCCGCCGTGTGCTCGCGGTTGCCACGCAGATGCAGGCCCGCACCGAGGGCCTGGAGGGTCTCAAGCTCCCGACGGAGGACCTGCCCGACAACATGGGCCGACGCTTCGCCACCGGCATGGCCGGCGCCACTGAGGTGCCGGGTGTGTGGGTGGCCGGCAACGCCACCGACCTGAGCGCCCAGGTCGGCGCCTCCGCAGCGGCAGGCGCCCTGGCCGGCTCCCACATCAACGCCCTGCTGGCCACCGCGGACACCGACGCGGCCCTCACCGCAGCCCAGGGGCGGTCCCCCACACCCTGATACCACCGCGGCCCTGGCCACCGCTCGACCGCACTCAGCGATGCGGGCGGTGGCCGGACCCACCCCCATAACTCGGCGACCGGGCCCAGCTCCGGCGCTCATTCAGCATGTCCTTCTTGAGAGGCAACCATGAGTACGAACCAGCTCACACCAGCCGCTGAAGCCGGCGGCGCAGGTGTGCCTGATGCACGTCAGCTGCGCACCATCCTGATCGCCGTTTCCATCGCGCTCATGGCCGTCATCGCGTCGGTGTCCGGGCTGAACGTCGCGCAGACCCACATGGCCGTGGAGTTCGGTGCCTCGCAGAGCACGATCCTGTGGATCATCAACATCTACACCCTCGCCCTGGCCGCGCTCCTGTTGCCGCTCGGTGCGATCGGTGACCGCCTGGGCCGTAAGTCCATGCTGATCGCCGGGCTCGGTGTCTTCGGTGCCGCGCACGTCGTGGCGGGCCTCGCCCCGACGGCGGAGGTCATGCTCGCCGCGCGTGTGGCCAGCGGTATCGGCGCAGCAATGATCATGCCGATCACCCTGGCCGTCATCACCTCCACCTTCCCCGAGGCCCAGCGTGGCAAGGCGATCGGCGTGTGGACTGGCGTCGCCGGGGGTGGCGGCATCCTGGGCATGTTCCTCTCCGCCCTCCTCGTTGACGTCGCCGACTGGCGCTGGCTGTTCGCCCTGCCGGTGGCCCTGGTCCTCGTGGCCGTGGTCATGACGCTGAAGTCGGTCCCCAACTCCCGGGAGAAGTCGGCCCATCGCTTCGACACCGTCGGCGCGCTGGTCTCCACCGTCGCCGTGGTCGGCCTCATCTTCGTCCTGCAGGAAGGCCCTGACCGCGGCTGGACCGCCCCCGGCACCCTGGCCAGCCTCGCCGTCGGCCTCATCGCCACCGTCGGCTTCGTGGCCTGGGAACTGCACCGCCGCGACGCCTCGCTGCTGGACGTGCGGCTGTTCCGTGAGCGCGGCCTGGCCGGCGGCTCGGTCACGCTGCTGGTGGTCTTCGGTGTCCAAGCGGGCATCGGGGTGGTCCTGTTCCCGTTCTTCCAGGCCGTGCTCGGCTGGTCGGGCCTGCTGTCCACGGCCGCGCTGATGCCGATGGCCGTCATGATGATGATTGCCTCCGGCCTGGCCCCCAGGCTCACCGCACGAATCGGCGCCCGCTCGACGATGGCCACCGGCATTGCGCTGGCCGGCGTCGCTTTGGCGCTCATGGCCCTGTTCGTCTCCGTCGACGGCGGATACCTGTCCATCCTGCCCGGCCTGCTCGCCATGGGCCTCGGCATGGGCCTGTCGATGACCCCATCCACCGAGGCCATCACCGGCTCCCTGTCGCGGGAGAAGCAGGGCGTTGCCTCCGCGCTCAACGACGTCACCCGCGAGTTCGGCACCGCGCTCGGTGTCGCCCTGCTCGGAGCGCTCGTGTCCGCCGGCTATCGCAGCACCATTGACGACAGGCTCCACGGCATCCCCCAGGGGGCCGCGGACACCGCTCGGGAGGGCATCGCCAACGCCGTTGCGGCGGCGGGCGGCACGGGCACCCACGCGCAGGACCTGCTCCACGCCGCCCAGCAGTCCTTCGTCGACGGCTGGCAGCGGGCCATGTGGGCAGGCGTCGCCGTCATGGGGGCACTCTTCCTCTACATCGCCCTCCGCGGCCCGAAGAACACAGCCCCCGCCGTCAGGGACGAGACAGCAGCCGCCGAGGCCGTCGCCGCCCTCTGACCACGCATGAGCCGGGCGTGCAATGGCTGTGCACCCTTTGGAGACACGGCCTGGCGGGCTGGGTCACTGGTGGCGGGCGGTCACGACGGGTTCTGTGGAGCTGAACTGTTTACGACATCAGCTCAGCTCCACGGCGCCCGTGCCCGGTCAGCGCGCCGAAGCCAGGATGCGCAGCCGGCTGACCGCCTCGGTCAGCACCTCGGGCCGCTTGCAGAACGCGAACCGGACCAGCCGCCGGCCCGCTTCGACGTCGTCGTAGAAGACCTGCGTCGGCACCGCCACCACGCCACAGCGCTCCGGCAGCGAGCGGCAGAACTCCACCCCGTCCCGGCCGCCGAGGGCGGTGATGTCGGCGGTGACGAAGTACGTCCCCTCCGGGGTGAGCACGTCGAATCCGGCGTCGGTGAGACCTCCGATGAGCTGGTCGCGGCGCTGCTGGAGGTCGTCGCGGAAACCTGTGTAGTAGTCGTCCGGCAGGGCCAGCGCCACCGCGACAGCCGGTTGCAGCGGCGCCGCGTTGACGTAGGTCAGGAACTGCTTCACCCGCAGTACCGCCGACACCAGCGCCGCAGGGCCACTCACCCAGCCGATCTTCCAACCCGTGCAGGAGAACGTCTTGCCCGCCGACGAGATGCGCAGCGTCCGCTCCCGCATCCCGGGCAGGCCGGCCAGCGGCACGTGCGGGCTCGCCGCGTCCGTGAAGACCAGGTGCTCGTACACCTCGTCGGTGACCGCGTACGCGCCGAACTCCTGGCACAACTCGGCCACCAGGGTCAGCTCGGCCCGGCTGAACACCTTGCCTGTCGGGTTGTGCGGCGAGTTGAGCAGCACCAACCGGGTACGCGGCCCGAACGCCGAGCGCAACTCGTCCGGGTCGAAGGCGTACCTGCCGTCCGCCGCGGGACGCAGCGTCACCGGGCGCCGGACCGCACCGGCCAGCGCGATCGAGGCGGCGTACGAGTCGTAGTACGGCTCGAAGCAGACCACCTCGTCACCCGGCTCGCAGAGGGCCAGGATGCTCGCCGCGACAGCCTCCGTCGCGCCCGCCGTGATCACGATCTCGCCGTCGGGGTCGTACGCCAGATCGTGGAACCGCCGCTGGTGGGCCGCGACCGCCGCGCGCAGGGCCGGGATCCCCGGGCCGGGCGGGTACTGGTTCTGCCCGCCGCGAAGTGCCTCGGCGGCGGCGGCGAGCATCTCCGGCGGGCCGTCGGTGTCGGGGAAGCCCTGGCCGAGGTTCACCGCGCCGGTGCGTACGGCGAGGGCGGACATCTCGGCGAAGATCGTCGTGCCGAAGGGCCGCATCCGGGCCACCAGCGGGTCGACATCGGTGCTCGTCGTCACCCGCCCCACCCTACGACCACACCCGGGTCGAACCCCAGCCTCACTCCGGCGCCCAGCGGAGATGGCTGCTCCGGCCGGGAGTGGGTATGGACGCGCACTGTGACGCTCGTCCCGTTCCAGCCGCCCAGCCCTCGATCGCTCAGATTCGGTGATTGATTAGCCGACTTTCGAGCACCCACGATGAGCGAAACTGGGTTAGGCTGCGGGCCATGTGTGGAATCGTGGGATACGCGGGCGCGCGCCCCGCACTCGGCATCGTGCTCGACGGGCTGCGGCGACTGGAGTACCGCGGCTACGACTCGGCGGGCGTGGCGATCGTCTGCGAAGACCAGCTGCTGACCGAGAAGAAGGCAGGCAAGCTGGCCAACCTGGAGAAGGTGCTCTCCGAGCGGGCCGCCAACGACCCCGCCGACTGCGCCGCCAGCCCGCTCGGCATCGGTGACGGCACCACAGGCATCGGGCACACCCGCTGGGCCACCCACGGCGGCCCGACCGACCGCAACGCCCACCCGCACGTCGCCCCCGACGGCCGGGTCGCGGTGATCCACAACGGCATCATCGAGAACTTCGCCAAGCTCCGCGCCGAGCTGGAGGCCGACGGCGTCCAGTTCACCAGCGACACCGACACCGAGTGCGCTGCGCACCTGCTCTCCGCCGCGCTCGCCGACCTGCGCGCCGCCGGCCAGCCGGACGGCCCGCACCTGCTCGCCGCCGGCATGCGGGTGGTCTGCCAGCGGCTGGAGGGCGCGTTCACCCTCCTCGCCGTGGACGCCGCGGTGCCCGGCGCGGTCGTCGGCGCCCGGCGCAACTCGCCGCTCGTGGTGGGGCGCGGCGACGGGGAGAACTACCTGGCCAGCGACGTGGCCGCGTTCATCGAGCACACCCGCGACGCGGTGGAGCTGGGCCAGGACCAGATCGTCCTCATCACCGGCGACAGCATCGAGATCACCGACTTCGACGGCCAGCCCGCCACCGGCAAGGACTTCCACATCGACTGGGACTCCTCGGCCGCCGAGAAGGGCGGCTACGACTGGTTCATGCTCAAGGAGATCGAGGAGCAGCCGCAGGCCATCGCCGACACGCTGCTCGGCCGGCTCACCGACACCGGTGAGATCGCCCTCGACGAGGTCCGCCTCAGCGACCAGGACCTGCGCGACGTCGACAAGATCTTCATCGTGGCCTGCGGCACGGCGTACCACTCAGGCATGGTCGCCAAGTACGCCATCGAGCACTGGACCCGGATCCCCTGCGAGGTGGAACTGGCAAGCGAGTTCCGCTACCGCGACCCGGTCCTCGACCGGTCCACGCTGATCGTGGTCATCTCGCAGTCCGGCGAGACGATGGACACCCTGATGGCGCTGCGCCACGCCAAGGAGCAGAAGGCCCGCGTGCTGGCCATCTGCAACACCAACGGCTCGACGATCCCCCGCGAGTCCGACGCCGTGCTCTACACCCACGGCGGGCCCGAGATCGCCGTCGCCTCCACCAAGGCGTTCCTCACCCAGCTCGTCGCCTGCTACCTGATCGGCCTGCACCTGGCCCAGGTCCGCGGCATCAAGTTCGCCGACGAGGTCGGCGCGGTCGTCGCCCAGCTCCAGGAGATGCCGGGCAAGCTGCGCGAGCTGCTGGACCGCATCGAACCCGTCCGTGAGCTGGCCCGGGAGCTGAAGTCCGAGCCCACAGTGCTGTTCATCGGCCGGCACGTCGGCTACCCGGTGGCCCTGGAGGGCGCGCTCAAGCTCAAGGAACTGGCGTACATGCACGCCGAGGGCTTCGCCGCCGGCGAGCTGAAGCACGGCCCGATCGCCCTGATCGACAAGGGCACCCCGGTGATCTGCGTGGTGCCCTCCCCGGTGGGTCGCGGGATGCTGCACGACAAGGTCGTCTCCAACATCCAGGAGGTACGGGCGCGCGGCGCGCGGACCATCGTGATCGCCGAGGAGGGCGACGAGGCGGTCGTCCGGTACGCCGACCACCTGATCTACGTGCCGCGTACGCCCACCCTGCTGGCCCCGCTGGTCACCACAGTGCCGTTGCAGGTGCTGGCCGCCGAGATCGCCGCTGCCCGGGGGCACGACGTGGACCAGCCCCGCAACCTGGCCAAGTCGGTCACCGTCGAGTAACCGCCGCCCGCGTCCGGAGCCCCGGTCACCGCACCATCGGTGGCCGGTGCTCGGCCGTCAGCGGCCCAGCACCACACGGGCCATCCCGTCCAGCGCCGGATTGCCCGGATCCCAGTAGCCGGCGTGTCCGCCGCGACCACTGGGGAACACCCGCCCGCCGAAGCCGGGGTCGGCCGGATCGTGGCCGAACCACAGCTCGTGCCCCGTCCGGTCGGGCCAGCCCAGCACCGCCGCGAGTGGGGCCGCGCCGAGCAGGACACGCCTGCCCATCTCGTCGACGGGCCGGGCCAGCCGGATCACGTCGTCAGGGGCGCTGCTCGCCCAGACCTGCCCGGGCGGGACGCCCAACTCGGCGGCGTGCGTGGCGCCGACCCCGGGGGAGCCGACGAACATCAGCGCGTCGGCGGCCAGACCGTGCTCCCGGGCCGCCACGCCCACCACAAGCGACCCGTAGCTGTGCCCGAGCACCGTCTGCCGGGCGGGCGGACCCTCATGGCTGGCTCGCAGCCCCTCCTGGAACCGGTGCAACGCCCCGCCCGCGTCCCGGGCCTGGCTGGCCGAGGCGGCCTCGGTCAGGAAATCCGGTGCGTCGTAGTCCAACCACAGCACCGCCGCGCCGCGCTCCTGCGGCGCGAGCGCGGCGCACCGCTCCAGCACCCGGGCCGCCCGGCCCAGCTCGCCGGGGGCGTCGTCGAGCCCGGCGGTCATTCCCGGCACGTAGGTCAGCACCCGATCGGCGTGGTCCGGGTCGCCGAGCGCCACCACCACCCGGCCCTCACCGGCCGGGTCCAACCCCAGCAGGTACGCCCGGGGCTCCCCGACCGCCAGCCGCTCGGTGAGCGCGTCCAGGCCGGCCAACTTCGCCGCCACCGCCCGCAGCCGCAGCGACGCGACAGGTCCCGGCGGCACCTTGGCCAGCAACCGCTGGCGTTCGGCCACCAACTCCCCGCGCCGGGCACCGAGCAACAGACGGTTGGCCTGATCACGGGCGGCCACCGGCACCCCGTCCAGCACGCCGACCAGTGCCGGTTCGTGCCCGACCAGCCACCGTCGCTGTGCCGGGGTCAACCCGGACCACCAGGCACGGACCAGCTCCGGCGCGGCACCGGGCGCCGGCCGGCCGGGCGGTGGCGGCGACACCCAGCCCGAACGGGCGGCACTGGCCAACTCGTCCAACCGGTCGGCGGCCGCCCGGTCCGCCACATCGGCGCCGTCGAGCGCCGCGCGCAGCGCCGCCGCCACCCCGGCCACCGCCTCCGCCGACCCGGGTCGCGCCGGACCGACCCGCACAGCGCCGGACCGGTCCACCACCACACCTGCCGCCTCCGCCCGGGCGACCGCCTCGGTGAGCCGCGCCTTCGCCACCACGAGGCGCCCGGCCAGCTCGGCAAGCACCTGATCCGCCTCGATCAGCGCGGGTGCCACCGAGGTCAACTCGCCGCGCAGGCCGCCCAGCCGTACGTCCGCCGCCGTGGCCGCCGCGCCGGACCAGTCGCCCCGCAACCGCCCGGCGGCCCCGGCCAGCTCACCGGCGCGCCTGTCGACAGGCCCGGTCAACCCCGCCCAGGCCGCCCCGGCCACCCGCCAGCCACCCGGATCGGCGGCCCAGAGCTGCCGGTAGCCGACGGCGGTCACCGGGGCAGGGCGGCGAACCGGCCGGCGGCACGGTCGTCCACCGACTCGTACGCCTCCGCCGCCGACCTGACCCCGCCTGCCGTCGCGGCCACCTGGGCGCCCAGCCGGCAGAACCAGGCGTGCCCGGCAGCCTCCAGCTCCACCAGGGACGCGGCGGCCCGCCAGCCGGGCGCCGGCACCAGCAGCCCGGGCATCCCGGCCAGGCCCAACGCCAACCCGTGCGCCGCACCGTCGAGCGCGGCGGCCACCGAGCGCAGCGCCTCCGGCTGGACAGTCAACGGTTCCTCGGCCATGGACCCACCCCCACAGATCGGCATCGACACCCCGACGCTAGGTGCGCTCCCCATGCCCGGTCGTGCCCTGTGGACAGCGCCGACTGTCGTACGCCGGGGCTGTCCACAGGCGTTGCCCACAGCGGACCCGACGGCTAATCTGCGGCCGTTCCCGCCGGTAGGGTGAAGCGGTGATCGTCACGGTCGGCGGCGACGTCGTCCTGGCCGACCAGCACACCCGCGAGCGGAATGGGACACGGTGACATGAGACCGGTGTGGCGGGTGGCCGACGTACGGGCGGCCGAGGCGGGGCTGATGGGCACGCTGCCCGAGGGCACGCTGATGCAGCGGGCCGCCGCCGGGCTGGCCCGCCGGGCCGCGCTGCTGCTCGCCGAGCGGGGCGGCGTGTACGGCGGCCACGTGCTGCTGCTTGTCGGCTCCGGCGACAACGGTGGCGACGCGCTCTACGCGGGGGAGCGGCTGGCCCGTCGGGGTGTGCGGGTGTCCGCCCTGCTGCTCACCCCCGGGCGGGCGCACGCGGCCGGGTTGGCGGCGCTACGCGCTGCCGGTGGCCGGCTGGTGGACCGCCCGACCGGCCCGGTCGACCTGGTCCTCGACGGCATCGTGGGGATCGGCGGCACCGGCGGGCTGCGAGCGAGCGCCGACGAGGTGGTCCAGCGCCTCGGCGACCTGCGCGGACGCGACGGCGGTCGGTCGACCGTGCTGGCTGTGGACGTCCCGAGCGGCGTCGCGGTGGACACCGGTCATGTGCCGCTGTCCGCGTCCGGCCGGCCCACCGCGGTCCGCGCCGACGTGACGGTGGCCTTCGGCGCGTTGAAACCCGCACTTGTGGTCGGGCCGGCCGCCGCCCTCGCCGGGCAGGTGGAGCTTGTCGACATCGGGCTGCGGCCGTGGCTGCGGGGCACCCCCGCGCTGCGGGTCACCGAGTGGTCCGACCTGGTGGACTGGTGGCCCCGGCTGGGTGCCTCGTCGGAGAAGTACACAAGGGGTGTGGTCGGCGTCGCGACCGGCTCGGCCACGTATCCGGGAGCGGCGGTGCTCTCCGTCGGCGGGGCGCTCGCCGGGCCGACCGGCCTGGTCCGGTACGCCGGCGGCGCCCGGGCCGAGGTGCTGCACCAGCACCCGTCGGTGATCGCCACCGGCCGGGTCGCCGACGCCGGCCGGGTGCAGGCCTGGGTGTGCGGCTCCGGGCTGGGCACCGGCGAGGACGCCGCCGCCGAGTTGCGCGCCGTCCTGGCCGCCCCAGTGCCTGTGGTGCTCGACGCCGACGCGCTGACCCTGCTGGTGGACGGGTCGCTCGCCGACCGGCTGCGCGGCCGGGACGCCCCGATCGTCGTCACCCCGCACGACCGGGAGTTCACCAGGCTCTGCGGCGAGGAGCCGGGCGCCGACCGGGTCGGCTCGGCGCTGCGGCTGGCCGCCTGGATGAACGCGGTGGTGCTGCTCAAGGGCGACCGCACGGTGATCGGCACGCCTGACGGCCGGGCGTACGTCAACCCGACCGGCACCCCCGCGCTGGCCACCGGCGGCACCGGCGACGTGCTGGCCGGCCTGCTCGGCTCGCTGCTGGCGTCCGGGTTGCCCGCCGATCAGGCGGCGGCCTCGGCCGCGTACCTGCACGGGCTGGCCGGGCGGGAGGCGGCCCGGAGTGGACCGGTGACCGCTCCCGACGTGGCGACGGCGCTGCGCCCGGTCCTCGCCCGGCTGGGCTGATCGTCCCGCGCCGGGCGGGTCGGCGTGGCGGGACGGCGTCGCCGCCCACAGTGATCACAGCGGAAAGTAGGCTTGGCGCATGTGGCAGGCCGAGGTACGTGTCGATCTTGACGCGATCCGTGCGAACGTGAGCCGACTCCGCTCCGGCACCACCGCCGAGTTGATGGCGGTGGTGAAGGCCGACGGGTACGGCCACGGCATGCTCCCGGCCGCCCGGGCCGCGCTCGACGCGGGGGCGGACTGGCTCGGGGTCTGCACCCTCGACGAGGCGCTCACTCTGCGACGGGCCGGTGTGACCGCGCCGGTGCTCGCCTGGCTGCTCGCCCCCGGGCTGCCGCTGCACGAGGGGGTCACCGCCGGGGTGGACCTCGCGGCGGCGAGCCTTCCGCAGCTGGACGAGATGATCGGGGCAAGTCGGCTGGCCGGGCGTCCGGCCCGACTGCACCTGAAGATCGACACCGGGCTCTCCAGGGGTGGGGCGACGGTCGCGGACTGGCCGGCCCTGCTGGACGCCGCCGCAAAGGCGCAGGCCGAGGGCGTCATCGAGGTGGTAGGCGTGTGGAGCCACTTCGTGTACGCGGACATGCCGGGTCACCCGACCACCGACCGCCAGTTGGCCGTCTTCCACGAGGGGCTGGCCATGGTCGAGCGAGCCGGTCTGCGCCCCCGCTGGCGGCACCTGGCGAACTCGGCGGCCACCCTGACCCGCCCGGACACCCACTTCGACCTGGTCCGTCCCGGGCTGGCCATCTACGGGCTGTCCCCGGTGGCCGGCGAGACGTACGGGCTGAAGCCGGCGATGACCGCTCGCGCCCGGGTGATGCTCACCAAGCGGGTGCCCGCCGGCACCGGGGTGTCGTACGGCCACACCTACACCACCCCGGCGGACGCGAACCTGGCCGTGGTGCCGCTCGGGTACGCCGACGGGGTGCCCCGGCACGCGTCCAACAGCGGTCCGGTGCAGCTCGCCGGCAAGCGGCGGACGATCTCCGGGCGGGTCTGCATGGACCAGTTCGTGCTCGACTGCGGCGACGACCCGGTGGCCGACGGCGACGTGGCGACGCTCTTCGGCAGCGGCGCGGACGGGGAGCCGACGGCCGACGACTGGGCCGAGGCGGTCGGCACGATCAACTACGAGATCGTCACCCGGTTCGGTGGGACGCGGGTGCCGCGCGTCTACGACGGCGAGACGCCGTGACCTCGTTCCGCGTTCCGCGCCCGCGCACGGCGGTCGGCCGGGTCGCCGGGATCGTCGGCGCGGCCGTCGGGGTGGCGGCGGCCGGCCTGGCCGCCGGTGTCGCGACCGAGCGCACCCTGGTCCGCCGTCTCAAGGCCGACCCGACCGACCGCTACGCGCACGAGATGTTCGGGCAGCAGCGGTACGACGAGGCGTTCCGGCTGGAGTTGCCGGACGGCACGGACATCCACGTCGAGGTGGTCGAGCCGACCCGGCCGGAGCCGGGGCACCCGACAGTGGTGCTGGTGCACGGCTTCTGCCTGGACATGGGCACGTTCCACTTCCAGCGCCAGATGTTGGCCGAGCGGGGCGACTACCGGGTCGTGGCGTACGACCAGCCCGGGCACGGCCGCTCGGGCCGGTTGGAGACCGGGGAGTACGACCTCGCGGTGCTCGGCCGGACGCTGCGCCGGGTCATCGACCGGACCGCCCCGGAGGGGCCGTTGGTGCTGGTCGGGCATTCGATGGGCGGCATGACGATCATGGCGTTCGCCGAGCTGTTCCCGGAGCTGTTCGGTGACCGGGTGGTGGGCACCGTCCTGATGGCCACGTCGGGCGGTCTGATCGCGGAGACCAAGCTTGTCGCGCCGGCGCTGCTCGGCCGGGTCGGCGGCCCCGTTCTGTACATGGTCAACAACGCCACCCGGTACGGCGGGCCGGTGATCGACAGGGCCCGCAGGTCGACGTCGAACGTCGCCTGGCTGTTGACCCGCAAGTACGGCTTCGGCACCCGCAAACCGAGCCCGGCGCTGGTGTCCTACGTGGAGACGATGAACTCCCGGACGTCCGCCGACACGGTGACCCGCTATCTGCGGACCCTCGCCACCCACTCGCGTTTCCCGGCGCTCGCGGCGCTGGCCGCGACTCCGGTGCTGGTGGTGGTCGGCGACAAGGACATGATCACTCCGGTGACCCACTCCGAGGAGATCGTCCGCCGGTTGCCGCACGCCGAGTTCGTCAAGATCGAGGACAGCGGCCATGTGGTGATGTTGGAGCACGCGGACGAGGTGAACGCCGCGTTGGCGCGGTTTCTGGAGTCGTTGCGGAACGTGGAGGAACGGTGAGTCACGTCGTCAAGCTGCCGACCGTCGAGGACACCCGGGACTTCGGGCGGCGGCTGGCCGGGCTGCTGCGCGCCGGTGATCTCGTGCTGCTGACGGGCCCGCTGGGTGCCGGAAAGACAGCGCTCACACAGGGCATCGGCGGCGGGCTCGCGGTAGTCGGGGACATCACCTCGCCGACGTTCGTGATCGCCCGGGTGCACCGGCCCGATCCGGCCCGGGGCGGCCGGGTGGCGTTGGTGCACGCCGACGCGTACCGGCTGGGGGACGCCACCGACCCGCGCGCCGAGATCGACGACCTGGACCTGGACGCCTCGGTGGACGATTCGGTGACCGTCGTGGAGTGGGGCGAGGGTCTGGTGGAGCAGTTGGTCGACGCGCATCTGCGGGTCCGTATCGACCGCCGTGACGACGACACCCGGGTCGTGGAGCTGGACCCGGTGGGTGGAGACTGGGCACGGCGATTGGCCGACCTGAAAGGTTTGTGATGTCCGACGACGTCCCCGCCCTGGATCTGCTGGCCCTGTTGCCGGAGCCGTGGCGTGCCGTGCTCACCCCGCACCTCGACCCGGCGCGCACGGCCGCGCTCGGCGAGTTCGTCGCCCGGGAGTACGCGACACAGACCGTCTTCCCGCCGCTGGACGACCTGTTCTCGGCGTACCGGCTCTGCCCGCCGCAGGGCACCCGGGTGCTGATCCTCGGGCAGGATCCGTACCACCGGGCCGGGCAGGCGCACGGGTTGAGCTTCAGCGTCCGCGACGGGGTGGCCGTGCCGCCGTCGTTGCGCAACGTCTTCAAGGAGCTGGGCGAGGACGTGGGCGTGCCCAAGCCGCGAAGCGGCAACCTCGACGGTTGGGCCGCTCAGGGCGTGTTGCTGCTCAACGCGGTGCTGACCGTCCGCCAGGCCACGCCGGGTTCGCACGCGAACGCCGGCTGGGAGGAGTTCACCGACGCCACCATCCGGGCGTTGGACGCGTCGCCGCAGCGGGTGGTCTTCCTGCTCTGGGGCGGGTACGCCCGCAAGAAGGCCGCCCTGGTCACGAACCCGCAGCACGTGGTGTTGGAGGCCGGGCACCCCAGCCCGATGAATCCGCGCGGCTTCCTGGGCAGCCGCCCGTTCAGCGCCGCCAACAAGGCTCTCGCCGACGCCGGTCTGCCCACCGTCGACTGGGAACGCACCGCCGGCTGACCGCCGGCCCGTCCAGGACTCACAGGTATGCCGCTCAAAAGCGGGTGCGGGCCGTCGCCCTCGGCGCTTCCCTGTGCGGCGGCCCGGTCGCCCCTGCCCGCCGGGCCACGTGGCGGGTGGGGGCCCTCGCGGCAGGGTCGTCGGTGCGATAGGCGTGACCGAGGGCTGCGGTGGGGCGGGGCGTGGCCGGAGGTTCCTGGCGGGGCCGCTAGGCTGGCTTACCGTGCTCGTACTCGTGGTGGACAGCTCGACTCCTGCGGTGACCGCGGCGCTCGTGGAGGTCTCGGCGGACGGTGTCGCGTCCCGCGCGCACCGGTGCACTGTCGATGCCCGAGCGCACGGCGAACTGCTGGCGCCCCAGGTCGACGCGGTCCTCGCCGACGCCGACGCGCGTCCTCGTGACCTGACCGCAATCGTCGCCGGGCTCGGCCCGGGGCCGTTCACCGGGCTGCGGGTCGGCCTGGTCACCGCCGCCACGATGGGTCAGGTGCTCGGCATCCCCACGTACGGTGTCTGCTCGCTTGACGCCATCGGCTACCCGGCGGCGGCCGGCGAGCCGGTGCTGGCCGCCAGCGACGCCCGCCGCAAGGAGCTCTACTGGGCCGTCTACGACGGTGCCGGCCAGCGCGTCGTCGGACCCGAGGTCTCCACGCCCGCCGTGGCCGCCGCCCGGGCCCGCGAGCTGGGCGCGCTTGTCGCGGTCGGCGACGGCGCGCACCGGTACGCCGAGGTTCTGGATCTTCCGGTCCGGGTCGAGCCGCGCTACCCGGACGCCACCGTCCTGGCGTCGCTCGCCGCCGAGCGGATCCGGGCCGGCGCCCCCGGCGAGCGGCTCACCCCGCTCTACCTGCGCCGTCCGGACGCCGTGGCGGCCACCGGCCGCAAACCGGTACTCCCGTGACGGCGGTGCGGCTCGAACCGTTCCGCTGGTGGCACATCGACGAGGTGATGCCGACCGAGGCGGACCTGTTCGGGCCCGGGAAGTGGTCCCCGGCCATGTTCTGGAACGAGCTGGCCAACGGCCACCACTACCGGGTCGCCACCGACGACGACGGCACTGTGCTCGGTTACGCCGGGCTCGCCGGAGCCCCACCGGACGAGGTGTGGGTACAGGTCATCGCCGTCCGGCGGGACGTCCAGCGGCGCGGCATCGGGCGCGTCCTGCTGGAGGACCTGCTCGCCGAGGCGGACCGACGCGGCGCCCGCAGGACCCTGCTGGAGGTCGCCGTGGACAACGTCGCCGCCCAACGGCTCTACGCGACCTACGGGTTCGAGCCGATCGGGGTACGACGCGGCTATTACCAAGCGACAAACACCGACGCGCTGGTCATGCAGCGCGACGCCGAGCCGACCGGGGACGGACCACACGACCATGGCTGACGAACCGCTGATCCTGGGCATCGAGACCTCCTGCGACGAGACCGGCGTCGGCATCGTGCGGGGGCACACCCTGCTGGCCGACGCGCTCGCCTCCAGCGTCGAGGAGCACGCCCGGTTCGGGGGTGTGGTGCCCGAGGTGGCCAGCCGCGCCCACCTGGAAGCCATCGTGCCGACCATGCAGCGGGCGCTTACCGAGGCAGGCGTCACCCTGGCCGACATCGACGCGATCGCGGTCACCTCCGGGCCGGGGTTGGCCGGCGCGCTGCTGGTAGGTGTCGCCGCCGCCAAGGGGTACGCGCTCGCCGCCGAGAAGCCCGTGTACGGCGTCAACCACCTGGCCGCGCACGTCGCCGTGGACACCCTGGAGCACGGCCCGCTGCCGGAGCCCGCCATCGCGTTGCTGGTCTCCGGCGGCCACTCGTCGCTCCTGCTCGTCGACGACCTGGCCCGGGGCGTCACCCCGCTGGGCGCCACCATCGACGACGCGGCCGGTGAGGCGTTCGACAAGGTCGCCCGACTGCTCGGGCTGCCGTTCCCCGGTGGTCCGCCCATCGACCGGGAGGCCCGCGCCGGCGACGCCGCCTCGATCGCCTTCCCGCGCGGTCTGACCGCCGCCAAGGACCTCGCGGCGCACCGGTACGACTTCTCGTTCTCCGGGCTCAAGACGGCGGTGGCCCGCTGGGTCGAGGCGCGACAGCGCGCCGGCGAGCCGGTCCCGGTGGCCGACGTGGCCGCGTCCTTTCAGGAGGCGGTCTGCGACGTCCTGACCAGCAAGGCGCTCGCCGCCTGCCGCGCGCAGGGCATCGAAACCCTGGTGATCGGCGGGGGAGTGGCCGCGAACTCGCGGCTGCGGGCGCTGGCCGAGCAGCGGGCCGAGAAGTACGGCATCCGGGTCCGGGTGCCCCGGCCGAAGCTGTGCACCGACAACGGGGCGATGGTCGCCGCGCTCGGTTCGCACCTGGTCGCCGCGGGCGTCGCGCCGAGCCGGTTGGACCTGCCGGCCGACTCGGCGCTGCCGCTGACAACGGTCAGCGTGTGACGGGGGCGACGGACATGATCGTGCGGATGTGGGAGGCGCGGGCCGAGGCGTACGGGGTTGCCGACCTGATCACCTGGGTGTGCGACACCGCGCTGCCCGAGGTGGAACACGACCCGCTGCACGTGTCCAGTGAGGTCTTTTCCTCCACCGACCACCGGGTCGTGGTCATCTCCAAGTGGCGCAGCAACCCGCGCCCACTGCCCGATCCGCCCACCCTGCTGGTGGCCCGCGCCCCGCACTCCTGGGACTTCACCCAGGTCGACCGCTGACCCGGGCCACCGACACCGCCGACGCTCAGTGGCGACGCAGCATCCGGTAGGTGGCGATCCCACCGGTGCCCAGCGCGGCGAGGAACACCAGCCAGACGACGGTGCTGCTGACCCCGACCTGGGGACCGGCGTTCGCTCCGGCGGCGGCCAGCAGGCCGTCCTTGCCGGGGGCGGGCAGCGCCGCAGGCGGCAGTTCCGGCCAGCGGACCAGCCCGGTGCTCTCCAGCATCTGCATGTGGTGCATCACGAAGCCGTTGGCGTCGTCGCAGAGCTTGCGCACTGTCGCATCCCGGGTGCTGGCCCGCACCGCGCCGATCACCGGGAAGATCTTGCCGTGGGCGACCCGCAGCCGGGTCACGAAGATCTGGTCGAACCGGGCGCCGGAGGCGTTCTGCATCTCCGCCAGCCAGCCCTTCTGCTCGGCCGTCGGTTCGGAGGGAATGGTCGCGCCGAGCTTGTTGGCCGCCGCCACGACGAGCTCGTCGAGCTTCTGGTGCTCGTTGGCGATGCCGGCACCGATCTCCCGGACCTTCGCCGACTGTCCCTTCTCGGCGGCCATCTGACCGGCCGGCATCTCCCACAGCCCAGCCAGCCGCACACCGTTGAGCAGGGTCATGTCGGCGGCGTTGAGCTGCTGACCGGCGGGGGCGGCGACAGCCACGCCGGGCAGGACGCCGACCCCGGCGATGATCGCGATGAGCAGCATCGCCGTCCGGTGGGTCCGGTTGCCCAGCCAGCGACGGGCGGATCTGAGCGGTGCCATGTCTGCGGTGCCTCCTCGGTCCGGACCGAAACGCGTCGGACCGGGCAGCCGTACGTGCCGGCTGCCCGCCCGCCCACTGATACGGACTGATCGTGCGATCAGTTCACCCGGCGGCGACGCGGATCAGCGGGTGACGGCGAGGAATCCGCCGAGCAGCAGCAGCGTGAGCGCGGCGACGGCGAAGAGCACCAGCAGCTCCCGGCGGGCGTGCCCCACGCCTGTCGCCGCGGTTGCCTGGTCGTCGGGCAGGGCCGGCAGGTCACGCGTCAGCGCGGCCAGGTCACCGAGGGTACGGGCCGTCCACACCGCAGCGACGCGCTCGGAGAACTCGTCGAGGGTGAGCCGGCCGGCGGTGGTGTGCCGGTGCAGATCGGCGACCACCCGGTGACGGTCGTCGTCGGAGGCGCGCAGCTCGACATCCACGCCGGACAGGGTACGCGGGTCAGCCCACGTCGAGGGGGTCGGCGAGGAGCCGTTCGAAGGCCAGTTCGGCGGCGCCGATCAGGGGCGCGTCCCCACCCAGTTGGGGGGTACGCAGCCGGACGTGTTCCAGGCAGGCGCCGAGCGCGTTGGAGTTGAGCCGGCTGCGGATCTGGGCGGCGGCGGCCAGGTAGAGGTCGCGCATGGTGCCGCCGAAGATGACCATCTCCGGGTTGAAGACGTTCACCAGGTTGGCCACCCCGAAACCGAGCCAGTCACCGGCCTGACGCACCGCCGTCTGGGCTCGGGCGTCACCCCGGTCGGCGGCGTCGAAGACGGCAAGCAGCGCGTCGCGTCCCCGCGCGTCGGAGCGCCCCGCCGCGCGGAGCAGTCCGTGCTCGCCGATCTCGGTCTCCCAGCAGCCCCGTGCGCCGCACTCGCAGGGCAAACCGTCGCGGACCACCTTCATGTGGCCGACCTCGCCGCCGTACCCGCCGTGCCCGGTGAGCCGGCGGCCACCGGCGATGATGCCGGCACCGACACCGACATCGCCGTACAGGTAGATGACGTTGTCGCAGCCGGCGGCCACCCCTCGGGCGTGTTCGGCGAAAGCGGCCATGTCGGCCACGTTGCCGACCGTGACCGGCACGTCGAGGCCGAGTTCGGCGCCGAGGGCCGCGCCGATCGGTTCGTCCACCCAGCCGGTGGTGGGGCCGAGCCGGACCAGTCCGTCCTCGCGGCGGACCATGCCGCAGACCGCGACGCCCGCGCCCACACAGATCGCGTCGGCGGGCACCGCCTGCTGCATCTCCTTGACCGCGCCGGCCAGCAGCGGCGCGGCCTCGGCGGCCACCAGGCCACGGGGCCGGTCCAGATCCCGGCGGTCCAGCACCGCGCCGCCCAGGCCGACCCGGGCCGCGCGCAGCCGGTCCACCTCGACGGAGTACGCGTACGCGTACACCCGGGCCGACTCGGGCCGGACGACAAGTGACGGCCGTCCGGCCCGCCCGGTCTCCTTCGGTGTTCCCTCGCTGACCAGGCCGACGCCGGCCAGGTCGGCGGTGAGCGCGCCGATGGTGCTCCGGTTCAGCCCCAGGGTGGTGGTGAGTTCCGCGCGGGTGGTCGCCCCGTGGACGTGCACGTGCCGCAGCAGGGCCCCGAGGTTCTGCCGCCGGACCTCCTCCTGGCTGGGTGCCGGGCGCATGGTGGTGCTACCTCCCGCGGTCAGCGGGTGCCGGTTGCTGCCGCGCGGCGGCGGGACAGGGCGTCGACGCTGGCGGCGAGCAGCAGTACGACGCCGGTGACCACGTACTTGACTCCCGCGCTGTACCCCATGAGGCCCATTCCGTTTTCGATGACCGCGACCACCGCGCCGCCGAGCACGGCGTCGAGGACGCGGCCCTTTCCTCCGAAGAGGCTGGTGCCGCCGATGACGGCCGCGCCGACCGCGTAGAGCAGTACGTTACTGCCCCCCGTGTTCGGGTCGACCGAGTTGGCCCGGCTGGCCGCCACGATGCCGCCGACGGCGGCCATGGACGAGCAGATCATGAAGACCGAGATCCGGATCCTGTCGACTCCGATGCCGGCCCGGCGGGCGGCCTCCCGGTTGCCGCCCACGGCGTAGATGTGCCGGCCGTAGCTGGTGCGTTGGAGCACGAAGGTCCAGATGACCAGCAGCACCGCGATGATCGGTACCACGATCGGCACGCCCTTGAGCGAGCTGATCAGGACGTTGCGGCTGCGTTCCAGGTTGAGGACGTACACGGCCGTGCCGAGGATGACGGCGAGCCCGATGATCCGGAGCGCGACCACGGCGATCGGGTCGGAGATGAGACCGCGGGCTACCCGCTTGCGGTGGCGCAGCAGTTGCACCGCCGCGTAGCCGACGACCGCGAGGGCGACGAGCGTCCAGCCCAGGGCGGGGCTGAGGTTGCGGTTGGAGATGGCGACAAGCACGTCGTCGCGGACGGAGATGTTGGTGCCCTCCTTCACCAGCAGCAGCACGATGCCCTGGAAGGCGAGGAAGCCGGCGAGGGTGACCACGAAGGACGGAATGCCGATCTTCGCGACGAGCAGTCCGAGGGTGGTGCCGATGACCAGGCCGGTGGCGATCGCGGCGAGCACGGCGACCCACCAGGGGTACCCGAGCACGGTGACCACATTGGCCAGTACCGCGGCGCAGACGCCGCTGGCGAAGCCGGCGGAGAGGTCGATCTCGCCGAGCAGCAGTACGAAGACCAGGCCCATCGCGATGAGCGTGACCGCCGCGCCCTGGGTGAAGAGGTTGGCGAAGTTGCCTGCCGACAGGAACGACGACGGCCGCATGACCGCGAAGACGGTGCAGAGCACGATCAGACCGAGCACGGCCGGTAGCGCGCCGACGTCGCCGCCGCGTACCCGGCTCAGGTAGGTGCGGGCATGGCTTCCGACTGTCGGTGGCGGTGTGACGGCCGCCGGGCCGTCCTTGCGCACGGCGGTGGTGGTCATCGGAGGCCTCCTGGGATCGAGTCGGCCGGCTGCGTGCCGTCGCCGTTGCTGCCAGTCTCGGTCGTGAGGCCGAGCGCGCCCGAGCGCCCGGCGGTGATCAGCTCGACCACCTGGGCGTGGGTGATGTCGGTGGTCTTCACCTGGGCGACCATCTGGCCGAGGTACAGGGCGGCGATCCGGTCGGAGACGGCGAAGACGTCGTTCATGTTGTGCGAGATGAGCACCACTGCCAGACCGTTGTCGGCGAGGCGGCGGACCAGTTCGAGCACCTGCGCGGTCTGTGCCACGCCGAGCGCCGCGGTCGGCTCGTCGAGGATGACCAGCTTGCTGTTCCACAGCACCGCCTTGGCGATGGCCACGGTCTGGCGCTGGCCGCCGGAGAGGCTGGACACGTGCTGGCGCAGCGAGGTGACGGTACGGATGGAGAGCCCGGCCAGCGTCTCGGCGGCGAGTTGTTCCATTGTGGGCTCGTCGAGGACGATGCCGCTGCGCTTCTCCCGACCGAGGAACATGTTCTGCACGATGTCCAGGTTGTCGCAGAGCGCGAGGTCCTGGTAGACGACCTCGATGCCGAGCGTGGCGGCGTCGCGAGGGCTGCCGATGTGCACCTGTTCACCGTTGAACAGGAACTCGCCGGCGTCGGTGGGGTGGATGCCGCTGATGCACTTCACCAGGGTCGACTTGCCGGCGCCGTTGTCGCCGACCAGTGCGGTCACTTCACCCGGGTGCACGGTCAGGGCGACGTCGCGGAGCACCTGGACGGGACCGAAGCTCTTGTCGATCCCGCGGAGCTCCAGCAGGGGGGTCGCGGACACGAGGTTCTCCTTCTTAAGGGAGTGTCGGGGCCCGTCCGGCGGGCGCCGCCCGGCACGGGAGGGATCCTCCCGTGCCGGGCGGCGATGGTCGTCCCGGCGGGTACTGCGGCGTCGGTCAGCTGATGCCGGCGTCGGCGCAGGCCTTGGCGAACGCTGCGGTGCAGACCTCTTCCTTGGTCACGTAGCCGTCGGCGATGACGTCCTTGATGTTGTCCTTGTAGATGGCCTTCGGGGTGAGCAGCACCGAGGGGACGTCGCGGCCGCCCTCGGGGTCCTTCACCGTCTGGCCGGTGTCCTTCCGCTCGCCCTTGGCCAGGGCGATGGCCAGGTCGGAGGCGGCCTTCGCCTCTTCCCGCACGGCCTTGTAGACGGTCATGCACTGGTCGCCGGCGAGGATGTTCTGCAGGCCCTCGGTGCTGGCGTCCTGCCCGGTCACCGGCACCTTGCCGTTGAGGTTGTTCTTCTTCAGGATCGAGATGGCCGCGTTGCCGAGGCCGTCGTTGGCGGCCAGCACGCCGTCGATCTTGCCCTTGGCCGTGGTGAGCTGCTGCTCGAAGATCGTCGTGGCCTGCGCGTTGTCCCACGCGGGCACGGAGTCCTCGGGGCCCTTGGTGTATTCCTTGCTCTCGAACTTCGGCTTGAGCACCGAGTCGTAGCCGGCCTTGAACAGGGTGGCGTTGTTGTCGGTGGGGGAGCCGTTCAGGTACGCCACGACCGGGTTCTTGACGCCCTTGTCGGTCAGGCACTTCGACAGACCCTCGCCCTGGAGCTTGCCGACGGTCTCGTTGTCGAAGCTGACGTAGTACTGGGCCGAGCCGCCCAGCGTGAGGCGGTCGTAGTCGATGGTGGCGACGCCCTGCGACTTGGCCTTGTCGAGCACGGCCTTGCCGGTGCCGGAGTCCAGGTTGACGATCATGAGAGCGGTGACGCCGCTGGTGATCATCTGGTCGGCGATGGTCTGGAAGGCGGTCTTGTCGTTCTGGGCGTTCTGGATGTCGTACTGCACACCGGCGGACTTGAACGCCTCCTCCAGGAAGCGTCGGTCCGCGGTCTCCCAGCGGGCGGAGGACTTGCTGTCCGGAAGGATCACGCCGATCTTGGGGGTCTTGGCGGAGCCGCCCGATTCGGGGCTGGAGTCGTCGTTGCAAGCAGTCAGGCCGCCGGTCGCGAGCAGGCCCACGGCGGCGATGGTGAGGATCCCCTTACGCATGTGCAGGGTCCTTTCGGAGGTGGGGGAGGTGTTGTTTTGTTGTGTCCGGCAACGTATTTCGCGTCACACCTCGTCCACAAGACCGCGTAGGTGCCAAGTTTGTTGGGAGCGATAACAATTCAGCAACGCAACTGTTACTCCCCGAACATCCCACGGAAGGCCGATGTAACGGCAGCGGTCAGCGGGCCTGCAACGGCGCGGTACGGGCGTCGGTCAGCGCCACCAGATCGGCCGTCGACAGTTCGAGTTGAAGACCGCGCCGGCCTGCGGAGACGTAGATCGTCGGCAGGTCCAGTGCGGAGTCGTCGAGCACAGTGGGCAGTCGCCGCCGCTGCCCGAGCGGGCTGATCCCGCCCCGTACATAGCCGGTGGCCCGCTCGGCGACCGTCCGGTCGGCCAGCGCCGCGCGCTTGCCGCCGACCGCCGCGGCGAGCGCCTTGAGGTCCAGCTCGCCGGTGACCGGAACGACCGCCACGGTGAGCGCGCCGTCCACGTCTGTCACCAGCGACTTGAACACCCGCTCGGGGGCCACGTCGAGCGCCGCCGCCACCAGCGCGCCGTAGTTCGGTGCGTCAGGGGCCACCCGGTAGGGGTGGGTGCGGTGCGTGATCCCACGCTTGACCAGTAGTGCCGTTGCCGGAGTGCCAGGTCCCGCCACACTCCGAACCTAATCGACAGGTCGGCCGATCAGCACCGTCGGTGCCCCGGCGATCCGGGTGAGCACCAGACTCGCCGCCTGGTCGCCGGCCAGCCGCAGGTCCCGCCGCAGCTGCTCCGGGGTGAGCGCCGAACCCCGCTTGAGGATCTCCACCCGGCCCACCCGGCGATCCCGCAGCAGTGCGCGCAGTCGCTTGAGCGAGAACGGCAGCACGTCCGTGATCTCCAGGCAGCGGGCGTACGGGGTGCGGATCGGGTGGTCGGCGTAGAGGTAGGCGATGCTCGGGTCGGCCAGGGTGGCGTCCAGCTCGCCGGCCAGCTCGGCGACGAGGTGCGCGCGGACCACCGCCGGGTCCGGGTCGTACAGGTAGCGGCGCGGCGGCCCGACCGGCGCCTCGGTGGCGCCCGAGCCGGTGAGCTGGTGACGGCGGATCTCGTCACCCTCCCGACGGTACAGGGTGGCGCGGCGCTGCACCTCGGCCAGTTCACCGCACCAGAGCGCGGCCTCGACCAGGTCGCCGTCCACGCCTACCCACTCCGCCTCCGCGCCGGCGGGGATGAGCGTGTGGTCCAGGCCCGGAGCCACCTTCACCACGGTGCGCGGCACCCGCCCGGCCAGTCCGGTGACGAAGTCCCACGGCGGCGAGTAGGCGCGCGGGTCGAAGATCCGACGGCCGGTCCCGGTGGTGCGCCGGGCCGGGTCGCAGAAGACGCCGTCGACCCGGGAGACGTCGAACGCTGTGGCGTCGCCGCACTCGACTGTGAACAGGTCGGCCAGTCCGGCCGCCTCGGCGTTTGCGGCGGCCATCGCGGCGGTCACCGGGTCGGCCTCCACTCCGTACACCCGGATGCCGGCGCGGGCGGCGGCAAGCGCGTCCGCGCCGAGGCCGCAGCCGAGGTCGGCCAGGGCGTGGACGCCGCCGGCGGCCAGCCGGGCGGCCCGGCGGTCGGCGACCACCAGGCGGGTGGCCTGCTCCAGCCCGGCGCGGGTGAGGAACATCCCCGCGGCGGCGGTACCGAACTTGCCGACCGCCCGGTGGCGCAGCTCGGCCTGGGTGAGCGCCGTCGCGGCCAGCGCCGGAGGCACCCCGGCCGCGCGCAGCGCCGACGCCGCAGCCAGCGGGTCGCCGCCGGCCAGCCTGGCCGCCGCCGTGAGCGCGGCCGACCCCTCGGGGGTACGCAGCGCCGCCAGCTGGTCGAGATCCACCTCGACATTCTCCCGGTCGAGGGGAAAATCCGGGCTGGCGGGGCGCGACTCGCTGGCACTCTCCTTGACGGAGTGCTAGCCACGGAATAACCTGCGATTAGCACTCTCACCCTGAGGGTGCCAGCTTCCGGGTCTCGCGACCCGGGTGCGCACGCCAGGCGGACCGGCACCCGCGACGACGGCCCCGCCCGGTGGCATGAGGCAGATTGACGCTGGTCAGCCCCGCTGGCCAGCAACGAAACCAGTACCCCAGGAGGGTATGCCCGTGACTACCGCGACCAAGGTTGCGATCAAGCCGCTCGAGGACCGCATCGTGGTCCAGGCGAACGAGGCTGAGACCACCACGGCGTCGGGCATCGTGATCCCCGACACCGCCAAGGAGAAGCCGCAGGAGGGCACCGTCCTCGCTGTGGGCCCGGGGCGCGTCGACGACAACGGCAACCGGGTTCCGGTTGACGTCCAGGTCGGCGACACCGTCCTCTACTCGAAGTACGGCGGCACCGAGGTCAAGTACGCCGGCGAGGAGTACCTGGTGCTCTCCGCCCGCGACGTCCTCGCGGTCATCGAGAAGTAAGCAACCGATCAGTGCCACTGCCCCGGTCCGGCTCGCCGGGCCGGGGCAATGGCGCTTCGAAGGGACATTCATGGCGAAGATCCTGAGCTTCTCGGACGACGCCCGGCACCTGCTGGAGCACGGTGTCAACGCCCTCGCGGACGCGGTCAAGGTCACCCTCGGCCCGCGCGGGCGCAACGTCGTCCTGGACAAGAAATTCGGTGCGCCGACGATCACCAACGATGGTGTGACCATCGCCAAGGAGATCGAGCTCACCAACCCCTACGAGAACCTCGGTGCGCAGCTGGTCAAGGAGGTGGCGACCAAGACCAACGACGTCGCCGGCGACGGCACCACCACCGCCACCGTGCTGGCCCAGGCGATGGTTCGCGAGGGTCTGCGCAACGTGACCGCCGGGACCAACCCGGCCGGCCTCAAGCGGGGCATCGACGCGGCGGCCGCCAAGGTCTCCGAGGCGCTGCTCGGCCGGGCCGTGGAGGTCGCCGACAAGGACTCGATCTCGAACGTGGCGACGATCTCCGCGCAGGACGCCACCATCGGCGACCTGATCGCCGAGGCGATGGAGCGGGTCGGCCGAGACGGTGTCATCACCGTCGAGGAGGGCTCGATGCTCACCACCGAACTGGACGTGACCGAGGGTCTCCAGTTCGACAAGGGCTTCATCTCGCCGAACTTCGTCACCGACCTGGAGGGTCAGGAGTCCGTCCTGGAGGACGCGTACATCCTGGTCACCACCCAGAAGATCTCGGCGATCGAGGAGCTGCTGCCGCTGCTGGAGAAGGTCCTGCAGAACAGCAAGCCGCTGCTGATCATCGCCGAGGACGTGGACGGCCAGGCGCTGTCCACCCTGGTGGTCAACTCGCTGCGCAAGACCCTCAAGGTCTGCGCGGTCAAGGCGCCGGGCTTCGGTGACCGCCGCAAGGCCATGCTCCAGGACATCGCGATCTCCACGGGCGCCGAGCTGGTCGCCCCGGAGCTGGGCTACAAGCTCGACCAGGTCGGCCTGGAGGTGCTCGGCACCGCCCGGCGCGTCGTGGTCGACAAGGAGAACACCACGATCGTCGACGGCGGCGGCCAGAAGGCCGACGTCGCCGACCGGGTGGCCCAGATCCGCAAGGAGATCGAGGCCTCCGACTCCGACTGGGACCGGGAGAAGCTGGCCGAGCGGCTGGCGAAACTCTCCGGCGGCATCGCCGTGATCAAGGTGGGTGCGGCGACCGAGGTCGAGATGAAGGAGCGCAAGCACCGCATCGAGGACGCCATCGCGGCGACCAAGGCCGCGGTCGAGGAGGGCACCGTGCCCGGCGGCGGCGCCGCCCTGGTGCAGATCCTCCCGGTGCTCGACGACGACCTGGGCTTCACCGGTGACGAGAAGGTCGGTGTCTCGATCGTGCGCAAGTCGCTCGTCGAGCCGCTGCGCTGGATCGCGCAGAACGCCGGTCACGACGGCTACGTCGTGACCCAGAAGGTCGCCGACATGCAGTGGGGCAACGGCCTCGACGCCGCCACCGGCGAGTACGTCGACCTGGTCAAGGCCGGCATCATCGACCCGGTGAAGGTGACCCGCAACGCGGTCACCAACGCCGCCTCGATCGCCGGCCTGCTGCTCACCACGGAGAGCCTCGTGGTGGAGAAGCCGGAGCAGGCCGAACCGGCCGCCGCCGGCGGGCACGGCCACGGTCACGGCCACCAGCACGGCCCGGGCTTCTGACCCGGTAGCGACACCCGTCCCGGGGCACACCGTCGTAAGACGGTGTGCCCCGGCTCGTCGTACGAGGTCATTACCGAGCGCTGACGTGGTTGGCGACGCGGCGGAATGATCGCGCACACTGGGCCGATGAGCACCACGTCACGGCGGTACGCCGCGCTGGCCGGAGTGACCGCTGCCGCCGTCGCGATCGGGATCGCCGAGCCGGTGGCGGTGCTGACCGGCCCCCGGTCGGCGCCGCTCGTCGCGGTCGGCGGGGTGGTCGTCGACGCCGTCCCCGAGTCGGTGAAGCAGTTCGCCATCGACCTCTTCGGCACCGCCGACAAGATCGCCCTGCTGGTCGGTACGGCGGTGCTGCTCGGCGCGTTCGCCGCGCTGTTCGGGATGCTTGCGGTACGCCGGTTGGCTCTCGGCCTGGCCGGGATCGCGGCGTTCGCCGCCGTCGGCGTGGCCGCCGCGGTGACCCGTCCCGGCGCGGACGTCTTCGACGCGCTGCCGTCGCTTGTCGGCGGTGGTCTGGGTGCCGTGGTGCTCTGGCTGTTCATCGCCGGCCCGCTGGAGCTGAACCCCTGGCCCTGGTCCCCGCCGGCACCGACCACGTCGCAGGCGCCGGTGTCGCCGGCCGGCCCGGCGACGTCCGACGACCTGCCGGTGCCGGTGACTCCGGCCGCGCCTCCGGAGCCGGACGTGTCGAGCGGGCGGGCGCCGGGCGAGGTAGCCGACCCGGAGTCGCGTCGGCGGTTCCTCACCGGCGCCGGGGTGCTTCTCGGCACCGCCACGGTGGCCGGTCTCGGCGGTCGTTGGCTGGCCGGGCGGCGCGGCGTGTCGGCCGCCCGGGACGCGATCCGGCTGCCCGCTCCGGTCGCCCCCGCACCTGCCGTTCCGGCGGGCGCGGACCTCTCGCTGGCCCAGCTCGCGCCGTACGTCACCCCGAACTTCGGGTTCTACCGGATCGACAACGCCCTGGTGGTGCCGCAGGTGGACCCGGACACCTGGCGGTTGCGGATCCACGGGCGGGTCCGTACCGAGCGCACCTACAGCTACGCCGACCTGCTGGCCCGGCCGCTGGTCGAGCGGTACGTCACGCTGGCCTGCGTCTCCAACGAGGTGGGTGGGGACCTGATCGGAAACGCCCGCTGGCTCGGCGTACCCCTGCGGGAGCTGCTCGACGAGGCCGGCCCGGAGGACGACGCCGACCAGGTCGTCGGCCGGTCGGTCGACGGCTGGACCTGCGGCACTCCCACGGCCGCCCTGCGCGACGGCCGGGACGCCCTGCTGGCGATCGGCATGAACGGCGAGCCGCTGCCGGTCGAGCACGGCTTCCCGGTCCGGATGGTGGTGCCCGGCCTCTACGGCTACGTGTCGGCCTGCAAGTGGGTCACCGAGCTGGAGCTGACCCGGTTCGCCGACTTCGACGCGTACTGGGTGCCGCGGGGCTGGTCCGTCGAGGGGCCGATCAAGACCCAGTCGCGGATCGACGCTCCCCGCGCGCGCAACCGGCTGACCACCGGCCCGGTCACCGTGGCCGGGGTGGCGTGGGCGCAGCACCGGGGCATCCGCCGGGTCGAGGTACGCGTCGACGGCGGGCCCTGGCAGGAGGCGGAACTGGCCCCGACGGTGTCGGTGGACACCTGGGTGCAGTGGTCGTGGCGCTGGGACGCCACGCCGGGCGAGCACCGCCTCCAGGTCCGGGCGACCGACGCGACTGGTGAGACGCAGACCGAGCGGAGGCAGGGCGTCGTCCCGGACGGCGCCACCGGCTGGCACACGGTCACGGTCACGGTTCGCTGACCCCCACGTCCCGGCTGGGAGGGGACGCGAAACCGCGCCCCGAGAGCGGGGCGCGGTTTCGTGGGTGTTGGGTGTGTGCGGTCAGGCGACGTTGCGCTGGGCCGGGACCGTGGACTTGTGCGGGCGGCCGAGTCGGGCCTCCAGCCGGGCCACGTCCACCCGGGCCTGCCGGCGGTCGGCGAGGTCCTCCCAGCCGACGGCGAGCAGCCGCAGCCGCTCCGACTCGCTGAAGCCGCCCCACACGCCGTACGGCTCGCGCACCGACAGCGCGTGCGCGGCGCACTCGGCGCGGACCGGGCAGGCCCGGCAGACGGCCTTGGCGGAGGATTCGCGACGGAGTCGGGAGGAGCCTCGCTCACCGTCGGGGTGGAAGAACTGGGCGCTGTCGCGCCCTCGACAGGCACCGAGCCGCTGCCAGTCCCAGAGATCGACGATGGGTCCGGGCAGTCTACGTACGTTCGACATCAGCACCCCTCCTCCCGCGCGGCACCGCGAGGTCCTTGTGGCCGGCTTCCGGGCGGCGGGCCGCGCAGGCGCACCGTTCCCGGCCTGGACTTCCCGGTACCCGGGCCGCCACCGACTCACACGTGTGTGATCGAGAACGTCCCGGAACTTGCGGCTTTTGCCCTATCTGTCGGAAAAGTTCGAAGGATTGCCGGGAACCCCCTCCCCAGCCGACCTCGTCATGGTCTGCTCGTGGGCGGAGAGGAGACCACAGTGCGTACCGTTCTTGTGTGCGTTCGGACACCGCTCGCGGCCCAGCATCTGACATCTGCTGCCGCGCGGCTGGGGTTGTCCGCGATTGTCCGTACCGCCGTCTCCGATCCCGAGGTGATGCTGCGGCTCGCCGAGCGACCGGCCGACGTGGTGCTCGCCGACACGGCCCTCACCCGGCCGGACAGCGCGGGGTTCGTCCGCCGGGTGCTGGCCCGCGCGCCGCAGGCCGCGGTGGTGCTGCTCGGGACCGAGGAGTCGGAGGCCGCGGCGGCCACCATCAGCGCGGGCGCCCGGGGCCTGATCCAGAACGCCGACCACGATCTGACAAGCGCGGTGGCCAAGGCCCTGCTGCTGCTCACCGCCCCCGGTCGGGCGAACCGGCAACGGATCACCGACCCGGCCCGGGACACCGCGGCGGTCGGCGGCCCGGGCCGTTCCACGCCGTCGCTGCGTGGCTCCGGCGAGCCCGGCCGGCCCTCCACGGCGACCGGCGAAGGGTCGGCGGGTGTGCCGTCGGTACCCGTGCAGCGCGGTGACGACGAAGCCGAGCCGGCGAACGGCGAGACGCCGACCGAGCAGGCCGAGCCGGTCCGCCCCGCATCGGGCGCCCGCCCCGCGCGGGCGTCGATCGGGCTCACCGAACGGGAACTCCAGGTGCTGCTGGGGATGGCCGAGGGCAAGAGCAACGCGGAGATCGGCCGGGAGCTGTTCGTGTCGGAGGACACCGTCAAGACGCACGCGCGCAGGCTGTTCCGCAAGCTCGGTGCCCGGGACCGCGCGCACGCGGTGGCCGCCGGGTTCCGCGCCGGCCTGGTCGCCTGACACCGCCCGCGCCCGGAGCCGTCAGAGAGCGGCGACCATCCAGGGCCGCCGGAGAGCGGCGGCGGGGCTCAGTCCGTCGAGGTGGGGGTGGCCGACTCGTCCTCGGTGCCCTCGGTCAGGGTGTCGTGCACCCCGTCGGCGTACCCGCGGGCGTAGTCCCACGTCACGTAGTGGTCCGGATCCGGGTCGTACGCGGGCTCGTGCACGCGCGGCCGGCCCGAGTTGAGCAGGTGGCGCAGGTTGCCCCGCAGCAGGTCCCAGTCGAAGTAGTGCGGCTCCCGGCAGTCCTCGCATTCGATCACCAGCCCACGCACCCCGATCGGCGCCAGCAGGGCCTGGTAGATCTCCAGGTCGGCGAGGTCCTCCAGCACATCCTGCCGCTCGACGTCGGTGAGCGGATCCGGCGTCGCGTCGTCGCCCGGGTCGTCCAGCCCCGCAGTCGGGTCGGCCGGGTCGCCGTTGAACGGGTCGATGGGCTCGTCGTGCACCCCCTAACCGTAGACCCAACGCGGCGGGGACGTCCGCCCCCGGGCGCGCGACGGGCCGGCCCGCCACCGGAGGAGTCGCCCAGCTCACTGGGTACGATGGGACGACGTGCCGGCACCGTGGCGTGCTCCGGTGCCCGCCCGCGCCACCTCGCTGAAGCCCATCCGAGCAGCTCAGGGGAGCAATCGTGGAAAATTCGCCCAGCACTGATCTTCCGGCCGGCGCCGATCGCGCCGACCTGGGCGGCCACCTGCCCGAGCTGCCGGCCGGCTCGGCCCGGGTCGTTCCGCTCGGGCTCACCTTCGACGACGTGCTGTTGCAGCCGGGCGAGTCGGACGTGGTGCCCAGCCGGGTCAACACCCGTACGAAGCTCACCCGCAACATCGAACTGACCATCCCGCTGCTGTCCAGCGCGATGGACACCGTCACCGAGGCGCGGATGGCGATCGCCATGGCCCGTCAGGGTGGCATCGGCGTGCTGCACCGCAACCTCTCGGTGGACGACCAGGCCCTCCAGGTCGACCTGGTCAAGCGGTCCGAGTCCGGCATGATCACCAATCCGGTGACGGCCAGCCCCGACGACACGCTGCGCGAGGTCGACGAGCTGTGCGGCAGGTACCGGATCTCCGGTGTGCCGGTGGTGGACGGCGACGGCCAGCTGGTCGGCATCGTCACCAACCGGGACATGCGGTTCGTCTCCGAGCCGGACACTCCGGTCCGCGAGATCATGACCCGTACCCCGCTGATCACCGCCCGGGTCGGGGTGAGCAAGGACGACGCGCTCGCGCTGCTGCGCCAGCACAAGGTCGAGAAGCTGCCGATCGTTGACGACTCGGGTCGGCTGCGTGGGCTGATCACCGTCAAGGACTTCACCAAGAGCGAGCAGTACCCGGAGGCCACCAAGGACGGCGCCGGTCGGCTCCGGGTGGCCGCCGCGATCGGCGTCGGCGAGGACTCGTACAAGCGGGCCCGCACGCTCGTCGACGCGGGCGTGGACGTGCTGATCGTGGACACCGCGCACGGCCACCAGCGGGCCGTGCTGGACATGGTCCGCCGGCTCAAGAAGGACGTGAGCATCGAGATCGTGGGCGGCAACGTGGCCACGTACGCCGGTGCGAAGGCGCTTGTCGACGCGGGCGCCGACGGGGTCAAGGTGGGCGTCGGCCCGGGTGCGATCTGCACCACCCGGATCGTCGCAGGGGTCGGCGTCCCGCAGATCACCGCGATCATGGAGGCCGCCCGGGCCGCCCGTCCGGCCGGCGTACCGGTGATCGGCGACGGCGGCATCCAGTATTCCGGCGACATCGCCAAGGCGCTTGTCGCCGGCGCCGACACGGTGATGCTCGGCAGCCTGCTGGCCGGCTGCGAGGAGAGCCCCGGCGAGCTGATCTTCGTCAACGGCAAGCAGTTCAAGGCGTACCGGGGGATGGGGTCGCTCGGCGCGATGCAGTCCCGGGGCCAGGCCAAGTCGTACTCGAAGGACCGCTACTTCCAGCAGGACGTGCTCAGCGACGACAAGCTGGTCCCCGAGGGCGTCGAGGGCCAGGTGCCCTACCGGGGGCCGCTGTCCCGGGTGGCCCACCAGCTGGTCGGCGGGCTGCGGCTGGCGATGGGGTACGCCGGTGCGGAGAACATCCCCGACCTGCACGACAGGGGCCAGCTCATCCGGATCACCGCGGCCGGTCTCAAGGAGAGCCACCCGCACGACATCCAGATGACAGTCGAGGCGCCCAACTACCACACCCGCTGACCCCACCACCCCCAACCACCTGGAGTCCCCCATGCGTGACGTGGTCGAGATCGGGCTGGGCAAGACCGCGCAGCGCGGCTACCACCTGGACGACATCGCCATCGTGCCGAGCCGCCGGACCCGGGACGTCGACGACGTCTCCACCGCCTGGCAGCTCGACGCGTACCCGTTCGGCATCCCCTGCGTCGGGCACCCCTCGGACGCCACGATGAGCCCGTCGTCGGCGGTGCGGCTCGGTCAGCTCGGCGGCCTCGGCGTGCTCAACGTCGAGGGGCTGTGGACCCGCTACGAGAACCCGGCGAAGGTGCTGGAGGAGTTGGCCGGCCTCGACGAGGACGCCCGCGCCACCAAGCGGCTCCAGGAGGTGTACGCGGAGCCGATCCGCCCCGACCTGATCGCCGAGCGGGTGAGTGAGCTGCGCGCCGGTGGCGGCACGGTGGCGGTTCGGGTCTCCCCGCAGCACACCCTCGCGCTGGCGCCGGTGATCCTGGACGCCGGGGTGGACATCCTGGTCATCCAGGGCACCATCGTGTCGGCCGAGCACGTGTCGACGACCGACGAGCCGCTGAACCTCAAGGAGTTCATCGCCGACCTGGACCTGCCGGTGATCGTGGGTGGCTGCACCGACTACAAGACGGCGCTGCACCTGATGCGTACCGGCGCGGCCGGTGTGATCGTGGGCATCGGCGGCGACGGGTGGTCGACCACCGAGTCGGTGCTGGGGATCCGGGTGCCGATGGCGACCGCGATCGCCGACGCGGCGGCGGCCCGTCGGGACTACCTGGACGAGACCGGCGGCCGGTACGTGCACCTGATCGCCGACGGTGACATCCAGACCTCCGGTGACATCGCCAAGGCGCTCGGCTGCGGCGCGGACGCGGTGATGCTCGGCGAGCCGTTGTCGCTCTGCGACGAGGCGCCCGCCGGTGGCGCGTGGTGGCACTCGGCGGCGAGTCACCCGTCGCTGCCCCGGGGCACGTTCGAGGTGGCCGGTGAGCCGCTCGGGTCGATGGAGGAGTTGCTCTTCGGGCCGGCGGACGAGGCCGACGGCCAGCTCAACCTGTTCGGTGGGCTGCGCCGGGCGATGGCCAAGTGCGGCTACCGCGACCTCAAGGAGTTCCAGAAGGTGGGCCTGGTCCTGGACCGCTGACCTGCCCGATCAGAGGCCGGGAGGCCGGCCCCGCCCCCGTGGCGGGGCCGGCCTTCCCGCTTACTTCTTGAGGTAGATGGTCAGGTCGGACATGTTGCGGTAGCTGAGCGCCGCGAAGTCCAGCGACTGTGCCCGGTTGGCGGTGCCGCCGGGCGCGGTGTCCATCTCCCAGTTGGCGTGGTGGAAGTCCCGCTCGCCGATGGTCTGGAAGAACTGCTGGAAGTTGATGTCGCCCTCGCCGAGCGGCGTCATCTGGTGGCCGTTGGGCACGCTGGGGTCCCGGTCGCCGTCCTTGGCGTGGAAGAGCGGGAACCTGGTGGTCCGGTCGGCCACGTTGAGGATCGGGTCGAACAGGTCGGTCTGTTCCCGGCCGGCCGGGTCGACGTACTTCTGGTGCTTGTACCGGGCGACGTAACCCCAGTAGATGTCGAACTCGAAGAAGACGTACCGGGGGTCGGTCCTGCCGAAGAAGTACTCAAGCCGGCGGATGCCCGACGAACGGGTGGGTCGGCCCTGGGCGTCGAGGGGCCCGGAGTCGAGCAGGAAGCTGTACGCGACGTCGTGGTTGTGCGTGTAGAGGCGCATGCCCCGGGCCCGGGCCTGCCGGCCCAGTTCGTTCCAGGTGTCGGCGGCAGCGTCCCAGTCGGCCTTGTACGCGCTGTTGGTCGGGTCGCTGCCGGTGCCGATGTTCTTCATGCCGAGTTCCTCGGCGATGTCGAGCTGCTCCTGGAAGGTGGCCGCCTGGATCGAGGCGTGCGTGCCGTTGGCGACCAGGCCGTTGTCGTCGAGGATCTTGCGGATCTCGCGAGGGGTGATCTGCCGGCCCAGGATCTCGGTGCTCTGGGTGTAGCCGGCGAACTCGATCTCCTTGTAGCCGATCTCGGCGAGCCGGGCGAGGACGCGCTCGAAGCCGTACGGCACGCCGCTGTCGTCGGGTGCGGCGGTGATCCGGTCCCGGACGCTGTAGAGGATGATGCCGCGGTTCTTCGCCGGGATCAGCGGCTCGACCCGCAGCCTGCTGCGGCCCTTGTCCTTGGGGTGGGCGAGTGCGGGGGTGCCGGTGGCGAGGACGGGGAGCCCGGCCGCGCCGATCGCGGCGGCGGCGCCGGCGGAGGCGGCGAGCAGGGACCGGCGGCTGAGCCGGCCGGCTGGGGAGGCGTCGGGTGCGGTCTGGTCTGGCATCGTTCCACCTTTCGCGACGGTGGTTGCCGTCGATGACGATCAGCAGAGGTGCGACGAGGGTCCGGTCGCGGGGCGCCGCCGAGCGCCCGTCCGCGTCCCATTGTTCCGAACGCGTTACATCTTGGAGTCAGACACTAACGACGGTCGAAGCCAAAAGAAAGTATTGATCAGCACCAACTTTTGTTTGATTCAACGAAAGTAACTGATGGTCGTCGATACGGGCCTTGTGCCGCTCGGCGCTGACTACGCTCGTCCTGACCGTGGTTCGTCGCTGGAGGAGTGTGCATGGTCCGCACCGGACGGACACCGAACGGCAGCCGCCTGGCCGCCATCGTCACCGCGTCGGCCTGCGCGGTCGCGCTGACCGCGTCCGGCTGCACGGGCGCCGGCACCGACGGGTTCCGGCCGGGCGCCGCCGATGCCGGCGACCCGTACGTGCCCGGGCGCGGCAACGGCGGCTACGACGTCACGCACTACGGCCTCGACGTCCGCTACGACCCGGCGAGCGACAGGCTGACCGGCCGCGCCGTCATCACCGCCACCGCCACCCAGGACCTGTCCCGGTTCAACCTGGACCTGCACGGCCTGACCGTCGACGCGGTCACCGTCGCCGACGCGTCCGCCGACCACCGCCGCAGAGACGACGAACTGGTGGTGACCCCACGCGACGGGCTGCCCCGCGGCCGGCAGTTCACGGTGACCGTCGACTACGCGGGCGTCCCCGACGCCGTCGCCGACGGTGAACTCGGCAGCGGCGGCTTCCTGCACACCGCCGACGGGGCGGTCGCGCTCGGCCAACCCGACTCAGCCGCGACCTGGTTCCCGGTCAACGACCACCCGTCCGACAAGGCCACCTACGACATCGCGGTGACCGTCCCGGACGGACTGTCGGCGCTGAGCAACGGGGTGCCCGGCCCGACGAACAGCGCCGACGGCTGGACCACCTGGCGCTGGGCCGAGCGCGCCCCGATGGCCAGCTACCTGAGCACCCTGGTGATCGGGAACTACCGGGTGACGACAGGCGCCCACGCCGGTCGGCCGATGGTCACCGCCGTGGCGGCGAGCCTGCCGGCGACCGGCGGCGCCGCCAGCTCGGTGGCCCGCACCGGGGAGATCGTCGACTTCCTGGCCAGCCGCTTCGGCCCGTACCCCTTCGACTCGTACGGCGGGATCGTCGTCGCCGACGACCGGATCGGCTACGCCCTGGAGACCCAGTCCCGGCCGGTCTACGGACCCGCCTTCTTCAGCGGCGACCGACCCGACCCGGGAGTCGTCGCGCACGAGCTGGCCCACCAGTGGTTCGGCGACAGCGTGTCGCTGACCCGCTGGGGTGACATCTGGCTGAACGAGGGCTTCGCCAGCTACGCCGAGTGGCTGTGGGAGGAGCACGACGGCGGGCGTACCGCGCAGCGCAACTTCGAGATCCAGTACGCGGCGACGGACTGGACGCAGCCGTCGGTCGAGCCGGGCCGGGAGCGCATGTTCGGCACCGCCGTCTACAAGCGCGGCGCGCTGACCGTGCACGCGCTGCGCCGCACCGTCGGCGACGACGTGTTCTTCCGCATCCTGCGTACCTGGACCGCCGAGCGGGCGGGCGGCAACGCCACCACGTCCGACTTCGTCGCGCTCGCCGAGCGGGTGTCGGGTCGGCAGCTGCGACCGCTTCTCGACGCCTGGCTGGTGGGCGGTTCGGCCCCCACCCTGCCGTGACGGTGGCGTGATCACCTGTCGATAGGCTGCCGCCTGCGATCGGTGGGAGACCCCCGTCGCGCGGGGCGGCCCGGCCGCCACCGCATCCGTACGGGAGGACTCGTGATGACTGTGACGCGGCGCAGGCTGCGGGTCGGTGCCGGTCTGCTGGTGACCGGGGCGCTCCTGCTGTCCGGATGTGACTCGACCACACCAACGGCGGAGCCGTCGGCGAGCGCGTCCCCCACGCAGGGGCGGACGTTCACCCCCGGCGCCGCAGGGGTCGGCGACGGCTACTTCCCGAGCTACGGCAACGGCGGGTACGACGTCGGTCGGTACACAGTCAAGGTGCGTTACGACCCGGCGAAGGACCGGCTGGACGGCACCGTGACGGTGCAGGCCTCCGCGACGGCCGACCTGTCGTCGTTCAACCTCGACCTCGCCGGCCTGACCGTCGAGCGGGTGACAGTGGACGGCGTCCCGGCCACCCACCGTAGGGACAGGAACGAGCTGGTCATCAAGCCGGCGACCGGCCTGATCAACGGCAACGGGTTCGTCGCGGAGATCACCTACGCGGGGGTGCCGAAGCCGCTGCGCAACGAGGTGCTCGGCGACGGCGGATTCCTGCACACCTCCGACGGCGCCATCGCGCTGGGGCAGCCCGAGTCGGCGAGCACCTGGTTCCCGGTCAACGACCACCCCTCCGACAAGGCCTCGTACGACTTCGAGATCACCGTCCCGGACGGGCTCACCGCGGTCAGCAACGGCGTACCCGGCGGCCGGACCAGCAAGGACGGGTGGACCACCTGGAAGTGGTCCGAGAAGTCGCCGATGGCCAGCTACCTGAGCACGCTTGTGATCGGCAAGTTCCGGGTCACCACAGGTGAGCACAAGGGCCGGCCGGTGTACAGCGCGGTCACCACCAAACTGCCAAAGGGTGCCGCGGACGCGTCGATCGCCCAGACCGTCACGGTCGCCGACTACCTGGAGAGCGTGTTCGGGCCGTATCCGTTCGACGCGTACGGCGGTGTGGTCGTCTCCGACAGTCGCATCGGGTACGCGCTGGAGACGCAGAGCCGCCCGGTCTACTCCGGCGGGTTCTTCCGCCAGGGCGAGAACACCGAGGTGGTCGCGCACGAGCTGGCCCACCAGTGGTTCGGCGACAGTGTGGCGCTGGCCAGGTGGGAGGACATCTGGCTCAACGAGGGCTTCGCGACGTACGCGGAGTGGCTGTGGGCCGAGCACACCGGGGAGTACACCGCCAAGGAGGCGTTCGACAACAGGTACGCCCAGATGTCCGCCTCGGTGTGGGCGACGCCGCCGGGCCGGCCGGGTGTGGAGAAGCTGTTCAGCGAGTCGGTCTACCAGCGCGGCGGGATGACCCTGCACGCGTTGCGGGTGGCCGTCGGCGACAAGGCGTTCTTCGAGATCGTCAAGGCCTGGGCGGCGGACAAGCGCAACGGCACCGCCACGACCGCCGAGTTCGTGGCTCTGGCGGAGCGTCTCTCCGGAAAGAAGCTCGGCCCCCTCTTCGACGCGTGGCTCTACGGCACCAAAAGGCCCGTCCAGCCCAAGCGGCTCTGACCTGGGTCAGTTCCTGACCACCAGCTTGGGGTGGGCGGCCAGGTACTGGTCGGCGCGGCCGGCGCGCAGCTCGGTGATGAACGTACGGCCCTCGGTGGTGAGCTGTTCGCCGCGGTAGGCGCTGCCCTTGCCGACCCCGGAGCCGGGCAACCCGACAAGCACGAAGCGGTCCTCAGGCACCCCGCTCAGCGCGTACGCCAGGTCGACGATCCGGTTGCCGCCCACGTACACGAGGGTGTCGCCGAGCGCCGCGACCACCTGGTCGACCCGCTCGGGTTGCCGGGCCAGACCCTCGTCGAGGATCTTGCGGGTCAGCGCGCGGATGAGCTGCTGCTGGTGGCGCTGCCGGGCGTAGTCGCCGCCTGTGATGTAGCGCTGCCGCGCGTAGTCCAGCGCCTGCCAGCCGTTGAGGTGCCGCTCACCCTTCTCGTAGACCTGCTGCGGCCCGGTGTACCCGCCGGGCGCGCTCTCCCGGTACTTGCCGTCCGGCCGGCGGTGCAGGGAGGCGACCCGCTGGTCGACGTAGATGTCCACGCCGCCGAGGGCGTTCACGAGCCTGTCGAACCCGGTGAAGGTGAGCACCGCGCCCGCGTCGATGCGCAGCCCGGTGTAGCCGCTGACCGTGCTGCGCAGCAGCTCGTACCCCTGGGCGGTGCTCGGCTGTTTGGGTTTGCCCGGCACCCGGCTGCCGTAGCTCATCGCGTGGGTGAGCTTGGTCTTGGCGCCCTTGTAACCGGCCTTGGGGAACGCCGGGATGTCCACCAGCAGGTCGCGGGGGAGCGAGAAGAGGTACGCCCGGCCCAACCCCTTGGGCACGTGCAGCACCAGCACGGCGTCGGAGTGCGGCTCCCAGCCGGGCACGCTGACCCGGGTGTCCACGCCCACCAGCAGCAGGGTCAGCGGGCCGGTGATGTTCGCGCCCGGCGGAGGGCCGCTGGGGCTGGGGGTGGGCGTGTCGATGGGCGACGGGCTCGGCGAGCCGGCCACCGGAGCGCCGTCCGGCCTGCTGTCGCCGGTCAGCCGGGTGACCACCACCGTCCCGGCGACGATCAGCGCGACGGCGGCGAGGGCCGCCAGGCCCAGCAGTAACCACCGTCGGCGCGGTGCCATCGACCCGAGGACCATGTTGGATTCCTTCCACCCGTCTGCTGAACAACGCTCCGACAGGTGCCCCGGGTTGCGGCCGGGCGGCGTCGGGTCGGTCGGCCGGTGCATGATCGCGCGAAAACGGGCGCTGGCGCGAGCGCTACTGACGAGTAATGATGCGTCCATGCGGTATGACGTGGTCGTCATCGGGTCCGGCTTCGGCGGCAGCGTCACCGCGCTGCGACTCGCGGAGAAGGGATGGTCGGTCGGCGTCCTGGAGGCCGGCCGGCGGTTCGCCGACGACGAGTTCCCGCAGACGTCCTGGCGGGCGCGGCGGTTCCTGTGGGCGCCGAAGCTGGGGTGCTACGGCATCCAGCGGCTCACCCTCCTGCGCCCGGCCGACCGGGGATCCGGCAGCGGGGTGCTCGTGCTGTCCGGGGCCGGGGTGGGCGGCGGTTCGCTGGTCTACGCGAACACGCTCTACGAACCGCTTCCGGCCTTCTACGCCGACCCACAGTGGCGGGACATCACCGACTGGCGTGACGAGTTGGCCCGCCACTACGACCAGGCGAAGCGGATGCTCGGCGTTACCACGTACCCGATGGACACCGGCGCGGACCGGGCCATGCGGGCGGTGGCCGAGCGGATGGGGGTGGGCCACACCTTCCACGCCACCCCGGTTGGCGTGCACATCGGCCGGCCCGGTCAGCGCGTCGCCGACCCGTACTTCGGCGGCGCCGGCCCGGAGCGCACCGGCTGCCTGCACTGCGGCTCGTGCATGACGGGCTGCCGGCACGGGGCCAAGAACACGCTGGTCAAGAACTACCTCTGGCTCGCCGAGCGGCAGGGCGCGGAGGTGCATCCGTTGACCACTGTGACCGCCGTCCGGCCCGCCTCCGAGGGCGGGTACGAGGTGCACACCGTCCGCACCGGCGCGTGGGTACGGGGGCGCCGGCAGGTGATCCACGCCGACCAGGTCGTCTTCGCCGCCGGCGCGCTCGGCACCCAGCGACTGCTGCACGCGATGAAGGCCGACGGGGCGTTGCCGGCGCTGTCGCCCCGCCTCGGCGAGCTGACCCGCACCAACTCGGAGGCGATCCTGGGCGCCTCGGTCGAGCGCCAGCGGGCCCGGGCCGAGGGACTGGACTTCAGCGAGGGCGTGGCGATCACCAGTTCGTTCCACCCCGACGCGCAGACCCACATCGAGCCGGTCCGCTACGGGCGCGGCTCCAACGCGATGGGGCTGCTCCAGTCGCTGCTCGTCGACGGCGGTCCGCGCCGGGTGCGGCGCTGGCTGGGCAGCATCGCGCGGCAGCCGGGGCTCGCCGCCCGGATGCTCTCGGTCCGTGGCTGGTCCGAGCGGACGGTCATCGCCCTGGTGATGCAGTCGGTGGACAACTCGCTGACCACCCGGTGGCGGCGCGGCGTGTTCGGTCGCCGACTGGTCACCGGCCCGGGGCACGGCACGCCGAGCCCGACCTGGATCCCGGCCGGCAACACCGCGGCCCGGCTGCTCGCCGAGGAGATCGGCGGCACCCCCGGTGGCTCGGTCACCGAGCCGTTCGACATCCCGATGACCGCGCACATCCTGGGCGGGGCGGTGATCGGCGCCACCCCGGCCGACGGGGTGATCGACCCGTGGCACCGGGTGTACGGCCATCCGGGGCTGCACGTGGTGGACGGCGCGGCGGTCTCGGCCAACCTCGGGGTCAACCCGTCGCTGACGATCACCGCGCAGGCGGAGCGGGCGATGTCGTTCTGGCCCAACCGGGGCGAGGAGGACCCACGCCCACCCCTGGGCGCCCCGTACCGCCGTCTGTCACCCGTCCCCCCGCAAAACCCCACGGTCCCACCAGACGCCCCCGGCGCCCTGCGCCCCTAACCCCCGCCGATCTTGCAGTTCTAGTCGTCGTTTCGCGTTATTTGTGAACCTTTGTCGCCGCAGGAAGTGCAAGATCGCGGGGAGGAGCGGTGGGGCGGGACAGGGGGCGTGCCGGTGGCGGGGGTGCCGGTGACTGTCGGTAGGCTTTGTGCACATGAGCCTGCCTCGCCCCGTCCTCGTGGTGGACTTCGGAGCCCAGTACGCCCAGCTCATCGCGCGCCGGGTCCGCGAGGCGAAGGTCTACTCCGAGATCGTGCCCCACTCGATGCCTGTCGCCGAGATGCTTGCGAAGAACCCGGCCGCGATCATCCTCTCCGGCGGCCCGGCCAGCGTCTACGCGCCGAACGCCCCGCAGATCGACGCCGACGTGTTCACGTCGGACGTGCCGGTCTTCGGCATCTGCTACGGCTTCCAGGCGATGGCCCAGGCGCTCGGTGGCACCGTCGCGAAGACGGGCAACCGCGAGTACGGCGGCACGCCACTGCGCCCCCGTCTGACCGAGCCGGGCGTGCTGCTGCGCGACCTGCCGGCCGACCTGCCGGTCTGGATGAGCCACGGCGACTGCGTCACCGAGGCCCCGGAGGGCTTCACGGTGACCGCCGAGTCGGCGGGCGCACCGGTGGCGGCGTTCGAGGACGTGGCCGGGCGTCGTGCTGGCGTGCAGTTCCACCCGGAGGTCGGGCACACCGCGCACGGTCAGGAGATGCTCAAGCGCTTCCTGTACGACATCGCAGGCATCGAGCCCACCTGGACGCCCGCGAACATCATCGACGAGCAGGTGGCCCGGATCCGCGCCCAGGTCGGCGACAAGGAGGTCATCTGCGGCCTGTCCGGCGGGGTGGACTCGGCGGTCGCCGCCGCGCTCGTGCACAAGGCGGTAGGTGACCAGCTCACCTGCGTCTTCGTCGACCACGGCCTGCTGCGCGCCGGTGAGGCCGAGCAGGTGGAGAAGGACTACGTGGCGGCCACCGGCATCAAGCTCAAGGTCGTCGACGCCGAGGAGCGGTTCCTCGGCGCGCTGGCCGGGGTGACCGACCCGGAGCAGAAGCGCAAGATCATTGGCCGGGAGTTCATCCGGGTCTTCGAGGCCGCCGCGCGTGAGGTCGCCGCACACGGCGACGTGGAGTACCTGGTGCAGGGCACCCTCTACCCGGACGTGGTGGAATCCGGCGGCGGCACCGGCACCGCCAACATCAAGAGCCACCACAACGTCGGCGGCCTGCCGGAGGACCTGAAGTTCGCCCTTGTCGAGCCGCTGCGCACCCTGTTCAAGGACGAGGTCCGGGCGCTCGGCCTGGAGCTGGGCCTGCCCGAGGCGATGGTCTGGCGGCACCCGTTCCCCGGCCCCGGCCTGGCCATCCGGATCATCGGCGCGGTCGACCGGGAGCGGCTCGACCTGCTGCGCCGGGCCGACCTGATCGCCCGCGAGGAGTTGACCGCCGCCGGCCTGGACCGGGGCGTCTGGCAGTTCCCGGTGGTGCTGCTCGCCGACGTGCGCAGCGTCGGAGTGCAGGGCGACGGGCGCAGCTACGGGCATCCCGTGGTGCTGCGCCCGGTCTCCAGCGAGGACGCGATGACCGCCGACTGGTCGCGGCTGCCCTACGAGGTGGTGGCCCGGATCTCCACCCGGATCACCAACGAGGTGGCCGAGGTCAACCGGGTGGTGCTTGACGTCACCAGCAAGCCCCCGGGCACCATCGAGTGGGAGTGAGCGCCGCTCAGGCTGCCGGCGGCGGCGTGCTGGACGGGGTCGTCGGCGGGTAGGGCGGCGTCGGAGCGTACCCAGGCGTCTGTTGGCCGGGCGCGGGCCCGGCGGTGGCCTGCGGCGCGGCGCCCGCCGGGTGCGGCCAGGCCGGCGCGCCGGTGGGCTCCTCGGGCATCAGGAACCACATGATCGGGTACGCGAACAGCGCGAGCCCGCCGGTGAGCAGGCCGGTGACCGCGAAGACCACCCGGACCAGTGTGGGGTCGACGTCGAAGTAGCGGCCGAGGCCGCTGGCGACCCCCGCCACCATGCGGTCGGTGGTCGGTCGGCGGAGCTGCTTGTACGGGGCGCGGGGAGCGGTGGTTGATGTCATGCCTCCACGGTCCGCGCTGGTGCCGGGCCCGCCCTCGGTGACCGCCCGGATCCTTACCCTGACCGATCCCTGATTGGGGTCAGACAGTCAGGAATCCGACTCTTTTCCGTTCCGGTAACCCGGCCCGGGGAGAATTTGGACCCGTGACCACCATGCTGGAGCCGCTCCGCAGGATCGCGGCATACGCAGTTTGTGCTGATTCAGACGGCCGAGTGTTGCTGGTCCGCGCATCGGAGCGCTCCGGCACCCCCGGCACCTGGTCGTTGCCCGGCGGGGCGGTCGACCACGGCGAGGACCCGAACCACACGGTGGTCCGGGAGACCGCCGCCGAGACGGGCCTCTCCGTCGCCGTCTCGGGGCTGGACGACGTGCTCGCCGACATGCGGGCACTTCCCGAACGCGGCATCACCATCCACACCGACCGGCTGATCTACCGGGTGGCGGTGCGCGGCGGCACCCTCGCCGACCGGGCCGGCGAGCGCCCCACCGACCTGGCCCGGTGGTACACGCTCGACGAGGCGCGCCAGTTGCCGCTGCGCTCGTTCACCGCGCGTGCCCTCGGTCTGCCCGCCTCCTCGGCCGACGTGGTGCCCGACGAGGTGCCCGAGTTCCCCTCCTTCTACGCGGTGCCCGGCCCGGACGGGCTGCACCGGGCGCAGCGCTTCGCCGCGTACGCGGTGTGCACCGATCCGGCCGGTCGGGTGCTGCTCACCCGGGTCTCGGACGGCTACCCGGGCGCCGGCTGCTGGCACCTGCCGGGCGGCGGCACCGACTACGGCGAGCAGCCCGGCGCGGCGCTGATCCGGGAGCTGGTCGAGGAGACCGGGCAGACCGGCCGCCTCGTCGAGCTGCTCGGGGTGGCGAGCCACCGCGACGCCGCGTCGCTGGGCCCGGAGGGCTACCCGATCGACTGGCACGGCGTACGCGCCTTCTACCGGGTGGTGGTCGACCAGCCCAACCCGCTGACAGTCGCCGACGTCGGCGGCTCGACGTGCGAGGCGCGGTGGTTCGCCCGCGAGGAGCTGGGCGCCCTCCCCACCGACCGCCTCACCGAGGTGACCGCCGAAGCAGTCCAAGCCGCCCAACTGACCTGACCCACCCCCGGCTCCCCTTCCTCCCTCCCACCTGCCCTCGCCGCGTCGATCATGAAGTTATTGTCAGGACACGCCGGGATGGACGGCGACAACTTCATGATCGACGAGCGCTGTGGGCGGTAGGCGGGGGAGCGGGGCGGGATGGAACTGGCGCGACGGGTTGGGGTCTACGGGGTTCTGCGGGATGCCGGGCGGGTTCTGGTTGTCCGGGAGGGCCGGGAGCCGGAGGTGTGGTCGCTGCCCGGAGGGCTGGTGGCGCACGCCGAGCACCCCGAGCGGGCCGTCGTCCGCGCCGTTTCCGGGCAGACCGGTTCGACGGTGGCGGTGGGCCGGCTGCTCGCCGTCGTGGCCGACGTGACCGTCCTCGCGCAGGAGGACATCTCGCTGCACACCGACCGGTTGCTCTTCGAGATGACCGCCCGGGGCGGCACGTCGGGCAGCGCCGGAGACGGCGAGGTGGAGACCCGTTGGGTCGCCCCCGAAGAGGCAGCCAGGCTGCCGCTGACGCCGTTCAGCGCCGAACTGCTCGGCCTCCCGGTCACCCCGCTCCCGGCCGGTACGCACCGGTCCGCCGAGCCGATCCCGCCGCCGCACCCCGATCGCCGGCTGCGCTTCGGGGCGTACGGGCTGGTCACCGATCCGGCCGGGCGGATCCTGCTCACCCAGATCGCGGACGGCTACCCGGGTGCCGGTAAGTGGCACCTGCCCGGTGGTGGCACCGACCACGGCGAACAGCCGACCACCGGGCTGCTGCGGGAGCTGGTCGAGGAGGGTGGGCAACTGGGTCGGGTGGTGGAGCTGCTCGGCGTGGACAACCTGCACAACCCCGCCGCGCTGGGCCCCGAGGGCCGTCCGCTGGACTGGCACGGCGTACGGGTGATCTATCGGGTGCTGGTGGACGTACCTACGGATGCGGTGGTCACCGAGTCCGCGGGCGGTTCCACGGCCCGGGCCGGCTGGTTCACCCGGGCGCAGACCGCTGACCTGCCGTTGACGGGCATCGCTGCCTCGGCGATCGGACAACGGGGTCGATAGCACCCCGCTCACTGAGCCGCGATGGTGACCCTCCGGTACAGTCGGGAGAGGGATGACGGAGGAAACGGGCGTTGATGCCCGGGATGGGAATAAGAGAGCGGTTCGCGCGGTTTAAGCCAGATGGAAGTACCGCCGGCAGCTATCGCCAAGTCCTGTTCCCCTATGCGATGGTGTACTCCGCAAAACGGCTGCCGGGCCATCGAAGGTCCGGCACGAGACAGCCGGACACCCCGCCCACGGCGGGCCAGCCGATCCGGTGATGGAGGAAACGTGCCGAGAGCCCCATGGCGCCGGCGTCGTACGACTGACAGTCCGCGCCCCGCAGGGCGTCGCTGGGCGGGCCCGTTGCGCCGCAGCAGCACGTTCGCCCGCCAGGTGCTGCTGGTCCGAGTGGGTCGCCGTGACGACGACCTGCGGACCACCGACCTGGCGCTGCCCGAGCACCGGTATGTCGACAGGCAGCGCCGCCGCTACGGTCTGGACCGGCTCAGCCGGCCGCCGATCGACGCCACCCGCGCGGAGATCGAGGCGGTCATGCCGGTCAGCCCGGCGTTGCCGATGATGCACACCGACGAGGCCACGGCCGGGTCGATCCCTCTGCTCCCCGGTGAGCGCACGATGGCCCGCCGGATGAAGTTCGGCGTGGTCAACGCCTGCACGCTGGCGAGCCTCATGCTCGGTATGCTCGCCATCTTCCTGGCCATGCAGGGTGAGGTGCGCATCGCCGCCCTGTGCCTGATCGCCTGCGTCATCTTCGACGGGCTCGACGGCGCTCTGGCCCGGCGGCTCGGCGTGGCCAGCCCGTTCGGCGCACAGATGGACTCGCTGGCCGACATGTGCTCGTTCGGCCTCGCCGCGCCCGTCGTGGTGTACGCCTCGCTCGCCGGCTCCGTGTCGACGGCCGCCGCCGCGGTGGCGTGTGCGCTTGTCGCGGCGTGTGCCGCGATCCGCCTGGCCCGCTTCAACGTCTCACCGAAGGACGGCCGCTTCTTCTGCGGTGTGCCCACCACCATGGCCGCCGCGGTGCTCGCGGTGACGGTGGCGATCGGCCTTCCGGTGCCCGGTCCGGTGCTTGTCGCAGGGGTGGCGCTGCTCGCCTTCGCGATGGTCTCCAGCTTCCCGTACGCCAAGCTCGCCCGCCTGGTCAAGATGCCGCCGTGGCTGTGGCTGGCCCCGGTGATCGGCGCCCTTGTCGACGTCCGGCTCACGTTCGCACTGATCGTGGTCGGCTACCTGGTCAGTGGGCCGGTGCTCTGGCTGCGGCAGCGTCGTACCGCCTGATCGAGCCACGCAGAACGGGGCGCCGCTAACAGCGGCGCCCCGTTTCTCGTTCTGTCCGGTCAGCGCCAGCGGGCGATGACGCTGGCGCCCCCGACGACCTTGTCGCCCGGACCGACAAGAGGGTCGGCGGCGTCGGCCGGCAGGTAGACATCGGTACGCGAGCCGAACCGGATGAGACCGAAACGCTCACCCTTCGCCAGCAGCGCGCCGATCGGCGCGCGCTGCACGATCCGGCGGGCGATCAGCCCGGTCCGCTGTGCGACAACCACGGTGCCGCGCGCGGTGTCCAGCACGGTGTACGCCGCCACGTTGTGCTCGGCGTCCGGCTTCATGGCGTTGACGAAGCCACCGTCGGCGACGAAGTAGTCCACCACCTTGCCAGCGACGGGCGCCCGGTTGACGTGCACGTCCAACACCGACAGGAAGACGGCGATCCGCAGCCACTCGCCGTCGCCGAAGCGCTCATCGTGCAGCCGCTGCACCGACAGGACCTGCCCGTCGGCGCTCGCGACCACGGCGCTCGGGTCCTCCGGCACGTCCCGCTCCGGGTCCCGGAAGAACGCGGCGACCGGGCCGGCGGCCAGCGCGGGCAGCAGCCACAGCTTCGACGACGGACGCGCCACCCGGGCCAGCGCGGCCAGGCCCAGCGTGATGCCCGCAGCCGCCACACCGTTGGAGTCGATGTGCATCCCGCGGGTCAGCGGCACGCTCGACGGCCGGTACGCCGGGGTCAGCCGGGCCGCCGTGGCCGGGTCGGCCGGGGTGAACCGCAGCCGGTAGATCCGCAGCGGAGGCGAGTTGCGCAGCACCAGGTCGGCGCCGACCCCGTGCAGGGCGTCCTGCCGGGCCAGCTCGGCGGCGGCGCCGGCCGTGCGGCCGGGAGTGGCGGTCGTCGCCACGCTCAGCACCGCACCGTCGGCGAGGTACTTGGCCAGCCCTTCGACGCCGCCGCGGGTCTCCTCCACGGTGCCGTCGAAAGCCTCGCCGGCGATGACCACCGCAGCGGCCTCCGCCTCGGCGAGCGAGTCGACAACGCGCACCCGCTCGGACACCCAGCGGCCCTGCGCGGTGACGTGCTCGCGGAGCAGGTTGGCGTCGGACGACTCGGCGGGCACCACGGTGAGCCGGTCGCCGGGGAGCAGCGCCTCGATCGCGGCGGCCAGCACCGCGGACTCCGGGCTCGCCCCGACCAGCAGGGCGGCCTTGGGATCGTTGATCCGGGCCAGCTCGGTGACGAGCGTTCGGGCGGCTCGCTCGCCGATACGGACCGGACCGGACCGACCGGTGGTACGCACGGCGGGGGACTGGGTCATGTCGGACGGGCTCCTGACGGGGTAGCGACGGGAATCGCGGCGGGACCGCCATGGCGGGTCGGGCCGGCCGGCGGAGGCGGGATCTCCACCGGCCAGCATATGCCGCCCGTCCGCGCCGGCCACACCGCCGAGGCGGTCGAGCGGCCGGCGCGGACGCCCCCGTCGCGTCACGGCTCGGTGCGCCGTCCCCCCCGCTCGTCCACCGGCCGGTCGTCGGCGGCCGGCACCTGTTGGTCGACCCGGGTCGGCTCGTCACCCGTCGGGCCGGCCTGATCAGGAAGGGGTGCGGTGTCCGGCTCCGGCGGCGAATGGGCCAGCCACGCCGGGTGGATCACGTCGCCGGGCGGTGCCTCCGGCGTGCGGAACTCCGCCGTCGGCGCCTCCGGTGTGCGGAACTCCGCCGTCGGCGCCTCCGGTGCCGGGGGAGCGTCCCAGGTGGAGCGTTCGGCCTCCCAGCTGGGCAGGGGCGCACCGGAGGTCGGGACGTCGACCGCGGTGAGCGGCGTGGTCGCCCCGGAGACGGGCGCGGCCGCCCCGAAGACCGGCTGCGCGGCGGCGGTCTCGACTGCCGACTCCGGCTGGGTCGGCCGGCCGGAGCGCAACGCGCCGACCAACCCGAAGACGCCGATCAGGATCAGCGCGCCGGCAAGGAACCAGCCGACAGGCGGTAGCGCGAGCCCGAGCAGTTGGGCGAGCAGCCACCAGGCGGACAGCGCCAGGAACACCAGCCCGAAGGCGAACGACACCAGGTCGGTGCGGTGAGCCTTCATCGGGTCACCTCCAGGTTTCCGGCATTGACGTGGATGTACAGGCGTAGCGTCCCGCCGCCGGCGCCGTCCGCGCCGAGGTCGGTGGACTCCCGCAGGCGGCCGTCCAGCCCGCCGGAGTGGTTGCCGAAGATGGTGGCGTCACCCGCGTTGACGTCGGCCACCGTGGTGACGTCCACGTTCGGCGGGACGACCACGGTCGCCTGGCCGAAGTTGATCGCCACGGTCACCTGGGTGTCCCGTTTCGCGAAGTCGATCCCGCGCAGGTCGAGCACGGCGTCACCGAAGCTGTTCTCGTACCTGTCGGCGAGGTCGCGGTAGTCGGTGGGCGCCCAGGTGACAGCGCCGTCGACCCCCCGGATCCGGTCGTACGACTCGGCGACGGTAGCCGTGCCCAGCGCGGCGGCCGTCACCAGACCGAGCGCGATCAGCCAGCGGGCCCGACCGAACCAGGTGCCGACCAGCAGACCCAGCCCGATGGTGGCGAGCGCGGCCGCGAAGTACGCCGACGCGCCGATGTTGAAGACGTCGAGCAGGTCGAGCAGGGCGACCAGGCCGAGGGCCAGGAAGATCAGGGAGAAGGTCACCGCGCCGAGCGGCGAGCGCTCCTTGGGCCGCTTCGGCGGCTTCGGCGGCTTGCGCGGGGGGTACGCGGGCGGTGCCGGTGACGCGTACGGGCCGTGCGGGGCGAACGGGGGCCGGTAGCCGCCAGACGCCGTCGGGGTGCCGGGGGCGGGTGCCCCGGCCACCGGTGCCGCAGGCCAGCCGGCACTGGGAGCCCCGGTGGTCGGCCAGGCGGGCGGGGGCGCCGGCCAGCCCGCCGGCGGCGAGGACGTCGTGCCGGACGGCTGCCCGGCTGTCGCTCCCACCCCGGAGACCGGTTGCGTGGCGGCCACCGGCGGGGCGTCGTACGCCTGGGTGGGGGTGGTGGGTGGCGGCGTCGCGTACGCCGGGTCGCCGCCAGCCAGGGGCGCCGTGGCCGACGGGCCGGTGGGAGGCGCCGCGCTGTACGCCGGAGCCGGCCAGCTGACCGGCGGGACCGGCCCGGGTGGCGTACCGACAGGTGGCGGTCCGACAGGCGCCCCCGGCTGCGGCCCCCGGCTGTCCCGGTTGAGCAGCAGCGCCCCGCCGATCAGGATGGCCGCGCCGAGCAGCACGGCACGGAAGGCGTCGGTGACGATGTAACCGAAGCTCGCCGCGACCAGGATGCCCAGGATGATCACGGTCACCGGCGACATGCTGGACCGGCCGCGCCCGAGCATGGACTCGACGGGGGATGCCGTGTCGCCCTCGTTCGGGATGATCAGCCACGCGGCGACGTACACCAGGATGCCGATGCCGCCGAAGAACCCGAGGACGGCGAGCAGCACCCGCCAGAGCACCGGATCGGTGTTGGTGGCCCGGCTGATCGCCGCGCAGACCCCGGCGAGGTAGCGCCCCTCACGCGGCCGGACCAGGCCGTACCGCGAGGTGAAGCCGGCGCCGCCAAGCGGCGGTGGAGGCGCGGACGGACCGGGACCGCCCGGACCGGGTGGTGTGCCCCCGGCCGCGCCGTAGCCGGTGTCCGGCCCGTAGCCGGTGCCGGGCGGGTAGCCCGTGCCGCCGCTGCCCGCGAAGGCCGCGGTGGGGTCGGCGCCGGACCCGGCGGCGGGCGGGCCGAACGTGGTGGGCTCGGCCCAGCCGGACGGCGTGGCGGCTGGTGGGGGCGGTGATGAACCGCCCGGCTGTGCCGACCCCGGGCGGGCCGGCTGGGCAGCTTCCTCGGTCATGCCTCGATCCTGCTGCGCGGTCCGCCCGAGCGACCTCAGGACCCGACCCTGACCCCACCCTGAGATCTGGACGGCCGGAATGTCGGGGGCGTCCCCGTGGTCGCGGGCGCCGCAGCGTGTGACGATCGGATTCACCGATCCCGACCGACCCGCCACCGTGACCAGGGAGCCCGCGATCAGCACCGTCATCCCGCCCCCGCGCCTCTACCGCGCCCCCGAGCATCGGATGGCCGCCGGTGTCGCCGCCGGCATCGCCGACCACCTCGGCATCTCGGTGCTGCGCGTCCGGGTCGCGTTCATGGTGCTGCTCGGCCTGAGCGGGCTGGGCCTGCTGCTGTACGCGGCCTTCTGGGCGGTGGTGCCGCTGCGTCCCGGAGACACCGCCGTCCCGCCCCGACGGGACGTGGCCCAGCTCCTGCCGTTCGTGGGGATCGGGCTCGGTGTCCTGCTGATCCAGGTGATGGTGTTCGACTCGGTAGGCGCGGCGGGCACCGCCGGCTGGCTGGTGGCCATCATCGCGGTGGGCGCCGGTGTCATCTGGCACCAGTCCGCCCCCGAGCGGCGCCGACGGTGGGGCGACACGCCGGTGCCGTGGCTCGGCGCGGTGGTCGAGGAGAGCGACAGGCGGGCCTTCGTGCTCCGGTTCATCGGCGGGGGGATCCTCGTCGCGGTCGGCATCATCGGTGTGGCGGCCGTCTACTCGCCGGCACAGAACTTCGACGCGGTGATCAACGGCGTGATCTTCGCGCTGGTGGGGCTGGCTGGGGTCGGTGTGGTCGCCGCGCCGGTGCTCTGGCGGACGTACAACCAGCTCCGCTCCGAGCGCGAGGGGCGCATCCGCGAGCAGGAGCGGGCCGAGTTGGCCGCGATGGTGCACGACCAGGTGCTGCACACGTTGGCCCTGATCCAGCGCAACGCGGGGGACGTCAAGACGGTCCAGCGGTTGGCGCGGGGTCAGGAACGGTCGCTGCGCAACTGGCTCTACAAGCCCACCGCGTCGCCGCACGAGCGTTTCGCCGCCGCCCTGGAGCAGGCCGCCGCCGAGGTCGAGGACACGTTCGCGATCACCGTGGAGGCGGTAGTGGTGGGGGACCGGGAGACCGACGAGAAGGTGGGCGCGCTGGTGGCGGCCGCGCGTGAGGCCCTGGTGAACGCGGCCCGGCACGCCGGGGTGCAGACCGTCTCGCTCTACGCCGAGGTGGAGCCGGACCAGGTGAGCGTCTTCGTCCGGGACCGGGGGAAGGGCTTCGATCCGGATACCGTGGAGGACCACCGGCACGGCGTCAGCGGCTCGATCATCGGGCGGATGAAGCGGCACGGCGGACGGGCCGAGATCCGGTCCGGACCGGGGGAGGGGACCGAGGTCCGGTTGATCCTGCCGATCTCCCGGGACTCGTCCGCAGCGGAGAGGAACAGATGACCATGGCCGAGCAGCCGACCGAGCACCTCGACCCGGCGCAGGCCCGCCCCGAGCGGCTGCGGGTGTTCCTGGTGGACGACCACGCCATGTTCCGCGCCGGCGTACGCGCGGAGTTGGGCGCCCACGTCGAGGTGGTGGGCGAGGCGAGCACGGTGGCCGAGGCGGTCACCCGGATCGCGGCCACCACTCCGGACGTGGTGCTGCTCGACGTGCACATGCCCGACGGTGGTGGACGCGCGGTGCTGGAGGCGATGCGGCGGGGCCACCCGCAGGTCAAGTTCCTGGCGCTGAGCGTCTCCGACGCGGCCGAGGACGTGATCGGTCTGATCCGGGCCGGTGCTCGGGGGTACGTGACCAAGACGATCTCGCCGGACGAGTTGGCGGCGGCGATCCGTCGGGTCGCCGACGGTGACGCGGTGTTCAGTCCGCGGCTGGCCGGGTTCGTGTTGGACGCCTTCGCGGCCCGGCCGGACGCCCCGGTCGCCGATCCGGAGCTGGACCAGCTCACCAACCGTGAGCGGGAGGTGCTGCGGCTGCTCGCCCGGGGGTACGCGTACAAGGAGATCGCGAAGGAGCTGTTCATCTCCATCAAGACGGTGGAGACGCACGTGTCGAACGTGCTGCGCAAGCTTCAGATGTCCAACCGCTACGAGCTTTCCCGCTGGGCGGCGGACCGAAGGCTCGTGTGACCCATTCCTCTTCCCCGACATTTGGGGTAGATGCCACGGATACCGCTGCCGGGGGCTGACAAACGATCAGCCCTCACTCCATACTGCCCCGGTCCCGTCTCCGCGCGTGGGTGCTGAGCATCCCGCGGAGGCTGCGGCTCACGTGTGCCCGCGCGAGCGGGTCACCCCTGGGGGAGAGGTACGCGAATCTTGATGTTCGGACAACGAGGACGACGTTGGGCTCGGGTCGCGTTGGCGGCCGTGGCCGGTGGCGCGCTGGCGTTCGGCGTGGCGGGTGCCGCCTCCGCGGCCCCGGCCACCGGTGTGGCCAAGGCGGTCGAGGGCACCGAGGTGGCCCTGAAGCTCGACGGTAAGCCGCGCACCACGTCGGCGCTGGCGCTCAAGATCGACGGCAAGCTGGTGCCGGCGTTCTGCATCGACTACCGCACCGCGGTGAAGCTGGACGGCAAGTACGAGGAGGGCACCTGGGACGAGTCCCAGGTGAAGAACCTCGGCAAGGTGCAGTGGGTGCTCACCCACGGCTACCCGAACGCCGACTCCGCGAAGCTTCTCGCCGCCGCCGGCGTCGACACGAAGATCGGCAAGAAGCGGCTGGAGACCCTGCTCTACTTCGGCACCCAGACCGCCGTCTGGCACTTCAGCGACGGCATCGAGCTGGGCGCCTGGGAGAAGGGGCTGCTGGCCCGCGACCAGTACGAGGTGATCACGAAGGTCCGTGACTACCTGGTCAAGAACGCCACCGACCAGCCGGAGCCGCGGGCCGAGCTGTCCGTCGACCCGGCCAACGCCACCGCCACGGTCGGCGCGAAGGCCGGCCCGTTCACGGTGAAGGGCCCGGCGGGCGCCATCACCGTCGCCGCCACCGGCGGCGCGGCCGTCGACGCCGAGGGCAAGCCGGTCACCACGATCGCCAACGGCGGGCAGTTCTGGCTGACCGCCGAGGCCGCCGGCACGGTGAACGTGACGCTCACCGCGCAGGACTCGGTGTCCTTCGGCCGGGTGTTCCTGTTCACCGGCACCAAGAAGGCGCAGAAGCTGATCCTCGGCGGTAGCACCGGCGCGACGGTCACCGCCAAGGCCGCGGCGTCGTTCACGGCAGTTCCGTCGAGCCCGACGCCCACCCCGACCGTGTCGGCCTCGCCGACTCCGTCCGGCACCCCGACGGCCACCACGCCGCCGGCCAGCCCGGCTCCGTCCACCTCGCCGGCCAGCGGTGGCGGCGCCCTGCCGCTCACCGGTTCGCCGATCGCGGCGGCGGCGACCGCTGGCGTGCTGCTGCTCGCCGCGGGTGCGGTGACCGTGCTGATGGTCCGCCGTCGCAAGGTCCGCTTCACCGCCTGATCCACTCCGGCTCCACCCGGCCCCGGCTCCGCCTCGCGCGGTGCCGGGGCCGGTGCCGTTCGTGCCCCGGCGGCGCGCGATGCCGTTCCGCGCGCCGCCGTCGAGGATCAGACGAGCAGCCTGGACGCCCTCGGCCACCCAGTCGACGATCTTGGCTGCGCGGACGAAGCCCAGGTCAGCCGGACGGACAGATAACGAGAGCGTGTTTCAGGCCGGACGAAGCGCGGGAAACCTCACACGATGCCGCCCCCTTACCGCCGTCCTGGCCGGTTCGTCGACGTATTTCCTGCTCAGGGCTGCCCGACCCGACCCCTTTATGATCATTTTTCAAGTATCGGCAACGTGGCGGGCAACTAACGGCTTGATAACGGCACCTTCACGGAAGCGGCCGGTGGGTGTCACAGTGGCAGCACCTCACCCTCGGTGTGTGGCACCCCGTACGGTCCACGACCACGACCCTCGCTGTTTCCACGGCGGATCGTGGCCGTGTCGCCTGCGTAGGGCCACGCCTCGGCGGTGGGCAGCCCGGCGGATCGGAACATCAGGGGTGTCTCCAACTTCCCTGTGATCCCGACGACCCGCGCCCCCGGGGTGGTCGGGCGGTGTCACCCCCAAAACGTGCGTGAAACCCACGACGGAACCAGGTTAGAAAGAGGAGGCCCCTCGGAATGAGAGTCTCGAAGCGGGCGACGAGCGCGATCGCGCTCAGCGCGGCTGCCGCGCTTGTCGCGAGCGGTTGCTCGAGCGGTGACGGCGACGGCGACGCCGCCGCCAGCAAGGACGGCTCGATCGTTATCCACGGCGTCCAGCCGGAGAACCCGATGGTCCCGTCGAACACCACGGAGACCGGCGGCGGCAAGATCGTCGACTGGCTGTGGACCGGCCTGGTCGAGTACCCGAACGACGGTGGGGCCCCGCGCAACGCGCTGGCCGAGTCCATCGACACCAAGGACTCCAAGGTCTTCACGATCAAGATCAAGAAGGGTACCAAGTTCCACGACGGTACCGAGGTGAAGGCGAAGAACTTCGTCGACGCCTGGAACTGGGCCGCCTACTCGCCGAACGGTGCGCAGAACGGCACCTTCTTCGCGGACATCGCGGGCTTCGACAAGACCTACACCGAGGACCCGGACGGCCCGGACGGCCCGAAGAAGGCCCCGGAGCCGTCGGCCAAGGAGATGTCCGGCCTGAAGGTCATCGACGAGCAGACGTTCGAGGTCACCCTGGCGGCCCCGACCGCGGTCTTCCCGACCAAGCTCGGCTACAGCGCCTTCATGCCGCTGCCGGACGCCTTCTTCACCATGAAGCCCGAGGACTTCGGCAAGAAGCCGATCGGTAACGGCCCGGTGAAGTTCGTGTCGTGGGAGGACAACGTCCTCATCAAGCTGACGCGCTTCGACGACTACAACCTGCGCGACAAGATGAAGATCAAGGACGTCGACGTCAAGCTGTACCAGGACGAGAACGCCGCGTACAACGACGTGCTCGCCAACAACCTCGACTTCCTCGAGACCATCCCCACCTCGGCTCTCGCCGGTGACAAGTGGAAGACCGACCTCGGTGACCGGGGCCTGTCGACCACCACGCCGTCGACCGCGTTCATCGCGTTCCCGATCTACGACAAGCGCTTCCAGGACCCCAAGCTGCGTCGCGCGGTGTCGCTGTCGATCAACCGGCAGGAGATCTCGGACAAGATCTTCTTCGGTACCCGCAAGCCGGCCGACAGCTGGGCGAACCCGCTGACCCCGGGCGCCAAGCCGGGTAACTGCACCGCCTGCAAGTTCGACCCGACGACGGCCAAGCAGCTGCTGACCGAGGCCGGTGGCTTCACCGGCGAGATGGTCCTCTACTACAACGCCGACTCCAGCCACAAGGACTGGATGGACGCCGTTGCGCAGCAGATCAAGACCAACCTCGGCATCGAGGCTCGGGCTGAGGGCGTGCCGACCTTCGCGGTCTTCCGCCAGAACGTCAACGCCCACAAGATGACCGGTCTGTACCGCGCTGCCTGGCAGCAGGACTACCCGGACGTGGAGAACTGGGTCAACCCGCTCTTCATCACCGGTGGCTCCTCGAACGACGGCCTCTACAGCAACAAGGAGGTCGACGCGCTCGCCAAGCAGGCCAGCGCCGCACCGAGCCTGGAGGCCTCGCACGAGGCGTTCGCCAAGGCTGTCGAGCTGGTCGACAAGGACGTTCCGACCATCCCGATCTACTTCTACGGCCAGCAGTCCGGCCACTCGGAGAAGATCAAGAAGCTCGAGCTGAACAACGTCGGTGAACTCGACATCACCTCGGTCGAGCTCTGATCCGAACGGTCTGACCCCGGGTCGGGCTCGCCACATCCGGTGAGCCCGACCCGGGGCCGTTCCGCGAGTGGGTGTTACAACACTCCACTCGCCACGTTGTCACCACCGTGTCGGCCGTCCGACGCGCCCCCTGTCTGGAGGACCACCCCATGGGCCGTTATCTGTTGAGACGGCTGCTCCAACTCGTGCCGGTCTTCATCGGTACGACGTTCCTGATCTACGCCCTCGTCTGGGCCGTCCCGGGCGATCCGTTCGCCGGCAAGTGCGGTGAGCGTCGCTGCCCGGATCAGTACATCGCGTTCATGACCGAGAAGTACCACCTCGACCAGAACGTCTTCGTGCAGTACGCCAACTACATGAAGAACCTGCTCCAGGGCGACTTCGGTCAGACGTTCTCGCAGCGCGAGATCAGCGACATCATCCTGACGTCGTACCCCAACACGCTGAAGCTGGCCCTGGTGGCGCTCGCCATCGAGGCCGTCATCGGCCTCGGCGCCGGCGTACTGACAGGTCTTCGGCGCAACGGCTTCCTGGACAACCTCGTTCTGGTCTCGACCCTCTTCCTGATCGCGCTGCCGGTCTTCGTCATCGGCTTCCTGCTCCAGTGGCTGCTGGGCGTTCAGTGGGGCATCATCAAGCCGACCGTCTCCTCGGAGATGCGGTTCTCCGAACTGATCGTGCCGGGCTTCGTGCTCGGCAGCGCGTCAGTGGCGTACATAGCCCGGGTCGCACGAACGAGCATCGCGGAGAACCGCCGTGCCGACTACGTGCGTACCGCCATCGCCAAGGGCCTCCCGATGCGCCGGGTGGTGGGCGTGCACCTGCTGCGCAACTCGCTCATCCCGGTGGTCACCCTGCTCGGCACCGACCTCGGTGCCCTGATGGGCGGCGCGATCGTCACCGAAGGCATCTTCGGGATCAACGGAATCGGCCGCCAGGTCTTCCGCGCGATCGTCACCAAGGAGAGCGCTACCGTGGTAGGGATCGTGGTCGTCCTGGTGCTGGTCTATCTCGTGATGAACCTGCTGGTTGACCTGCTCTACGCCGCCCTGGACCCGAGGATCCGCTATGAGTGACCCGAGTACCGCATCGATCGTCAGCACCCCCGCCGCGCACCCGACCGACTCTCCCGCCCCCGCTTCCCAGGGGCCGCAGAGCAAGGAGAAGCCGCGCGGCCTGCTCGGTGACGCCTGGCGGGACCTTCGGCGCAAGCCGCTGTTCTGGATCTCGGCCACGCTGATCGTCGTCTTCCTGCTGATGGCGGCCTTCCCGGCGCTGTTCGCTCCGGGCGACGCGGTCAACGGCTCCCTGTCCCGCAGCCTCGACAAGCCGTCGGCGAACGGCTGGTTCGGCTACGACGTGCAGGGCCGGGACGTCTACGCCCGGGTCATCTACGGCGCGCGGGCCTCCATCGTGGTGGCAGTGCTCTCCGTACTGGGCACCCTGCTGGTCGGTGGCACGATGGGCATCATCGCCGGCTACCGCGGTGGCTGGGTCGACGGTCTGCTCAGCCGGATCGCCGACGTGTTCTTCGGCCTGCCGTTCGTGCTCGGCGCGATCGTCATCCTGACCACGTTCAACGGTTCGGGTGCGAGCAACAGCAAGGCCGAGATCATGGGCCTCGTCATCGTCTCCCTGACCGTGCTGAGCTGGCCGGTCGTGATGCGGCTGATGCGCTCCTCGGTGCTCGCCACCAAGGAGGCCGACTACATCGTCGCGGCTCGGGCGCTGGGTGCCGGCACCGGCCGGATCATCCTCAAGCACCTGCTGCCGAACTGCCTGGCCCCGTTGCTGGTCTACGGCACGATCATGGTCGGCTCGTTCATCGGTGCCGAGGCGACGCTGTCCTTCCTCGGTGTCGGCTTGAAGTCGCCTGTGGTGTCCTGGGGCATCATGATCAGTGACGGGCAGCAGTTCATCCGGGTCGCGCCGGGGCTGGTGTTCTTCCCCGCCGCGTTCCTCGTCACCGCAGTGCTGAGCTTCGTGATGCTCGGTGAGGCGGTCCGCGAGGCCCTCGATCCGAAACTCCGCTAGGGGAGATCCAGTTGTCCGACATTCTCGTGTCCGAGCAGTCCGCGCCGGGATCCGGCGGGTCCGGACGTCCCTCCGGCCGGCTGCTCGAGGTCGACGACCTGCGGGTGGAGTTCCGCACCCGGGACGGCGTCGCAAAGGTCATCAACGGGGTCACGTACCACGTCGACGCGGGAGAGACCCTCGCCGTGCTCGGCGAGTCCGGCTCCGGTAAGAGCGTCACGGCGCAGACCATCATGGGTATCCTCGACACGCCCCCGGGGTTCGTCACCGGTGGGCAGGTCCGCTTCCACGGCAAGGACATGCTCCGCATGTCCAGCGAGGAACGCCGCCGCATCCGCGGCGAGGGCATCGCGATGATCTTCCAGGACGCGCTCTCCGCGCTGAACCCGGTCTTCACCGTCGGGTTCCAGATCGCCGAGCAGTTCCGCGTCCGGCGGGGCCTGGGCCGCGCCGAGGCCAAGAAGCGCGCGATCGAGATGCTCGACCAGGTCAAGATCCCGAACGCCAAGGGCCGGTTCAACAACTATCCGCACCAGTTCTCCGGCGGTATGCGGCAGCGCGCGATGATCGCGATGTCGCTGGCGCTCGACCCGGAGGTGCTGATCGCGGACGAGCCGACCACCGCGCTCGACGTGACCGTGCAGGCCCAGATCATGGACCTGCTCGCCGAGCTCCAGCGTGAGCGGCACATGGGCATGATCCTGATCACCCACGACCTCGGCGTGGTCGCCGACGTCGCGGACCGGATCGCGGTCATGTACGCGGGCCGGATCGTCGAGGAAGCCGACGTGTACGACCTGTACGCCAAGCCGGCGCACCCGTACACGATGGGTCTGATCGACTCGATCCCGCGGATGGACGAGAAGGGGCAGCAGCTCCGGACGATCAAGGGCCTCCCGCCGAACCTGATGAACATCCCGCCGGGCTGCCCGTTCAACCCGCGCTGCCCCATGGCCCAGCCGGTGTGTCGGGAGAAGGTCCCGCCGCTGCTGCAGGTGGGGAACGCCCGGGCCAGCGCCTGCCACTTCGCCGAGGAGCTGGTGAACCGTGACTGAGAACATCATCGAGGTCCGCGACCTGGTCAAGCACTACCCCGTCACCCAGGGTGTGGTGTTCAAGAAGACCGTCGGCCAGGTCAAGGCGGTGGACGGGGTCTCGTTCGGCCTGCGTGCCGGTGAGACGCTCGGCGTGGTCGGCGAGTCCGGCTGCGGCAAGTCGACACTCGCCCGGGTTCTGATGAACCTGGAGAAGCCGACCGCCGGCAGCGTGGTCTACAAGGGCCAGGACATCTCCAAGCTGTCCGGTGGCGCGCTGCGGCGTCTGCGTCGACAGATCCAGCTGGTCATGCAGGATCCGTACACCTCGCTGAACCCGCGGATGACCGTCGGCGACCTGATCGGTGAGCCCTTCGAGATCCACCCGGAGGTGGCACCGAGGGGCAGCCGGCGCAGCAAGGTCAAGGAGCTGCTCGACCTGGTCGGGCTCAACCCGGAGCACATCAACAGGTATCCGCACCAGTTCTCCGGCGGTCAGCGTCAGCGCATCGGCATCGCCCGCGCCCTGGCGCTGCGCCCGGAGATCATCGTCTGCGACGAGCCGGTGTCGGCGCTCGACGTGTCCATCCAGGCCCAGGTCATGAACCTGCTGGAGCAGTTGCAGTCCGAGTTCGGGCTGTCGTACGTCTTCATCGCGCACGACCTGTCAGTGGTCCGGCACCTGTCGGACCGGGTCGCGGTCATGTATCTCGGCAAGATCGTCGAGATCGGCACCGAGGACGAGATCTACGAGCGGCCGACGCACCCGTACACCCAGGCGCTGCTCTCCGCCGTGCCGGTGCCGGACCCGACCCAGCGGCACAACAAGACGATCATCCGGCTCACGGGTGACGTGCCGTCGCCGATCAGCCCGCCCTCGGGCTGCCGGTTCCGGACCCGCTGCTGGAAGGCGCAGGATGTCTGCGCCGAGAAGGTCCCGCTGCTGGAGGTCCGGCAGGGCTCGGACCACCCGAGCGCCTGCCACTTCGCCGAGAAGCGCGAGATCGTCGCCACGCACGAGGTGTGAGGTCCCCGGAACCGCCTGCCGACGTCAGTACGACGACGGCAGGCGGTTCCGTCTGTACGGCGCCGTGCGCGACCCAGCCCCCGGGGCGGCCCGAGGGGCTGGGTCGGACGCCCACGACGCCGTCGGGGCACCTCACAGCGGGCCGCGACCCGCCCGCAGCAGCAGCAGTGCCAGTTGGGTGCCGTCCGCGCCGAGCGCGGTCCGGAAGCGTTCCAGGATCTCCCGCTCCCGGGAGAGCACGAGCCGCGTCCCGCCGGAGGCCATCCGGGTGACCCCTACCTCCTGGGACAGCGTCGCCCGTTCCTGCCAGAGCGAGATGAGCGCGTGGTCGATCTCGTCGATCCGTTCCCTGATCTGCACGATCCGGGCGGCGGCGGTCGGCTCCGCCGTGCCGGTGCGTGCCTCGCCCGGCCCGCCGTCCCCGCTCGGCGGCACCACCGCCGGCTCGCTCCCGTTCGCCGGGGACTGCTCGGCCACCGGTCGGCTCGGGTTGCCGCTCTGCTCCACCACGTCTGTCATCATCGGGTACCTCTCGCACTGTGGTGCCCGGTGCCCGGAACCCGGGACGAAAAAGCCCCGGACTCCAGGAGCCCGGGGCTGTTCGCAGGTCTGATCGATCAGGCGCGACCTACGGCAGCCGGACTCCCGGTGCCGTAGTAAAAGTAGTAGCGCGCAGCGATCACGCCGTCGAGTATGCCCACGACGGTGGTCGGTGCGCAAGGATTCGGCGCCAACAGAGGGCATCGGGCGCGGGACCGGCGGGCGGGAAGTGTCCGACCGGCGGCATAGACTTGCTGCGCGATGCATCCTCTCTTCGACATTCCCGCGTCCCCGCCTGCGCCGGAGTCCGCGCCGGCCCGCCCGGACCGGCCCCGGCCCGCCGCCGTCCGCCTCGATCCGCAGCAGCTGCTCGCCGGGCTGAACGGCCCGCAGCGCGACGCGGTCAGTCACGCCGGTTCGCCGCTGCTGATCGTCGCCGGCGCCGGTTCCGGCAAGACCCGGGTGCTCACCCACCGGATCGCCTACCTGCTCGCCGCCCGGGACGTCCACCCCGGGGAGATCATCGCGATCACCTTCACCAACAAGGCGGCGGGCGAGATGAAGGAGCGCGTCGCCGCGCTCGTCGGCCCGCGCGCCCGCCTGATGTGGGTGTCGACGTTCCACTCCGCCTGTGTCCGGATCCTGCGCGCCGAGCACGAGCACGCAGGCCTCAAGTCGACCTTCTCGATCTACGACGCGGACGACTCCCGGCGGCTGATGCAGTTGGTCGCCCGCGAGCTGGACCTCGACCCGAAGCGTTACCCGGCGCGCGGGTTGGCCGCCCAGGTCTCCAACCTGAAGAACGAGCTGGTCGACCCGGAGCAGTTCGCCGCGCGGGCCACCGGTCCCAACGAGCGGGCCCTCGCCGAGGCGTACACGCTCTACCAGCGCCGGCTGCGCGAGGCGCACGCGCTGGACTTCGACGACCTGATCATGACGACGGTGCACCTGCTCCAGTCCCACCCGCACGTCGCGGAGAGCTACCGGCGGCGGTTCCGGCACGTGCTCGTGGACGAGTACCAGGACACCAACCACGCCCAGTACGTCCTGATCAAGGAGCTGGTGTCCGGCACCGACGGCCTGGAGCCGGCCGAGCTGTGCGTGGTCGGTGACGCGGACCAGTCGATCTACGCGTTCCGGGGCGCGACGATCCGCAACATCCTGGAGTTCGAACGGGACTTCACCGACGCGCGGACGATCCTGCTGGAACAGAACTACCGCTCCACCCAGACGATCCTCAACGCCGCCAACGCGGTGATCGACCGGAACACCTCCCGCAAGCCGAAGCGGCTGTGGAGCGAGGCCGGTGCCGGCGAGCGGATCGTCGGGTACGTCGCCGACACCGAGCACGCCGAGGCCGACTGGGTGGCCCGCGAGATCGACCGACTCGTCGATGCCGACGAGACCCGACCGGGCGACGTCGCGGTCTTCTACCGCACCAACGCCCAGTCCCGCGTCTTCGAGGAGGTGTTCATCCGCGTCGGCCTTCCGTACAAGGTGGTCGGTGGGGTGCGCTTCTACGAGCGCAAGGAGGTCCGCGACGCCCTGGCGTACCTGCGGTCGGTGGTCAACGACGACGACACGGTGAGCCTGCGGCGGGTGCTGAACACCCCTCGCCGGGGCATCGGCGACCGCGCCGAGGCGTGTGTGGAGGCGCTCTCCAGCCGCGACCGGATCTCGTTCGGCGCGGCGCTGCGCCGCGCCCGGGAGGCGTCGGGCATCTCCACCCGGGCGGCCAACGGCATCGCCGACTTCGTGGCGCTGCTCGACGGCGCCCGTGAGCTGGCCGAGACCGGCACCCCGGAGGAGGTGCTGGAGGCGCTGCTGACCCGCTCGGGCTACCTCACCGAGCTGGAGGAGAGCCTGGACCCGCAGGACGCCGGCCGGGTGGACAACCTCCAGGAGCTGGTGAGCGTCGCCCGGGAGTACACCGAGCGCATTGAGGCGACAGGCGACGACGGCGAGCGGGCCACCCTGGCCGGCTTCCTGGAGCAGGTCGCGTTGGTGGCGGACGCCGACCAGATTCCGTCGGACGACCCCGACCACCAGGGTGTGGTCACCCTGATGACGTTGCACACCGCCAAGGGCCTGGAGTTCCCGGTGGTCTTCCTGACCGGGCTGGAGGACGGCGTCTTCCCGCACCTGCGTTCGCTTGGCGACACCCGCGAGCTGGAGGAGGAGCGCCGGCTGGCGTACGTGGGCATCACCCGTGCCCGGCAGCGGCTCTACCTCTCCCGGGCGGTGACCCGCTCGGCGTGGGGGCAGCCGGCCTACAACCCGCCGTCGCGTTTCCTGGAGGAGCTGCCGACGGAGTTGGTGCACTGGGAGCGCACCGAAGGGTCGTACACCTCGTGGGCTGGCGGGGGCGGCGGCGTCGGCGGTCGCGCGGACCGCGCGCCAGGCGTGCGTGGCACCTTCACCGGGGGTACGCCGAAGGCGGCGCAGCTTGCTCAGCGGCTCGGCGTGGACGCCAGCCGGCTGACCACGGCCAGCGAGTTGCCGCAGGGGCCCAAGGTGGCGGCCGGAGACCGGGTCAACCACCAGCGGTACGGGCTGGGGCGGGTGCTCGCCGTCGAGGGTCATGGCCCGGGCGCCCGCGCGCAGATCGACTTCGGCGACCAGACCATGTGGCTGGTGCTGCGCCACGCCCCGATCGACAAGCTCTAACCCCCAGAACCGCGCCGATCTTGCACTTCCGGTGGGTGACAGGGGCGGGTATGCCCCTTGTGTCGCGCCCGAAGGTGCAAGATCGGCGCAGGAGTGGCGAGGTCAGCAGCCCAGGTTGACGCCTCGGGTGCGCATGAAGGGGGCCGGGTCGATCTGGTTCCACATTCCCTGGTGCACCTCGAAGTGCAGGTGCGGGCCGGTCGCGTCGCCGGTGGCGCCCTCGTAGCCGATGACCTGGCCGGCCCTGACCTTCTGGCCGACGGTGACCGCGATGCGGCTCTGGTGTGCGTAGTGGGTGAGGTATCCGTTGCCGTGGTCGACGAAGACGGAGTTGCCGTACCCGTCGGCGGCGTCGCCGGCCTGGGTGACGGTGCCGGCGGCGGCGGCGCGGATCGGCGTGCCGGAGGGCAGCGCCAGGTCGATGCCGGCGTGCAGGGTGCCCCAGCGCTGTCCGTAGCAGGACGTGACCGAGGCGCCCGGCATCGGGTCGACCCAGGCGGGCGTCGGCTTGGTGGTCTTCTTCGGCTTCGGCTTCGGCTTCGGCTTCGCGGTGACCGTCTTCGTCGGGGTCGGGCTGGCGCTGGCCGTGGACGGGCTCACGCTCGGGCTGGCCGACGGGGGCGCGCTCGACTCGCGGGCCGACCGGTCCGCGCGGCTGGCGGCCTCGGCGCGGGACTGCGCGTCGGCGGAGACGGCGGTGGGTGCCGGGCGGTCCGGGCCGGTCGTGGCGACGGCGACGCCGCCCACGCCGAGCGCGACCGCGGCGGCTGCGCCGAGCACGATGAGGCGGTTCCGCCGGCCGGGGCGCTGCGGCTGCTCGACACTGGTGTCGGGGGTGTTCTCGTTCTGGACGGGGCTGTCTTCCTGCACGGCGGACCTTCACAGTCGAGGGGCACTTGACCTCGAAATACTGGTGTCGGGTCGGCTCGGGCCGGGTACCGGGACCGGACCACCGTCCGGCGGATCGGCACCGTGCTGCCCTGATAAGTCCCGCCCTGGAGGTTTCCGTCCGTAATTGTGATCATGTGGTGTAGTGCCGTCGGTCACAGCCAACAGTGTGATCCAGCAGACATGCGCCAACGAAAAACCGCCCGGATCGACAGATCCGGGCGGTCAACGGTCGATACGCAGCGTCAGGGCGCGGCTACCTCGCTGTAGATTGCCTCGACTTGCAGCTTGATGTCCACTCCGCGCTCCTGCAGGTAGGGCACCGGGTCGATCGGCTGGCCCTTGACATGGAGCTCGAGGTGCAGGTGGACGCCGTAGGCGTGGCCCGTCTGGCCCACCAGACCGAGCTGGTCGCCCGCCTTGACCTGCTGCCCCTCCTTCACGGTGACCGCCGAGGAGTGGCCGTAGATCGCTTCGGTACCGTCGGCGTGCTGGACGATCACCGCGTTGCCGTACCCGCCGAACCAGCCGGCCTTGGTGACCAGGCCGTCGTGCACCGCCACGTACGGCGTGCCCTCCGGGACGACCAGGTCGACGCCGGTGTGCATCTTGCCCCAGCGCAGTCCGTACGGGGAGTTGAAGTCGTAGCCCTGCAGTGGCAGCAGCCAGACCTCGCGCTCGGCCGCCTCCTTGCCCCGGCTGTCCCGGGAGGCGCGGTCGGCGTTGTCCGCACGGGCCGCGGCGTCCTGGCTGGTGACGGAGGCCTGCTTGAGCTCGTCGAGGACCGACGGGCTGACGTCCTTGGCGTCCGGCAGGGCGCTCGCGCCGAGCGCGACGATGCCGGCTCCGACGAACGCCGTGGTGACGACCGCGGCGTAGCGGCTGCGGGGTGGGGTGGGTACGCGGCGGCGACCGCGATATCGATCGGGCTCAGACGACAGGCGCTGGCGCACGCACACCCTCCGTTGTCGGGGTTCCGAGGCGGCCGGTGGGCGTTCGTGAAGCTTCGTTGAACGTCCGCTGACCGCGTCGTCACCCGTCCATGGACCTGATGACAACCGTGGACACGTTAGCCAACCACCAGGCGAGTCACAAGCCAGAGCGAACAATTGGCGTGTCGATCTGTCCGTTTGCGTCCATGATTGTCATGCATCGCGCCGTCGAACGGTGCCCCTGTTACTGCCCGTTCGTCGCCGAGCGTGACCGGTCCGGCGGAGTCGTCCGGCTTGACGGCGAGGGCCGCCGGGCCTCGCCCCGGCTGAGTCGCGCCCGGCGGGTTTACCGGCCCGGATTTCCCGGGCCCGGTCGGCCGGGTTACCGTTCGTTCAGGTGAAGGCCGTGGAGCCGGTGAAAGGTGTGCGCTGATGAGCTCTCGTATTCGGGTCGTCGTCGCGAAGCCAGGCCTGGACGGCCACGACCGGGGCGCCAAGGTCGTCGCGCGCGCCCTTCGTGACGCCGGCATGGAGGTCGTCTACACCGGTCTGCACCAGACTCCGGAGCAGATCGTGGAGACCGCCATCCAGGAGGACGCCGACGCGGTAGGCCTCTCCGTGCTGTCCGGCGCGCACATGACGCTCTTCCGTCGCGTCCTGGAGCTGCTCGGCGAGCGGGACGCGCGGGACATCGTCGTGTTCGGCGGCGGCATCATCCCCAACGGCGACATCCCCGAGCTGGAGAAGCTGGGCGTCGCCAAGATCTTCACGCCGGGGGCCACCACGCAGGCGATCGTCGAGTGGGTCCGGGAGAACGTGGCGCAGCCGGTCGCCTGACACGTACCGGCGCGGGTCGTCGGGCGGGTCCGGGCACGGGGGAGGGGCCGGACGCACCCCTCACACGTCCGGCCCCTCTATGCACGATGCCCCGCCGCCACCCCTCGACCGACAGGGCATCGGCCGTCTCCCGTCATCGCGCTGTGCAGCGCTCCGACACCTGACTCAACGACGCCCCGTCAGGCGGGTTACGCACCCCCGGCAACATCGCCCGGACGGCTGACACCGTGCGTGTCGGGCACCGAAACCCGCCCCTCGTACGGCCGGGTTGTGCATTACCGCACACCGTGCACCCGCTCGGTTGCCGGCCGTGCCCACCTCGCTAGGCTGCGGCCAATGGCCTGTGTCAAGTGATGACAGGCGTCAAACTGTTTTCTGAACGCTGGTGGCGGCGCGACGGCGCGCCGCGGAGACGGGACGGGACGCGCAATCGTGGACCTGTACGAGTACCAGGGGCGGGACCTGTTCGAGCGGCACGGCTTGCCCGTGCTGGCCGGCGGCGTCGCCACTACCCCTCAGGAGGCCCGCGCGATCGCCGAACGCCTCGGCGGTCGTGTGGTCGTCAAGGCGCAGGTGAAGGTCGGCGGACGAGGCAAGGCCGGCGGCGTCAAGCTGGCCGAGGGTCCGGATGAGGCGGTGGCCAGGGCCACCGACATCCTCGGCATGGACATCAAGGGTCACACCGTCCACAAGGTCATGATCACCGTGACGGCGGACGTGGCCGAGGAGTACTACTTCTCGTACCTGCTCGACCGGGCGAACCGCACCTTCCTCTGCATCGCCAGCGTGGCCGGCGGTATGGACATCGAGCAGGTCGCGGCCGAGACCCCGGATCGCGTGGTCAAGGCGCCGATCGACGCGAACACCGGCGTGGACGAGGCCAAGGCGCGGGAGATCGTTTCCGCCGCCGGCTTCCCGGCCGAGGTCGCCGACCAGGTCGTCGAGGTGGCCGTCGGCCTGTGGCAGGCGTTCGTCGCCGAGGACGCCACGCTCGTCGAGGTGAACCCCCTCGCGAAGAACGGCGACGGTCGGCTGCTGCTGCTCGACGCCAAGATCACCTTGGACGAGAACGCCGCGTTCCGGCACCCGGACCACGAGGCCCTGGTCGACCAGGCCGCCGTGGACCCGCTGGAGCAGGCCGCCAAGGAGAAGGACCTCAACTACGTCAAGCTCGACGGCGAGGTCGGCATCATCGGCAACGGCGCGGGCCTGGTCATGTCGACCCTCGACGTCGTCGCGTACGCCGGTGAGCGGCACGGCAACGTCAAGCCCGCCAACTTCCTCGACATCGGCGGCGGCGCGAGCGCCGCGGTGATGGCGAACGGGCTGGAGATCGTGCTCTCCGACCCGGCCGTGAAGAGCGTCTTCGTCAACGTCTTCGGCGGCATCACCGCCTGCGACGAGGTCGCCAACGGCATCATCCAGGCGCTGGCCCTGTTGGAGCAGCGCGGCGAGCAGGTCACCAAGCCGCTCGTCGTCCGCCTCGACGGCAACAACGCCGAAGCCGGCCGGGCGATCCTGGACGGCGCGAACAACCCGCTCGTACAGCGGGTGGACACCATGGACGGCGCGGCCGAGCGGGCCGCCGAGCTGGCAGCTGCGGGGGTCTGATCATGGCTATCTGGCTGACCAAGGACTCGAAGGTCATCGTCCAGGGGATGACCGGTTCCGAGGGCTCCAAGCACACCCGGCGGATGCTCGCCGCCGGCACCAACGTGGTGGGCGGCGTCAACCCGCGCAAGGCGGGTCAGACTGTCGACTTCGACGGCACCGAGCTGCCGGTCTTCGCGTCCGTGGCGGACGCCATGGCCGAGACCGGGGCCGACGTCACAGTCATCTTCGTGCCGCCGCAGTTCACCAAGGCCGCCGTCGTCGAGGCGATCGACGCCGCGATCGGCCTGGCCGTGGTGATCACCGAGGGCGTGCCGGTGCACGACACCGCCGCGTTCTGGGCGTACAACCTGGCGCAGGGCGAGCGGACCCGCATCATCGGGCCGAACTGCCCCGGCATCGCCTCGCCCGGCGCGTCCAACGCCGGCATCATCCCGGCCGACATCACCGGCTCCGGCCGGATCGGCCTGGTCAGCAAGAGCGGCACGCTGACCTACCAGATGATGTACGAGCTGCGCGACATCGGCTTCTCCACATGCGTCGGCATCGGCGGTGACCCGATCATCGGCACCACGCACATCGACGCCCTGAAGGCGTTCGAGGCCGACCCGGAGACCGACGCCATCGTGATGATCGGCGAGATCGGCGGCGACGCCGAGGAGCGGGCCGCCGAGTTCATCAAGGCCAACGTCACCAAGCCGGTGGTCGGCTACATCGCCGGCTTCACCGCGCCCCCCGGCAAGACCATGGGCCACGCCGGGGCCATCATCTCCGGCTCGGCCGGCACCGCCGAGGCGAAGCAGGCGGCGCTGGAGGCCGTCGGCGTCAAGGTCGGCAAGACGCCCACCGAGACCGCGAAGCTGATGCGGGAGATCATGTCCGGCAACTGAGCCGGCAGGGCACCAGCGAAGGGGTCGACCGGAACCGGTCGGCCCCTTCGTCGTACCACCCGCTCAGTCGTTGTTCCAGAACGGGTAGTTGCCGGTGAGACGCAGGATCGAGCCGCCGATGATGTTGATCACGCCGAACACGATGGCAAGGTATCCGAGCACGGGCGACTGGCCGTAGCGCCGGGCGTCCCGGATGGACAGATAGCCGAAGATGATGCCGAGGATGCCGCAGCAGATCAGGCCCAGCACGATGCCCAGCACGCCCCAGAGGGTCGTCCGGTCCCGTCCCCGCGCCGGTGGCGGCGGGGGCGGCGGGTATGCGGTCGTCACGGCTACCTCCGGGCGGTCGTGGGCGGCGACCGCCCCGGACCGTGACCTGTCGACCCGACCCGGGGTACCGGCGACGCGCGCCCCCTCTGGGCCGAGGCTAGACCCGACCGGGCGCCCCGGACCGGGGTTCGGTCAACTCGCCGCCCTTCGGGGCGGGTTAACGGACTGCTCCCGCCCGCGCGACGTGCCAGAGTAGAGCGGATGTCCCCCGTCACCCCTGACCGTCCCAGCCGTCCCGGCGGTGTGCGCGCCGACGACCGGCCGGTCGACCGCGCCACGCCGGCCCGACGGGTGCCCGCGCCCCGCACCGGTGGGTCGCCGCGCGGGCGGGCGCCGCTACCCGTCGCCGCCGGGGTCGCCGCCGGCTGGGCCGCCCTCACGTCGTACCTGCCGGTCGCCATCGTGCTCGCGCTCGTGCAACTCGGCGCGGACGGCGCCACGCTCGGCGGCGCCCTGCGCACCGCGCTTGCCGGCTGGCTGGTCGGGCACGGGGTGCCGCTGCACACCGTGGCCGGCCCGTTCGGGCTCGCCCCGCTGGCGCTCACCGTGCTCGCGATCTGGCGACTCACCCGGGCCGGCGTGCACGTCAGCCGCGCCATCGGTGCGCGGGACACCCGCTCACCGCGCCGGGCGCTACTCGCCGCGGTCGCGGTCGGCGTCGCGTACGCGCTGCTCGGCGCGCTCGCCGCGGTGCTCGTCGGCACCGGTGGCCCGGATGCCTCCCCGGTCCGTGCGGCAGCCACCTTCGCGGCGGTAGGCACGCTCGCCGCGCTCGTCGGCGCGACCCGGATCACCGCCGTCACCCGGCTGCTCGTCGACCGGATGCCGGCCCGGCTGCGCGACGGCGTCCGCACCGGCCTGGTGGCGGGGCTCCTGCTGCTCGGCGCGGGCGCCGGCGCGGCCGGACTGGCCGTGGCCACCGGCGGCGGGGACGCGGCGGACATGATCGGGGCGTACCGCACCGGGGTGGCCGGGCAGGCCGGGATCACAGTGGTCAGCGTGGCGTACGCGCCGAACGCGGCGATCTGGTCGACGAGCTACCTGCTCGGGCCGGGCTTCGCCGTCGGCACCGACACCGCGATCCGGACGAGTGAGGTCTCGGTGGGCGCGCTGCCGGCCGTACCGTTGCTCGCCGGCCTGCCGCGCGGCCCGGTGGACGGCCTCGGCGCTCTGCTGCTCGCGGTGCCGGTGCTGGCCGGGATAGTGGCCGGCTGGCTGCTCGCCCGGCGCACGGCCCGGCACGCCGGGCCCGAGCGGGCCAGGATCGGCGGTGTGGACGCCGAGGCGCAGCACGGCCGCGAACGGACCTCGCGGCGCTGGGCCGACCTGCTGGTGCCGGCGGCACTGGCCGGGCCGGTTGCCGGCGTGCTGCTCGGCGTGGCCGCGAAGGTCTCCGCCGGGCCGCTGGGTGCCGGCCGGCTCACCCAGCTCGGGCCGGTGGCCTGGCAGGTCGCCGCGGTGGCCACCGGTGTCATCGCGGTAGGTGCGCTGCTCGGTGCCGCCGCGACCCGGGCACTCACCAGGCCCTCCGCGCCGTAGACGAGCGCGGGGCGCCCCGGAGAAGTCCGGAGCGCCCCGTCGAGACCCGACCGGTCAGGGCTGGGTCGGCAGCGCGACGTTCGCCACGATGCTCAGGATGATCAGCAGGATGCCGAGCCCGACGCCGACCGCGCCGCAGATCAGGCCGGCCTTCGCCTGCCCGGCGTTGTTGGCCTGGCCCTGGGCGACCTTCTGCTTGGCGAGGTAACCGGTCACCACGCCCGCGATGCCCACCGGGATGCCCAGGTAGAGGCAGCAGACCAGCGGAATCGACGCGATGCCGAGGATCATCGACACCAGACCGAGGGTGTTGTTCTGCCCCTGGGCCTGCGGGTAGCCGGCGTTCGGGTACGTCGGTGCGCCGTACTGCGGCTGCTGCTGGCCGTACGGGTCGTGGGGCTGCTGCCCGTACGGCGCCGGCGGCTGCTGACCGTACGGGGCCTGCGGCGCCGAGTACGGGTCCTGCGGCTGCTGGCCGTAGGGCTGCCCGGAGGTCGGCTGCTGACCGTAGGGGGCGGCCGGCGGCGGGGCGTACGGGTCGTGCGGCGGCTGGGGGGCGGTCGGGTCCTGGTTGGGCTGCTGGCCGTACGGGTCCTGACCGGGGTTACCGGGCTGCATTCGAGAAGCTCCTTGGGGCTTGTTCCGTCAGTTGGTGCTGCTGTTCCCACTCATGATCGCGCCCAGACCGCCCAACGCACAGCACAGCAGGGCGACGACATACCAGCCGATGCCCACGATGAGCGCCCACTTCGACCACTTGCGCGACTCCGCGGCGGCGGCCTGGGCGCCCGCGTAGTCGCCCTGCTGGAGCAGCGGGTTGACCTTCGAGGCGTTGATGATCGCCGGAATGGCCAGCGGCCAGAAGAGGAAGATGGCGACGATCGACATCGCCATGTTGTTGTTGACAGGCGGCTGCTGGTGGGGGTGGTTACCCGGCTGCATGGGGGTGCTCCTCATTCCAACGACACGGCTGGCGTGCCGGATCAGTGACGGGGGTGCGGGCCGGCACGACGTCCGGCCCGAGCGACCGGCAGCGTACCGGGTCGATGCACGTCCGCACTGTCAGAGATCGGCGCCGCCCAGCCGGAGGGAGTGCTGAAGTGCCCGATAGGGTGGCCCGGTGACCGAGCCCGCGTCCGCCGCCCGCATCGTCGTCCTCGTCTCCGGCTCCGGGAGCAACCTGCAAGCCCTGCTGGACGCCGCCGCCGACCCCGCGTACGGCGCGCAGGTCGTCGCGGTAGGCGCGGACCGCGACGGCATCGCGGGCCTGGACCGGGCCGCCGCGGCCGGCGTGCCGACGTTCGTCGAGCGGGTCCGCGACCACGACACCCGCCAGGACTGGGACCGGGCGCTCACCGCGCACGTCGCGAAGCACCAGCCCGACCTGGTCATCTCCGCCGGTTTCCTCAAGCTGGTCGGCCCGCACTTCCTCGGCGCGTTCGGCGACCGCTACCTGAACACCCACAACACGCTGCTGCCGGCGTTCCCCGGCATCCACGGTCCGCGTGACGCGCTCGCCTACGGCGTGAAGCTCACCGGCGCCACCCTCTTCTTCGTCGACGCGGGGATGGACACCGGGCCGATCGTGGCGCAGGTCGCGGTGCCGGTGCTCGACGACGACGACGTGGACACGCTCACCGAGCGCATCAAGGAAGCCGAGCGGCGCCAGCTCGTCGAGCAGGTCGGTCGCCTGGTCCGCGAAGGCTGGACCATCACCGGAAGGAAGGTCACGGTTCCGTGAGTCCCACTCAGGACGGGCGCCGCCCGATCAGGCGGGCGCTGGTCAGCGTCTACGACAAGACCGGGCTGGTCGAGCTGGCCCAGGCCCTGCACGCCGCCGGTGTGGAGATCGTGTCCACCGGCAGCACGGCCGGCACCATCGCCGCCGCCGGTGTGCCGGTGACGCCCGTGGAGACGGTGACCGGTTTCCCCGAGGTGCTCGACGGCCGGGTGAAGACCCTGCACCCGAAGGTGCACGCCGGTCTCCTGGCGGACCTGCGCAAGGACACCCACGTCGCGCAGCTCGACGAGCTGGGGGTGGCGGCGTTCGACCTGCTGGTCTCCAACCTCTACCCGTTCCAGGCGACGGTCGCCTCCGGCGCCGGCGTCGAGGAGTGCGTGGAGCAGATCGACATCGGTGGCCCGGCCATGGTGCGGGCCGCCGCCAAGAACCACGCCTCGGTCGCCGTGCTCACCGACCCGGCCGGGTACCCGGCGTTGCTCGGCGCGCTCAGCGAAGGTGGCTTCACCCTGGCCCAGCGCCGCGCGCTGGCCGCGCGGGCGTACGCCGACATCGCCGAGTACGACGTGGCCGTCGCCCAGTGGTGCGCCCGGGAGTTGGCCCCGGCCGACGACTCCTGGCCGGCGTTCACCGGTTCGGCGCTGCGCAAGTCGACGGTGCTGCGTTACGGCGAGAACCCGCACCAGCCGGCAGCGCTCTACAGCGACCCGGACGCCCCGGCGGGGCTGGCGCAGGCCGAGCAGTTGCACGGCAAGGAGATGTCGTACAACAACTACGTCGACGCGGACGCTGCCTGGCGAGCCGCCAACGACTTCGCCGACCAGCCGGCGGTGGCGATCATCAAGCACGCCAACCCGTGCGGCATCGCGGTGGGCGCCGACGTGGCCGAGGCGCACCGCCTCGCGCACGCCTGCGACCCGGTGTCGGCGTTCGGTGGCGTGATCGCTGTCAACCGGCCGGTCTCGGTCGAGCTGGCTCGGCAGGTCGCCGACATCTTCACCGAGGTGGTGGTCGCCCCCGGCTTCGACGAGGGCGCGGTCGAGGTGTTGCAGGGCAAGAAGAACATCAGGCTGCTGCGCGCGCCGTCCTGGACCCCGGCGACTGTCGAGTGGCGGCAGGTGACCGGCGGCGTGCTGGCTCAGGTCGCCGACCGGGTGGACGCCTCCGGCGACGACCCGGCGAACTGGCAGTTGGCGACCGGTGAGGCCGCCGACGAGGAGCTGCTGCGTGATCTCGCGTTCGCCTGGCGGGCGGTTCGCGCGGTGAAGAGCAACGCGATCCTGCTCGCCAGGGGCGGCGCGACCGTCGGCGTCGGCATGGGTCAGGTGAACCGGGTCGACTCGGCGCGGCTCGCGGTCAGCCGGGCCGGCGCCGACCGGGCGCGGGGTTCGGTGGCCGCGTCCGACGCGTTCTTCCCGTTCGCCGACGGCCCGCAGATCCTCATCGACGCCGGGGTCCGCGCCATCGTGCAGCCCGGCGGCTCCATCCGCGACGAAGAGGTCATCGAAGCGGCCAAGAAGGCAAACGTGACGATGTACCTGACCGGTACCCGCCACTTCTTCCACTGACCCGACCCCGACCCCCTGCTGCACCCGTGATCATGAGGTTGGCGAGGCGCTTCGTCCGCTGTGCCCCCGCTGACCTCATGATCACCGGTGCCGGGGGGTGGGTGGGTCAGGCCGGGGTGGCGGGGCGGAGTTCGGCGAAGTGGCAGGCGGACGGGTGCGGATCGGCGGCCCGCTCCACCAGCTGCGGATCCTGGGTGGCGCAGATGTCCTGGGCCTTCCAGCAGCGGGTGCGGAAGTGGCAGCCGGACGGCGGGTCGGCCGGGCTGGGCACGTCGCCGACCAGCCGGATCATGGTGCGCTGGTCGCGTACCTCCGGGTCCGGCACCGGCACGGCCGAGAGCAGCGCCTGGGTGTACGGGTGCGTCGGCCGCTCGTAGATCTCGTCCTCGGTGCCGATCTCGACGATCCGACCGAGGTACATCACCGCGACACGGTCGGCGATGTGCCTGACGACTGACAGGTCGTGGGCGATGAAGATGTACGACAGGCCGAACTCGTCCTGGAGCTGCTCCAGCAGGTTGATCACCTGGGCCTGGATGGAGACGTCGAGCGCGGACACCGGCTCGTCGCAGACGATGATCTCCGGGCGCAGCGCCAGGGCGCGGGCGATGCCGATGCGCTGGCGCTGACCGCCGGAGAACTGGTGCGGGTACCTGTTGATGTGCTCCGGGTTGAGCCCGACCACGTCCAGCAACTCCTGGACCCGCTTCTGCTTGCTGCCCTTGGGCGCCGCGTCGGGGTGGATCTCGAAGGGCTCGCCGATGATGTCGCCGACGGTCATCCGCGGGTTCAGCGAGGTGTACGGGTCCTGCATGACCATCTGCATGTTGCGGCGGAGCCGGCGCAGCTCGCCCCCGGAGGCCTTGAGCAGGTCCCTGCCCTCCAGGGTGGCCCGCCCGGAGGTGGGCGTCTCCAGGCGCATCAGCAGGCGGGCGAGGGTGGACTTGCCGCAGCCGGACTCGCCGACCACGCCCAACGTCTCGCCCCGGCGCAGCTCGAAGCTCACCCCGTCGACGGCCTTGACCGCGCCGACCTGCCGCTGGAACAGCACGCCCTGACTGATCGGGAAGTGCTTCACCAGGTTGTCGACGGAGAGGATGGTCTCGCCGCGGACCTTGGTGGGGCTAGCGGGCGCTGTCATCACGGACCTCCTGCGCGAAGTGGCATGCGCTGGTCCGGCCGTCGCCGAGGACCAGGTCGTGCGGCACCACGTCCACGCAGACCTGCTGCACGTACGGGCACCTGGGGTGGAACGGGCAGCCGGAGGGGATGCGCATCAGGTTCGGCGGCAGACCCTTGATCGTCGCCAGTTCCTGGCCGCGCACGTCCATCCGCGGGATCGACTCCAGCAACCCCTTCGTGTACGGGTGGGCCGGCGCCTTGTACAGCGAGCGGACGTCGGCGTGCTCGACGATGCGACCGGCGTACATGACCGCGATCCGGTCCGCGACCCCGGCGACCACGCCCAGGTCGTGGGTGATCAGGATCATCGCCATGTTGAGGTCGCGGCGCAGGTCGGCGAGAAGGTCCATGATCTGGGCCTGCACTGTGACGTCGAGCGCGGTGGTGGGCTCGTCGGCGATCAGGACCTTCGGGTCCAGCGCCAACGCCATGGCGATCATGACGCGCTGCCGCATGCCGCCGGAGAACTGGTGCGGGTAGTCGCCGATCCGCTTCGCGGCGCCCGGGATCTTGACGAGGTCCATCAGCTCGATCGCCCGGCGGCGGGCGTCGCCACGGGACATGCCGGAGCGCTGGCGCAGTGTCTCGCCGATCTGCCAGCCCACCGGGAAGACCGGGTTCAGCGCGGAGAGCGCGTCCTGGAAGATCATCGCGATCTCCTTGCCACGGACCTGCCGGCGCTGCTCCTCGGAGCTGGTGAGCAGGTCCTGACCCCGGTAGAGGATCTGACCGGACCGGACGAACGCCGGCGGGGTGTCCAGGATGCCCATGATCGCCTGGGCGGTGACGGACTTGCCCGAGCCGGACTCGCCGAGCACCGCGAGGGTCTCCCCGGCGTCCAGGTGGTACGACACCCCGTTGATGACCCGGGCGACGCCCTCGTTGGTCCGGAACTCGACGTGCAGGTCCCGCAGCTCCAGCAGGTGGCCGCCCTCGGGTGTGGCGGAGGCGGGGGTGGGTTCGACGGTCATGAGTTGATCACCGCAGCTTCGGGTCGAAGGCGTCACGGATAGCGTCGCCGAGCATGATGAACGCCAGCACGGTGAGCGCGAGGAAGGCCGACGGGACGACAAGCGGCGTCGCTGCCTCCCGCATGTGGATGCGCCCGGTGTCGATGTCCTGGCCCCAGGAGATGGTCGGCGCCTTCAGACCGATGCCCAGGAAGGAGAGGGTCGCCTCGGCGGCGATGAACGAGCCGAGCGCGATGGTCAGCACGACGATGGCCGGGGCCAGCGAGTTCGGCAGGATGTGCCGCCACATGATCCGGCCGTTGCCGGCGCCGAGCATCCGGGCCGCCGCCACGTAGTCCTGCTCCTTGGCGGTGATCACCGAGGAACGCACCACCCGGGCGGCGGTGGTCCAGCCCAGGATGGCCAGCACGAAGATCACCGCGGCGATCCGGGCGTTCTCGCTGTCGCTGGACACCCGCTTGAGCAGCACGATCGCGGCCAGCAGCAGCGGAATGCCGAGCACCACGTCGATCACCCGGGAGAGCACGGCGTCGACCCAGCGGCCGAAGTACCCGGCCAGCATCCCGACGACAAGCGCGATGACGCCGGTGCCCAGCGCCGCGAGCGCGCCGACCAGGAGCGAGGCCCGCGTGCCGTAGACCGCCCGGGAGTACGTGTCGCAGCCCTGGAAGTCGTACCCGAAGATGGCCCCGCCGGACGGCCCGGCGTGCTGCCGGGAGAGCAGGCAGTCGTTCGGGCTGTTGGCGGTGAAGATTCCGGGAGCCAGCGCCATCAGCGTGAAGATGACGACGAGCGCCGACGAGATCCAGAAGATCGGGTTGCGGCGCAGGTCGCGCCATGCGTCTCCGGCGAGGCTGCGCGGCTTGTTGGGAGCGCCGATCTGGTTAGGGGTGCCCGGCTCGCCCGAGGGGCCACGCCGCGCGGCCTGGTTCTCGGTGGCCGCCACAGTTTCGAAGTCACTCATAGCGGATCCTCGGGTCGAGTACGGCGTACAGGACGTCCACCACCAGGTTCGAGACCAGGTAGACCACGACGAGCACGCTGACGATGCCCACCACCAGGGGGCCGTCCTCGGTGCGGATGCCGCGAAAGAGGTTGAAGCCCACACCGGGGATGTTGAAGACGCCCTCGGTGATGATCGCGCCGCTCATCAGGTTGCCGAGTTCCACACCGAGGAAGGTGACCACCGGGATGAGCGAGTTGCGCAGCACGTGGACGGTGACGATGCGGCGCTTGACCAGGCCCTTGGACCGGGCGGTCCGGACGTAGTCGGCGCGCAGGTTCTCCGCCACCGAGGTACGGGTCAGCCGCAGTGCGGTGGCCAGCGACAGCGAGCCGAGCACGATGCCGGGCAGCAGCAGCGCGTAGAAGGTGGGCTGGGAGCCGGCGGTGGGCGGGAAGAGTTGCCACTTGACGCCCAGGAGGTACTGCGCGAGCGGCGCCAGCACGATCGTCGGGATGCCCAGCACCAGCAGGGTCAGCACCAGCGTCGAGTTGTCGAAGATGCTGGCCCGGCGGATGCCGGCGACCACTCCCGCGGTGACACCGAAGATGATCGCCACGGCGAGCGCGATGATCGCGAGCTTGAGGGTGACCGGCCAGGCGGCCTGGAGGATGTCGCCGATCTGCCGGCCGGTCAGGGACTGGCCGAGGTCGCCCTGGAGCAGGCTTCTGACGTAGTCGAAGTAGCGGTAGAAGAAGCCACCGACGCCTGTGGCGTCGAGGTGGTACTTCTCCGTCAGGTAGGCCCGCTGGGCCTCCGTCACCGGTCGTTCGCCAGCGAGGGCCTGGATGGGATCGCCCTGGCCGGCGAACATCAGCGCGTAGACGATCAGGGTGGTCCCGAAGAAGGCCAGGACCATCTGGAGTAGGCGCCGCAAGATGTAGCGGAACATGCTTAGCAGTCTCTCCGGAAATGTGCGAAAGGGTCGCAGGACGGCATCTCTGGTCGTACCCGAAATATCGGAGAGGTGCCGTCCGGCCCGGGGGAGCCGCCGCCACCGCGGCCGGGCCCGCGGGTGCGGCGCCCGGCGGCGGTGGCGCGGTCCGGGCCACCCGGGCGTCGTCGCCCGGGTGGCCCGCAACCATCGGTCAGCTCAGCTGGCCGCTTCGATCTTGACGAGGTTGACCCGCTGGAACAGGTCCATCTCCACGTTCTTGACCTTGGACGAATGGCCGTACACGTTCTCGCCGAAGCGGAGCGGGATCACCGGCATGTCCTTGGCCAGGATGTCCTCCGCCTGCTGGTACTTGGCGATCGCCTCGTCCTGCGTCTTGGCGGCGGAACCCTCCTTGACGAGCCTGTCGAACTCCGGGTTGCTGTAGCCGTAGTAGTTCGACGAGCCGTTGGTGCTGTACAGCGGGCCGAGGTAGTCCTCCATGGTCGGGTAGTCCATGACCCAACCCATCCGGAACGCACCAACCGGCGTCTTCTTCTCGACCTTGGTCAGCAGGTCGGCGAACTTCGGCTCGGCGACGCCCACGGCGTCCACGCCCAGGTTGGCCTTGAGCTGGTTGACAGTGGCGTCGACCCAGTCCTTGTGACCGCCGTCGCCGTTGTAGGAGATGACGATCTTTGCGGGGCCGCCCGCGGCCTGGTAGAGCTTCTTGGCCTCGGTCGGGTTGAACTCGCCTGCCTTGCCCGCCGTGTTGTCCCGGTAGCCGGGCAGCACCGGCGAGACGAACGAACGGGCCGGGTCCTGCGAGTCCTTGAAGACCGACTTGGTGATCTCGTCCCGGTCGATAGCCATCGAGATGGCCTTACGCACGTCCGGGTTGCTGTAGTCCTTGTCGAACGTCGGGAACGCGAGGAACTGGAACGACGACATCGGGCTGGTCTGGAACCGGTCGCCCAGGTCGGTCGGCGCGGTGCTCAGGCTCTCGGTCGGGATCGTCGGCAGCACGTCCAGGTTGTCCGCCAGGACGTCCGCGTACGCGGCGGTGAGCTGCTGGTAGATCCGGAACTCGATGTTCTTCACCTTGGGCTTCTCGCCCGGGAAGGCGTCGTACCGCTCGACGTCGATCTTGCTGTCGTGCTGCCAGGCGCCCTTCATCTTGAACGGACCCTGCCCGATCGGCGCCTGCTCGTAGGAGTCCTTGAGCACGCCCGGGGCGGAGAACGCGGCATCCGGCATCGGGTAGAACGCGGTGTAGCCGAGCATCGTCCGGAAGTCGATGTACGGCTCGGCGAGCGTCACGGTGAAGGTGAGGTCGTCGACCTTCTTCAGGCCGGACATCTCCTTGGCCTTCGGCTCCTTGCCCTGCAGGTCCGTGTAGCCAGCGATCTTCTCGAAGAAGTAGTTGCTGTCCTGGCCGTTGGGGGCGTACGCGCCGTAGTTCCAGGCGTTGATGTAGTCCTCGGACGTGACCTTCTCGCCGTTGTGGAAGGTGAAGCCGTCCTTGAGCTTGATCGTCCAGACCTTGTTGTCGGACGAGGTGATCGACTCCGCGGCGACCTCGTACGGCTTGTTCTGGGCGTCGTAGTCGACGAGCGGGCTGAACAGGCCGGTGAGCACCTGCGCGCCGGACGTCTCGGTGGTGTTCGTGGGAACCAGGTGCTTCGGCTCGCCGATCTGGATGCTGACCGCCGAACTGTCACTGCCGCCGGATCCACCGTCTCCGCCGCTGCCGCAGGCCGCGAGGCCCAGCGTCACCGCGAGCGGGAGGGCGGTCCAGGCGGCGAGTCTACGAACTCGCATTGAGCCTCCTCATCTCCTCACGCTGCGCAGTCATGCCCGACGCTGGGTTTACGCTGCGCAACAAGCGGTAACGGTAGGTCGGGGTGGTGGCCTTCGACAACGAGAGGGTTGCGGGTGCGTAACGGTCCGGGGACGCTTCGCTTGCAGGGCACCCTGACCCGTGCTAGCCCAAACCCGAAATACGGCTACCAGCTGTTGTTTCCTTGAGCGGCGGGGAGTGTCGTGTGCCTGCCTGGAGCCGATTCGGCCGCCGGTGGCCGGCCGTCCGGTATCGGTAGGTCTTGAATTCACCTACCGGTTCGGCGGTGATGGGATCCACAGAGCGTCACGCAGAGTGATGAGCAACACGTGACTCACCGTTACTAACGGCGGCGCGACGGGAGCGCTGGTGGGCCTGTCGAAACGAGGTCGCCCGAACCGCGCGCGACGGCCGTGAGACGATCTGACCGTGACGGCGACGGTTCTGGACGGCAAGGCGACCGCAGCGGAGATCAAGGACGAGCTGCGGATACGTGTGAAGGCACTCGCGGAACGCGGTATCACCCCGGGACTGGGCACCGTGCTGGTCGGCGCGGATCCGGGCAGCCAGGCGTACGTCAACGGCAAACACCGCGACTGCGCCGAGGTGGGGATCGCCTCGATCCGCCGGGAGCTGCCCGCCGACGCCACCCAGCAGCAGGTCGACGACGTGCTGGCCGAGCTGAACGCCGACCCGGCGTGCCACGGCTACATCGTCCAGCTGCCGCTGCCCGCCCACCTGGACACCCAGCGGGTGCTGGAGCTGATCGACCCGGCCAAGGACGCCGACGGCCTGCACCCGGTCAACCTGGGCCGGCTCGTCCTCGGCTACGACGGCCCGCTGCCCTGCACCCCGCGCGGCATCGTCGAGCTGCTCCGCCGCCACGACGTGGCGCTGCGCGGCGCCACCGTCGCCGTGGTCGGCCGGGGCAACACCGTCGGCCGCCCGCTCGGCCTGCTGCTCACCAGGCGCAGTGAGAACGCCACGGTGACCCTCTGCCACACCGGCACCCTCGACCTCGCCTCGCACACCCGCGCCGCCGACATCGTCATCGTCGCGGCCGGCGTACCGGGGCTACTCACCGCCGACATGATCAACCCGGGCGCGGTGGTGGTGGACGTCGGCATCACCCGGGTGATCGGCCCGGACGGCAAGGGCCGCTACACGGGCGACGTCGACCCGGAGGTCGCCGAGACGGCCGGCGCGGTGGTCCCGATGCCCGGCGGCGTGGGCCCGATGACCCGCGCCATGCTCCTCACCAACGTCGTGGAGCGTGCCGAGCGCGGCTGAGGGGGAGGAAACGGTCCTTCTTCGCCCAGCAGGCTGTAACCGTCCGCCCCTGGCCTGATGGGTGCCAGGATGACTGATACGGTCCGGAAAACCGACTGGTATCAGGGAGTGGGACGACCATGGGTAAGAAGGTCACTGTCGTCGGGGCTGGCTTCTACGGCTCCACCACCGCACAGCGCCTGGCCGAGTACGACGTATTCGACACCGTCGTCATCACCGACATCGTCGAGGGCAAGCCCGCGGGCCTCGCCCTCGACCTCAACCAGTCGCGGGCCATCGAGGGCTTCGAGACCAAGGTCGTCGGCGTGACCACCGGCCCGAACGGCGAGGGTTACGAGGCCATCGAGGGCTCCGACGTGGTCGTGATCACCGCCGGCCTGCCGCGTAAGCCGGGCATGAGCCGGATGGACCTGCTGGAGACCAACGCCAAGATCGTGCGGCAGGTCGCCGAGAACGTCGCCAAGTACGCCCCGAGCGCCGTCGTCATCGTCGTCTCCAACCCGCTTGACGAGATGACCGCGCTGGCCCAGCTCGCCACCCAGTTCCCGAAGAACCGGGTCCTCGGCCAGGCCGGCATGCTCGACACCGCCCGGTTCAGCAACTTCGTCGCCGAGGCACTGAACGTGCCTGTGGCGTCGGTCCGCACGCTGACCCTGGGCTCGCACGGCGACACCATGGTCCCGGTGCCGTCGAAGAGCACCGTCAACGGCAAGCCGCTGCGCGACGCGATGCCGGCGGAGCAGATCGAGGAGCTGGTCGTCAAGACCCGCAACGGTGGCGCCGAGGTGGTCGCGCTGCTCAAGACCGGTTCGGCGTACTACGCCCCGTCCGCCGCCGCGGCCCGGATGGCGAAGGCCGTCGCCGAGGACTCCGGCGAGGTCATGCCTGTCTGCGCCTGGGTCGACGGCGAGTACGGCATCTCCGGTGTCTACCTGGGTGTCGAGGCCGAGATCGGCGCCGAGGGCGTCAAGCGGGTCGTCGAGACCGACCTGGACGCCGACGAGCGCGCCAGCCTCCTCGCCGCCGCCGAGGCGGTCCGCGCCAAGCAGGGTGACGTCGCCAACATGTAGTTCCCCGAACCACCGCACCACGAAGGGCGCGCCGGCGAAGCCGGCACGCCCTTCGCGCGTCCCACCCCACCCCGCCCTCACCCTCCGCACCCACCGCGGTGGGTGGATATGGTTTGGGGGGCCCCCCCCCCCGAACAGGACCCCCCCCCCAGAGAAAAAAAACCGCGGGGGGGTGGGGGGTGGGAAC
>NZ_JBVJGN010000009.1:303380-311689 GCF_055587305.1 Micromonospora sp. NPDC047521 | reverse complement strand
GGGCGGGGCGGGGGGTCAGGCTGTGTCGGTTTGGGGATGGTGCGTGGGGGGTGGGGTGGGCGACGGTCGGCGCAGCAGGCCGGGGCCGGCCGATGCGGGTGGGCCGACGGGTTCGACAGTCGTCACGACGCTGTCCGGATCCGAGCTGACCGGCCCGAGGAAACCCGCCGACTCCGACCGGGCCGGGACGGGAAGGTGGGCCGACTCCGACTCCGACTCCTGCTCGGCCCGGGCCGGGACGAGGACGTCGCCGGACAGCCGGTCGCCGGTTCCGTTGTGGCCGGACACATGCTCGCCGTCGTACCGGGGCTCCTGGCGCGACCCCTCGCCGTCGGCCTCGGGGCCCGCTGTTCCGGGCGGCTCGGGGACGAGGGTGGGTCGGCTGGTGCCGCGTCGCGGGGCGGGGGTGGGCCGGGCCGGGAGCAGGCGCGGCGGCACCGCCTCCGGGGCGGTGACAGGTGCCAGACCCGCGACCACCGTGTTGACGATCTCGGCGGCGTACGAGCCGTCCGGGTCGTAGTCGGGGTCGAAGACGGTCAGCTCGACGCCGAGGCAGTGCGGGGTGTCGACCAGGCCGGCGAGCAGGATCTCCAGCTCGGCGAAGGCGATGCCGCCCGGGTCGGGGGCGTCCACGGCGGGCATCACCGCCGGGTCGAGCACGTCCACGTCGATGTGCACCCAGTAGCCCGCGCAGTCGGCGAGCTGCTCGTGTGCCCACTGCGCCGTGCGGGCGGCGCCCTCGGCGCGCAGCGCCGGCACCGGCCGGGTGGTGATCCCCGCCGCCTGGAGGTCGAGGCGGTACTCGTCCTGCGCCCGGATGCCGAGCACCACCACGTCGATGTCGCGGAAGTAGGGTCGGCGTCCCTCCAGGGCGGCCAGGTCGGCCTGCCCGCGCCCGGTGACCAGGGCCAGGTCCTCCCCCGCGGCGGCACCCACGTAGGAGGCGTTGCCGGGGTGCCGGAAGTCGGAGTGCCCGTCCACGAAGACCAGGCCGATCCGCCCGCCGACCGCCTCACCGAGGCGGTGCATGGCAAGCGCCGAGCCGAGCAGCACCGAGCAGTCGCCGCCCAGCACCACCGGGAACTCGCCCCGGTCGATGATCGAGCCGACCCGCTCGGCGAGGGCGAGGGAGTAGTCGGCGATCTCCCGGGCGTGGCACACCCCGTCGCCGGGCCGCCAGTCACCCGGGTCGTAGCGGGGTGGGGTGATGCATCCGGCGTCGCGGGCGCGCAACCGGGCCAGCAGGTCGTGGTCCCGCAGCGCTCCGGGCGCCTTGGCGCAGCCCGGAACCGACGTGGGCGTGGGCGGCCGTAGACCGAGATTTGTCGGCGCGTCGAGGACGGCGATCCGGCGCATCATGAGCTCCCGTCCTCGGAGGTCGGGCGGGCCGGCCGGAACGCCGGCCCGCGCTGGCGTGCTTCGAACTCAGAACAGGGCGCTGGCCAGGGCACGGCGTGCCGAGGCGACCGCCGGGTCGTCCGGGCCGGCGATGGTGAACAGCGACACCAGGTGCTGGCGGACCGTCTCCCGGTCCTCGCCGGCGGTGCGCCGGACCAGGCCGACGAGCCGGGCGTACGCCTGCTCGGCCAGGCCGCTGAGCACCTCGATGTCGGCGGCCAGCAGCTGGGCGGCCACGTCGTCGGGGGCACTGTCGGCGGCGGCCAGCGCGGTGGCCGGGTCGGCGCCGGCAACCCGGCGGGCCACCCCGACCTGGGCGAGGCCGGCCTCGGCCGCGACGTCCGCCGGGGAGTCGGCGAGGATCTTGCGGTACGCCCGCTCGGCGGCGTCCAGGTCACCACTCATCAGGGCGTCGTCCGCCTCGTCGAGGCGCGGGTCCTCCGGTTCGGCGACTGTCACGCCGCCGGCCTTGAGCACGGCCTGGAGCCACTGGCGCAGCTGCGCCTCGGGGACCACCCCGGAGAAGGCGTCGATGGGCTGGCCGCCGACCACCGCGTACACCATGGGGATGCCCTGGACCCGGAACATCTGGGCGATCCGCGGGCTCTGCTGCACGTCGACCCGGGCGAGCACCCAGGCACCGCCGCTCTCGGCGGCCAGCCGCTCCAGCACCGGGGCGAACTCGTCACTCTCGGGGAAGCCGGCCGCGCCGAAGAAGACGACGACGGGCATGGCCATCGACCGTTCGAGTACCTCGGACTGGATGGTCGCTTCGGTGACGTCGACGATGGCGCCGTCACCGCCGGCGCCGGGCGCGCCTGGCGCGCCTGTGGACGGGCCGCCCTGCGGGGGTGTGCCGGGGCGGGTACTGGCTGGTGCGGGGCCGCGCAGCGTGCTGAGGTCGACCGCGCCGCGGGTGAAGATCGACGAGGTGATCCGTGGGTCGCTCATGGTTACCTAGTCTCGCACGCGAGCCCGGGTTCTCAGCTCACCCGCAACTCCGACGTTGCAACTCTCACGCCTCGCCCCCACCCCTTCGATCGGGCACCTTCCGACGCCGACAGGCCGCCTTCACGACATCTGCCGACGCGGCAACCGCACGATCGAAGGGATGGGTCCGGTACGGGGTCAGAAGCGCGCCGGCTCCCGGTAGGTGCCCCACTCGGCGCGCAGGGCGTCGCAGATCTCGCCGAGGGTGGCCTCGGCGCGGACGGCGTCGAGCATCGCGGGGATCATGTTCTCGTCGGTGCGGCTCGCCTCGACCATCCGGGCGACCGCGGCCTTGACCGCTGCGTCGTCCCGTCCGGCCTTGCGCTCGGCGAGCACCCGGCGCTGCTCCAGCTCCACCTCGTGCGAGATGCGCAGGATCTCCAGCTCCTTGGCGACGGTGCCGGTGTGGCAGTTGACGCCGACGATCTTCTTGTCGCCCTTCTCGAGGGCCTGCTGGTAGACGAACGCCGACTCGGCGATGTGCCCGGTGAACCAGCCGTCCTCGATGCCGCGCAGGATGCCCGAGGTCATCGGGCCGATCTGGTGCGGCCCCTCCCCGCCGAGCTGCCGGATGCGGGCGAAGATCTCCTCCGCCTCGGCCTCGATCTTGTCGGTCAGCGCCTCGACGTACCAGGAGCCGCCGAGCGGGTCGGCGACGTTCACCACGCCGGTCTCCTCCATCAGCACCTGCTGCGTCCGCAGGGCGATCTCGGCGGACTCGTCGGTGGGCAGCGCGAGTGTCTCGTCGAGGGCGTTCGTGTGCAGCGAGTTGGTCCCGCCGAGCACCGCCGCGAGGGCCTCCACGGCCGTGCGTACGACGTTGTTGACCGGCTGCTGGGCGGTCAGCGACACCCCCGCGGTCTGCGTGTGGAACCGCAGCCACAGGGCCTTCTCGCTTGTCGCGCCGTAGACGTCGCGCAACCAGCGGGCCCAGATCCGGCGGGCGGCGCGGAACTTGGCGATCTCCTCGAAGAAGTCGAGGTGCGAGTCGAAGAAGAAGCTCAGGCCCGGCGCGAACACGTTCACGTCCAGCCCGCGCGACAGGCCCAGCTCCACGTAGCCGAAACCGTCGGCGAGGGTGTACGCCAGCTCCTGCGCGGCTGTCGAGCCGGCCTCGCGGATGTGGTAGCCGGAGACCGACAGCGGCTTGTACCGCGGGATCTCGGCCGCGCAGTACTCCATCAGGTCGCCGATGAGGCGCAGGTGCGGCTCGGGGTCGAAGAGCCACTCCTTCTGCGCGATGTACTCCTTGAAGATGTCCGTCTGAAGCGTGCCGTCCAGCTTGGACAGGTCAGCGCCCTGCCGCTCGGCGGCGACCAGGTACATGCAGAACACAGGCACTGCCGGGCCGGAGATGGTCATCGACGTGGTGACATCGGCCAGGTCGATGCCGTCGAAGAGCGCCTGCATGTCGGTAGCCGTGTCGATGGCGACGCCGCAGTGCCCGACCTCGCCGAGCGCCTGCGGGTCGTCCGAGTCGCGGCCCATCAGCGTCGGCATGTCGAACGCGACGGACAGGCCGCCACCGCCGGCGCCGAGGATCATCTTGTAACGCTCGTTCGTCTGCTGGGCGTTGCCGAAGCCGGCGAACTGCCGGATCGTCCAGGTCCGCCCCCGGTATCCGGTCGGATACAGACCCCTGGTGTACGGATACTCGCCGGGCCAGCCGATCCGCTCGAAGCCCGGGTACGCGCTGCCCTCCGGCGGCCCGTAGACCGGCTCGACAGGCATCCCGGAGAGCGTCGTGAAGTCGGCGTCACGCTTGCGCGCGGCGTCGTACCGGGCCTGCCAGCGTGCCCGTCCGGCGTCGATCTCGTCGGCGTCCATGCGCGGGGCTCCTCCTCGGGTCCTCGATTGCCCATCGAGTGTAGAGCCCCGACCTGAACGATCGCTAAGTCAACTCGTACCGGTGGGTAACGTGGGCGCCGCAGCGGGCGCGGACGGCAGGCCCGTCCGAGATCACGCCACGGGAGTCGCCGGCCCGCCCATCGCCACGTCGTCGACCCGGATGTTGACCTCGTCGACCCGCAGCCCGTACGCCTCGACGGCCTCGGTGACCCGGGCCCGCACCTGCCCGGTGATCTCCGGCACCGGCTGACCGGCCTGAATCACCAGCACCAGGTTGATCACGGCCGCGTCCCCGGAGACGTGGGCCGAGCAACCCCGCCGGGCGTCGCCGACCTGGTCCAGCCCGACGCGATCGAGGACCGCGTTGAAGAACCGCGCGACGTCCCCACCCATCTCGGCCACGCCGGGCACCGAGCTGGCGGCGGCGACGGCGATCTTCTCGATCACCTCGTCGGAGACCTTCGTCGTCCCGCCGGCCACCGCCGGCACCGTGCCCAGCTCGCGCGTCGCCTCGTCACTCACGTCCCGCTCCCCTGCCGTCGTCAGGCACCGGCCCCGTCCGGGGCCCACGCGAGCGGTGCCCGCGCGAGCGCGAGCCTACTGTCTCCCGGCGCGCGGTGACCGTCCCCCGTGGACGCGCGGACGCACTCCTCGGGCCGGTTCGCTATCTTGCCCGCCATGGCATCGATTTCTGTCGCCGCTCTGGCGGGCTCGGCGCTCGTCCTCCTGCTCGGGGTGTGGCTGGTGCGGGTCTACAACAAGCTGGTGCGGATGCGTAACCAGGTGGATGCGTCCTGGTCCCAGATCGACGTGCAGCTCAAGCGCCGCCACGACCTCATCCCGAACCTGGTCGAGACCGTCAAGGGGTACGCGTCGCACGAACGCGACACCCTGGCCGCCGTGCTGGCCGCACGCGGCGAGGCGATCACGCACACCGGTGGTGACCCGGGCCGGGCCGACGCCGAGAACGCGCTCGGTCAGGCTCTGGGTCGCCTCGTCGCGCTCGCCGAGGCGTACCCGCAGTTGCGGGCGAGCGAGAACTTCGCGGCGTTGCAGCGCGACCTGGCCACCACCGAGGACAAGATCGCTTATGCCCGGCAGTTCCTGACGTACGCCGTGCAGCAGTACAACACGGCGATCCAGAGCTTCCCCACGAACCTGGTCGCCGGGCCGCTCGGCTTCCACAGGCGCGAGTTGTTCACCTCCGACGACTCGGACCGTGGCGTCATCGCGGTCGGTCTCTGAGCCGTGGCGGACCTCATCCTCGCCGGCGTCGCCGTCGGGCTCTGGCTCCTCGCGTACGGCGCCTGCCGGATCGCCACCCGCCCGGGGCCACCAGCCGCCCGACCGGCCACCATGGACCTCGGCCCGGAGCCGCCGGCCGTGGTGAGCCTGCTGGTCAACGGCGGGTCGACGGGCGCGGGCACGACGGAGTCGATCCTGCTCGACCTGGCCGCGGCCGGCTGGTACGAGCTGCGACAGCCGGACGCCGACCCCCGTGGCACCACCATCCATCTCGCTGAGGGCCGTGCGGACGACAGCAGCCTGCGGCCGTACGAACGGCAGGTCCTGGCGCGGGTCCGTGGGCTCGCCGTCGACGGGGTGGTGCCGCTTACCGCGCTGGCCTTCCGCGACGAGGACGAGGCCAAGAACTGGAACGGCCAGCTGCGCGCCGCCGTGGTCGCCGACGCCCGCGCGGCCGGGCTGTCCCGGCGTCGATTCGGGCGGACGATGATGGCCGCGCTGTACCTCGGCGCGGTCGCGGTGGGCGTGGTCTGCGGCCTGGTGGCCGTGTACCGCACGCACCTGCGCTGGACGTTCCTTCTCTCGCTCACCGTCGCCCTGGTGCTCGCGGGCCTCGTGCAGCGCGTCGGCGAGCGCGCTACCCCGGCGGGACTGGACGCCACCTCCCGGTGGCTCGCAGTAGGCACCTGGCTGCGTAACCACGAACAGTTTGCCGAGCTGCCGCCCTCGGCGGTGGCGGTCTGGGACCGCTACCTCGCGTACGGCGCCGCGCTGGGCGTCACCCGCCGCACCCTCGACGTGCTCGGCCTCGACGTCGGCGACCAGCGTGAGCTCTGGTCGTCGTACCGGGGCGGCTGGCGCCGGATCCGGGCGCGCTGTCCACGGGTACGGCCCGGGTACGGCAGCACCACCCGCGCGCTGCTCGGTCAGGCGCTGCTGCTCGTGGTCGCGGGAACGTTCGTGCTGAGCGTCGCCGGTCGCTCCGGCTGGTATTCGCTGCCGGGGTACGTGCTGCTCGCCGGTGCCGCATACCTGCTGGGCGGCGCGTTGGTGGACCGGACGCGGTCGGTGACCGTCACCGGTCAGGTGCTGGCGCTGCGCCCACACGGGCGGGACAGCCGGCGACTGATCCACCTGGTACTCGACGACGGGACCGCCGACGAGACCACCGCGTGGGGGCTGCCCGGCGGGTGGGGAGACCGCTGCCGGCCGGGCGACGTCGTGACGATCACCGGCCGGCCGTGGAGCAGACGGGTCGGCACCCTGACCGTCCGCTCGTCGGCGGACCCGGAACCCGAGCAGACCGGCCTGCTGGTCACGGACGTGTTCGGCGAGGTAGATCATGTGCCTGCCGGGCCGCTTCCGATCTCCGTCGAGGACGTCGCACGGGTCGTCGGCCGACAGGTACGGGTGCGACGCCTGCCGCGACGCGTCGACTTCCACTCCGAGCGCGACAACAGCACCGTGCTCCGCGCCGCCTGGGCGGACGGTACGGCCGGGCAGATCGCGTGGCGGGCCAACGCCCGTGGCGTCGCCACCCCGCTGCCGGGCATCGGCGACGAGGCGTACGCCAGCGGCGACAAGGTGGTGCTGCGCGTCGGTGACATCACACTGGTCCTCACCGCGCTCGGCAGCGGGCGGATCGGGACGCCGCACCTTCCGTGGCTGCTCACCAGATGCGCACGCGACGCCCTCACGGCCGCCTGAGCCACCGCCCGGTGCGCCGTCGGGCTGCGGATCAGGAGCCGAGCTGATCGAGCAGCTCGTCCGCCGCCGCGTACGGGTCGAGCGAACCCTCGGCGACCTTGGCGGCGAGCGTCGACAGCTCCGTACCGTCGCGCAGTGAACCGATCCGGGCACGGAGGGTGCCCAGCGCGATGGCCTCGATCTCGGCGGCGGCCCGCGCCTCCTGCCGGCGGCGCAGCTCGCCGTGCTCGACCAGCCAGCCGCGGTGCTTGTCGATGGCGGCGGCGATGTCGTCGATGCCCTCACCCCGGGCGGCGACCGAGCGGACGACCTGCGGTCGCCACTGCCCCGGCCCGCGCTCACCGAGGGCGATCATGCCCTGGATGTCGCGGACGGTGGCGTCGACGCCGTCCCGGTCGGCCTTGTTGACGACGAAGACGTCGGCGATCTCCAGGATGCCGGCCTTGACCGCCTGGATGGCGTCACCCATGCCGGGGGCGAGCAGCACGAGCGTGGTGTCGGCCAGCGAGGCGACCTCCACCTCGGCCTGCCCCACGCCGACGGTCTCCACAAGCACCACGTCGCAGCCGGCGCCCTCCAGCACCCGGACCGCCTGCGGCGTCGCCGCGGCCAGCCCGCCGAGATGCCCCCGGCTGGACATGGACCTGATGTAGACGCCGGGATCGGTGGCGTGGTCCTGCATCCGCACCCGGTCGCCGAGGATCGCGCCGCCGGTGAACGGGCTGGACGGGTCCACGGCCAGCACGCCTACGCGGTGACCGCGTGCCCGCAGCGCGCGGACCAGCTCGTTGGTGGTCGTCGACTTGCCCACGCCCGGCGAGCCGGTCAACCCGACCACCTGGGCCTGCCCGGCGTACGGCGCGAGCGCGGCGGCGATCTCCGGCAGCAGCGCGTCGCCGTTCTCGACAAGGGTGATCAGGCGGGCGACCGCGCGGGGGTCACCCGCGCGGGCCCGCTCCACGAGCCGGGGTACGTCCCGGCTGCGGCGCACCGATCCGGTGGCCGCAGTCGGGACGTTCTCGACAGCTTCGCTCACTGCACGATCCTTGTTCGCGACTGCGGGGCTCGCAAACCCGGCTCACTCCTCGCGCTCACTGAACGATCCTTGTTCGCGACTGCGG
>NZ_JBVJGN010000009.1:0-303284 GCF_055587305.1 Micromonospora sp. NPDC047521 | reverse complement strand
GCGGGGCTCGCAAACCCGGCTCACTCCTCGCGCTCACTGAACAATCCTTGTTCGCGACTGCGGGGCTCGCAAACCCGGCTCACTCCTCGCGCTCACTGAACAATCCTTGTTCGCGACTGCGGGGCTCGCAAACCCGGCTCACTCCTCGCGCTCACTGCGCCGACTCGGCCTTGCCCGGCACATGGATGATCAGCGCGTCGCCCTGGCCACCGCCACCGCACAGCGCCGCCGCGCCGGTGCCGCCGCCACGCCGCTTCAACTCCAGGGCGAGGGTGAGCACCAGCCGGGCGCCGGACATGCCGATCGGGTGACCCAGCGCGATCGCGCCGCCGTTGACGTTGACCTTGTCCGCGCTGATCCCCAGGTCCCGGGTGGACTGGATGCCTACCTGCGCGAACGCCTCGTTGATCTCGATGAGGTCCAGGTCCTCCACGCTCAGGCCGCCCTTCTTCAGGGCGTGGTTGATCGCGTTGGACGGCTGCGAGTGCAGGGAGTTGTCCGGGCCCGCCACGTTTCCGTGCGCGCCGATCTCGGCGAGCCAGGTCAGCCCCAGCTCCTTGGCCTTGGCCTTGCTCATGACGACCACTGCGGCAGCGCCGTCGGAGATCGGCGAGGAGCTGCCTGCGGTGATCGTGCCGTCCTTGGCGAAGGCGGGACGCAGCTTGGCAAGCGACTCGACTGTGGTGTCCGGGCGGATGCCCTCGTCGTCACTGATCACCAGCGGGTCGCCCTTGCGCTGCGGGATCAGCACCGGGGTGATCTCCTCGGCGAAGTGGCCGTTCTTCTGCGCGGCGGCGGCCCGCTGGTGGCTGGCGGCCGCGAAGGCGTCCTGCTCCTCGCGGGAGATGCCGTGCTTCGTGCCGATCCGCTCGGTCGACTCGCCCATCGAGCAGCAGTCCCAAGCGTCGCTGAGCCCGTCGTGGGCCATGTGGTCCTTGACCACCACGTCGCCGTACTTGTAGCCGGAGCGCTGGCCCATCAGCAGGTGCGGGGCGTTGGTCATCGACTCCATGCCACCGGCCACCACGATGTCGAACTCGCCGGCCCGGATCAGCTGGTCGGCCAGGGCGATGGCGTCCAGGCCGGAGAGGCAGACCTTGTTGATGGTCAGCGCGGGCACCGACATCGGTACGCCGGCCTCGACCGCCGCCTGCCGAGCCGGGATCTGGCCCGCGCCGGCCTGGAGCACCTGCCCCATGATCACGTACTGGACCTGGTCCGGGCTCACGCCGGCCCGCTCCAGGGCCGCCTTGATGGCGATGCCGCCGAGCTTCGTGGCGGGAAGGTCCTTGAGGTTGCCCAGCAGCCGCCCCATGGGGGTGCGCGCGCCGCTGACGATCACCGAAGCCATGCCTGCCTCCGAGGGGGGTGCCGAGCTGTACGCCTTAACGATTGTTCGGCCAGACTAGCGCCATGACTGAGAACTCCCCCGTCGAGCCCGGTGCGGACTACGTCACAGACATCGGGCTTCGCAAGATCGACCACGTCGGGATCGCCGTGGCCGACCTGGACGCCGCGATCGACTTCTACCAGCGGACGTTCGGGATGCGCTGCGTGCACGTCGAGACCAACGCCGAGCAGGGCGTACGGGAAGCGATGCTTGCCGTCGGCCCGGGCACCGAGGGTGGCTGCGTGCAGTTGCTCGCCCCGCTCACGCCCGAGTCGACGATCGCGAAGTTCCTGGACCGCAACGGGCCGGGCGTGCAACAGGTCGCGTACACGGTGGCGGACATCGACGTGGCGTGCGCGGCGCTGCGCGAGCGGGGCGTACGACTGCTCTACGACGAGCCGCGGCGCGGCACCGCGGACAGCCGGATCAACTTCGTGCACCCCAAGGACGCGGGCGGTGTCCTGGTCGAGCTGGTCCAACCCGCCCCCACCCCCCACTGACCCCCGGACCCACCCCCCTGTTGATCAAGAGGTTTGCGTCATCCCGCGCGTCGCAGGTGACCGAAAGCTCTTGATCAACGAGGGGTGGCGCCCCCCGGAGGACGGGGTGCGCGCACGTCAGTGCGCGGTTGGCGGGTTGGTTGGACACCTTCACGCATCGGCGGATGCAGTTTTTCACAGAGGACTTCCGGCTTTAGCTACCGTTCAGTAACGTCCCGGCCCACAGGAGCGCGACCGGTGCCGGATGTGTCGAATGCCGACATGGCGGTCGTGCCCACCGGCGCCGACGATGGCAGCACCCGGGCCCGTGCGGGTGCGGACGAACCGGAGGTCACCGTGCAGGACATCCTCGAAGCGATCATGGCGGCGGAGGAATCGAATGATCCGGACCGCGAGCTGGCCGGCCTCGCCGGGCTGCCCGTACCGGAGAGCTACCGGGGTGTGGTCGTCCGTGCCGAGGAGTCGCGGATGTTCGACGGCATGGCCACCCGGGACAAGGACCCCCGTAAGGCGCTGCACGTGCAGGAGGTGCCGACGCCGGAACTGGCGCCGGGCGAGGCGCTGATCGCGGTCATGGCGAGCGCGATCAACTACAACACGGTGTGGACGAGCATCTTCGAGCCGCTGTCCACGTTCAAGTTCCTCAAGCGCTACGGCCGGATTTCCGAGCTGACCCGCCGGCACGACCTGCCGTACCACGTGGTCGGCTCGGACGCCGCGGGCGTGGTGCTGCGCACCGGCCCCGGGGTCACCCGGTGGGCGGCCGGCGACGAGGTGGTCGCGCACTGCCTCTCGGTCGAGTTGGAGGACGCGGCCGGGCACGACGACACGATGCTCGACCCGCAGCAGCGGATCTGGGGCTTCGAGACCAACTTCGGTGGGCTGGCCGAGCTGGCCGTGGTCAAGGCCAACCAGCTGATGCCCAAGCCGCGCCACCTGAGCTGGGAGGAGGCGGCGAGCCCGGGGCTTGTCAACTCGACCGCGTACCGGCAGCTCGTCTCGCACCACGGCGCCAACATGAAGCAGGGCGACGTCGTGCTGATCTGGGGCGCGTCCGGCGGCCTCGGCGGGTACGCCACCCAGATGGCGCTCAACGGCGGCGCGATCCCGGTCTGCGTCGTCTCCTCGCCCGAGAAGGCCGAGCTGTGCCGCAGCATGGGCGCGGAGCTGGTCATCGACCGGGCCGCGGAGGGCTTCCGCTTCTGGAAGGACGAGGAGACCCAGGACCCGGACGAGTGGCGGCGGTTCGGCGAGCGGATCCGTGAGCTGACCGGCGGCGAGGACCCGGACATCGTGTTCGAGCACCCGGGTCGGGAGACGTTCGGCGCGAGCGTCTACGTGGCCCGGCGCGGCGGGACGATCGTGACCTGCGCGTCCACGAGCGGTTTCCAGCACCAGTACGACAACCGCTACCTGTGGATGCACCTCAAGCGGATCGTCGGCAGCCACTTCGCCAACTACCACGAGGCGTGGCAGGCCAACCGTCTGGTGGCGCTCGGCAAGGTGCACCCGACGGTGTCGCGTACCTACCCGCTGGAGCAGACCGGCCAGGCGGCGTACGAGGTCCACCGCAACGCGCACCAGGGCAAGGTCGGGGTGCGCTGCCTCGCCCCCACCGACGGCCTCGGTGTCCGGGACGGGGAGATGCGGGCCCGGTACGAGGACGCGATCAACCGGTTCCGGGGGCACTGACGGGCCACCGTCCGGACGGATGAGCAGCGGATGGCCAATGCGGTGATCCGGCCATTGTTCTTCCGCCCCCAATAGCGCGACATCGCTTCGGATCGAACAAAGGGCCACGGGTCGTACCCGTGGCCCTTTTCCATGTCACGCTGCGTGGCGTCCGTCCCGCCCGGGACCTGCCAAGATCGGCGATTGGTCCCGGCATCGCCGAACGCGGGAGTTGACCATGTAAAGAGGACACGAAAGCTGCGCACCGCTCTTGCGAAGCACCCTGGGGCGTCTGCCAGTATGTCCCAATGCCCCAGCAGCAGTCCTCCCCTCTCGCGTTCTTCGATAACGCGAACTCGCAGCCAGATTTCACCGTTGGCCTGCGCGGATACAACACTCACCAGGTCGATGACTTCCTCGGCCGGATGACCGCCGCGCTGACCCAGTCCGAGCAGGCCCGTGCCGAGGCCGAGCAGCGGATGAACGACGCCCAGCGTCGCCTCCGCCAGGCCGAGCAGCGCATGAGCGCGCTGGAGCAGAAGCTCGCCGACACGAACAAGCAGCTCGAAGAGAACAGCCGGCCCACCCTCTCCGGGCTCGGCACCCGCGTCGAGCAGATCCTCCGGCTCGCCGAGGAGCAGGCGAACGATCACCGCAACGAGGCCAAGCGCGAGTCGGAGGGCATCCTCTCCGCCGCCCGCCTCGAGGCGCGCGAGATCACGGACAAGGCCCGCGCCGAGGCCGCCGCGATGAAGGCGAGCGCCGAGCGCGAGGCCGGTAACCTGCGCACCGCCGCCGAGCGCGAGGCCGCCGAGGTCCGGGTGCAGGCCCGCCGCGAGGCCGACACCCTGCGCGCGGACGCCGACCGCGAGACCAAGCAGCTGCGTACGGTCACCGCGCACGAGGTGGCCGAGCTGAAGTCGACCGTGGAGCGGGAGGTCGCCACCCTGCGCGCCACCGCCGAGCGGGAGATCACCCAGCAGCGGGCCAAGGCCGCCCGCGAGGCGGAGGAGAAGCGGGCCGAGGCGACCAAGCTGCTCACCGACGCGCGCGACAAGCGCGACAAGGATCTGCAGGCCCTGGAGCTTCAGCTGGCCGAGCGTCGGGAGAAGGCGGAGCGCGAGGAGTCCGAGCGGCACGCCGCCCAGGTCGCGCAGACCCAGAAGCTGGTGAGCGAGGCCGAGCAGCGGGCGCGGGCAGCGCAGGAGCGGGCCAAGGAGATCGAGCAGCGCGCCGAGGCCCGTCGGGTCGAGTCGGAGCGCAACGCCGCCGAGACTGTCGACAAGGCCAAGGCCCTGTCGGAGAAGACGCTCAACGAGGCCAAGGCCGAGTCGCAGCGCCTGCTCACCGAGGCCCGCACCGAGGCGGAGCTGACCACGCAGGCCGCCCGCCGCGAGGTCGAGGACCTCACCCGGCAGAAGGACGCGGTCACCTCGCAGCTCGGCCAGATGCTCTCCGGGCTCGCCGGCATCGTGCCCGGCGTGCCGGCGGCGGCCGCTCCGGCCGCCAAGCCGGCGGAGGCCAAGAAGACCGAGGCCGGTCAGGACCGGGTCACCGCGGAGACCGCCGGCTGACGCCAGGCGTCAGGTTGGGGCATCGGCGGCGCGAGGTGACACCGGGTAACCGGTGTGACCTCGCGCCGTATGCGTTTCCCAGCCCTTGGCATTCGGTACCGGCAACGGAGTGAACTAGCTCCCACAAGGGGCGTCCGTATCGCCCCAGCCGGGGGCGATGCGTGTGAGGATGGGGGCATGTCGCACGGCGAGGAACTGTTCGCTCTCGGCGGGGACGTGACGACGGAGCCCAGCTTCGAGTCCGCTCTGCGGGGGTACGAGAAGAAACAGGTCGACAGGTACGTCGCGCGTGCCGAGCACGAGATCGCGACCCTCGCCGCCGAACGGGAACAGGCCTACACACAGATCCACAAGCTCGCCGGCCAGGTCGAGGTGCTGCAACGCGACCTCACCCAGGTCCGCAAGCAGATGAACGTGGTGGACCGGGCGTCGTTCCGACACCTGGGCCCCCGGGTCGAGTCGATCCTCACTCTCGCCGAGGAGCAGGCCGAGCAGATCCTGTCGGCGGCCAACGAGGAGATCGAGGCCCGTCGTGCCGCCGCCGAGCACATCGTCGAGGAGGCCCGCGAGCAGGCAGCGCGGGCGCTGAAGGACTTCGAGATCGCCCTCGCCGCGCGGCGCGCCGAGGAGGATCGGCACAGCAACGCCCGGCGCGCGGAGGCGGAGGCGACGCTCCAGGCGGCGAAGGACGAGTCGGCGAAGCTGCGTAAGGCCGCCCAGGACGCGTTGGCGAAGGCCCAGCAGGAGGCCACCCAGCTGCGGGACACCGCCAAGGAGATCCACACCCGGGCCCAGCAGGAGGCCACCAAGCTGCGCGAGGCCGCCCGCGAGGCGCTGACCACCGCGCGGCAGGAGGCCGGCGAGCTGCGCGAGGCCGCCAAGGAGGTGCACGCCAAGGCGCAGCAGGAGGCCAAGCGGCTCACCGACACCGCCACCGAGGCTGGTCGGGCCACCCACGCCAAGGCGCAGCAGGAGGCCAAGCAGATCATCGACGACGCGTCGATGGCCGGCCGCTCGACTCGCGCGAAGGCGCAGCAGGAGGCGGAGCGGCTGACCACGCAGGCCACCGAGTCGGCCAAGCGCAGCCGGGCCGAGACCGAGGCGTACGTGCAGCGGATGCGCACCGAGACCGAGGCGTACGTCAAGCACGCCCGCGCGCAGACCCAGCAGGAGCTGGGCGCGTGGCGGGCCGGGGTGGAGCAGGAGGTCAATGCCCGGCGGGAGGCGGCCGACCGGGAGCTGGCCCAGCGGCGCGCGACGGCCGAGCAGGAGTACGCGAAGCGCCGCGACGAGCTGGACAAGCAGCACAAGGCCCGCCAGCAGGAGTTGGAGGCCGGGTTCGCCAGCCGCCAGCAGGAGCTGGAGTCGGGTCTCACGGCTCGCCGCGACGAGCTGGAGAGCGAGTACTCCACGCGTAAGGACGCCCTGGAGACCGAGTACACCGCCCGCAAGAACGAGATCGAGCAGGGCGCCGAGGCGATCCGCCAGGCGGCCGAGCGGGACGCGGCGGCGATGCGCCAGCGCGCCGAGTCGGAAGCCGCCGAGCTGCTGAGCCGCGCCGAGACCGAGGCGGGCGACAAGCGCCGCAAGGCCGACGAGCACGTGGCGGCCTCACGTCGCCAGTTCGAGGAGTACGCGGCCACCACCCAGCAGCACCTCGCCACCACCCAGCAGCACCTGGCCGCCACCCAGCAGGAGGCGGCGGCCGGCCGGCAGCAGCTCGCCCAGGTGATGTTGGAGATCGCGCAGGCCCAGCAGCAGCTCGCCGACCTGCGGCAGGAGACCTGGAAGTCGCGGCAGGAGTCCGACGAGCTCCAGCGGCAGATGGCCGACCTGCGGTTGCAGAGCACCGCCGGCCCGCTGGACGGCCCGACCGCGCCGGACACCGGCGACGATGCGAGCACGAGCGCGGCCGACGACGGCGCGGCCGTCTCCGACGCGGCGACCGTCGGCGCGGGCACGTCGCCCGGGTCGGGTGCGGCCACCGGCCTCAAGACCGAGCCCGCCGACGGCCGGCAGCCGGTGAACGCCGGTGCCGAGGACGCCGGGCAGTCCACCACCCGGCCGGTGGCCGAGCCGGTGACCACAGTCGACGGAGGCGCGGCCAGCGCCGGGGTGGACGGGGAGCCGACAGTGGCCGCCGTTCCGGGCGTGGGTGGTCGGGACGCCAAGCCGACCAAGATCACCAGCACCGGTGAGAACGGCAAGCGGCCCAGCAAGCCGACCACCGACGAGCGCAGCGCCAAGCCCAGCAAGGTCACCATCGAGAAGGATTGACCGGTACGCCGCCAGCGCCGACCCGCGCGAGCATCGAGATCTTGGACAGTTGCCGTTACTCGTTGACGGAAGCTGTCCAAGACTTATTTGTGTGTCGGATGGCGCTGGTTGGGGAGCCAGCCGGCGGCGACGAGGGCCCGCCGGACGGTGTCGGCGACCTCATCGGGGCGGGCGCGGACCACCCACGCCGGAAAGCGCAGGATCCGGTCGCCGCTGGTCCAGACGTCGTTCTGCCGACGCATGTCGTCCGCCCACTGCCGGGCGTCCATGTGGTGCGCGCCGTCGATCTCGACGTGCACCCGCCACTGTCGCCAGTACGCGTCCAGCCAACGCTTGCGGCCTGCCGCGTCGACCCGATGTTCCTGAAGATCAGGCACGGGCAGCCGATGCCGGCGGCAGAGGCGCAGGAAATCAATCTCGGAAAGCGCCTGCGCGCCGCCGGCGATGTCACAGACGGTCTGCTGGATCAACCGCCGGCGGGGCGCTCGGGGGAGAACGTCGAGCACCATCTGCAACTCCTCGGGCAGCACCCGCCGCTGCTGACAACCGGCCGCCAGCACCCCCTGCGCCTCGTCCACACCCACCGCCCATCCCGCCGCGTCGACGAGGGCTCTGGCCGTCGTGGTGCGCGGTGGACGGGCGAGTTGCCGGTGCGAGTCCGGCAGCACCGACGTGCGATGCACAAGCACCGCGGGCATGTTGATCGGGAGGCGACGCAGAGAGGTACGTGCGGCGCGGCGGGCGGCCGGCACCAGCACGTGCAGTGGCTCGCGGCGCAGCCCTCGTACCCCGGCTTCGGTGGCGGCGGTTACCCCGGCCAGCATCGCACCTGGCCCGGCTGTCAGCACCGCGACCCAGAGCTGTTGGTCGCGGCTCAGGCGACCGTTACTTGTCAGCAGGACGCCGCGGCAGATCGACCGCCACCGGCCGGGGCGGATTCGCCCCCGCACCGTCCCCTCGGTGAGCAGACTGGAGACCTGCGCGGTTGTCAGCACGCCCGCCTGCTCGAAGGCGAGCCAGTCGAGTGCGGCGGCGTCGTCGGCGGGCAGCATCCGAACAGCTTTCACCGCCGGGAAGCCACCACACCACCAGATCTTGGACAGTTTCCGTTACACACCAACGGAAACTGTCCAAGATCTACGGTTTCGCTGACACAGGTCGTGCGCCGCCTCGTGGTACAGCCCGGCGAGACAGATGGTCACCGCCGTCGATCTCCGGGAACGCGAAACCGGCTTGCCGAAGTCGTGGTTGACGACGATGGTGACGTGGCTACGCTGCTTTCACGACGGGGACGCTTCGAAACGAAGACTTCCCAAGCCGGCACCCGATCGACCCTGAAGGAAGCAGTGGACTCATGCACCTGAGTGGCGCAGTCTGGCGCACCTCCACTCGCAGCGGCGACAGCGGGTGCGTCGGCGTGGCGTCCGTCGGTCGTCCGGTCGCCTGAGTCGGGAGGTTCTGGTGCCGCAGCACGACCCGTCGGCCGACGACCCGGACGTGACCCCCGGTCCCCCGCCCGCCGACCAGCCACCGATCGACCCGACGCCTGCCGAGACACCGGCGCCGGTGCCGGTTCCCGCGCCGGGCATCGACCCGGACGAGCCGCCCGCTGTCCCGTCCGGCAGGTTCGGCACTCCGGGGCGTCCGCTGCGGCGCAGCAGCTTCCTGATCGGCTTCACCGGCGCGTTGGGTGTGCTGCTGGCGTACACCCTCTATCTGGGGATTCGCAACGCCGGCGGCATCCTGGTGCTGGTGGTGATCGCGCTCTTCCTGGCGGTGGGCCTCAACCCGGCGGTGGTGCGGCTACGCCGCTGGGGCGTGCCGCACGGCCTGGCGGTCGCGGTGGTCGCGTTGACAGTGGTGCTGCTGCTCTGCGGCGGCGTGGTGGCGCTGGTCCCGCCGATCGTGACGCAGTCCGGGCAATTCATCGACCAGATCCCGAGCCTGCTCGACGAGTTGCGCCGCAACCCGACTGTCAACGACCTGGTGGAGCGGTACGACGTGGTCGAGCGGGTGCAGGGCGCCGCCAACGCGCAGACCATCGGTAGGGCGCTCGGCGGGGTGCTCGGCGGCGCTCAACTGATCTTCGGCACGGTGTTCCGGACGCTCACCGTGCTGGTGCTGACGATCTACTTCCTGGCGTACTTCAACCGGCTGCGGTCTCTGGGCTACGCGCTGGTCCCCCGGTCCCGGCGGGAGCGGGTGCAGCTGATCGGCGACGAGATCCTGACCAAGGTCGGCGCGTACATGGTCGGGGCGTTGAGCATCGCGGTGCTGGCCGGCGCGACCACATTCGTCTTCGCGTTGATCGTCGGGTTGCCGTACCCGTTCGCGCTTGCCGTGGTGGTAGCGGTGACCGACCTGATCCCGCAGATCGGCGCCACCCTGGGCGCGGTGATCGTGAGTCTTGTCGGTTTCGCCGCCGACCTGCCCACAGGCATCGCGTGCGTGGTGTTCTTCCTCATCTACCAGCAGGTGGAGAACTACCTGATCTACCCGAAGGTGATGCGGCGCTCGGTGGAGGTCAACGAGGTGGCCGCCCTGCTGGCCGCGCTGCTCGGGGTGGCCCTGCTGGGCGTGGTGGGCGCGTTGATCGCCATCCCCACGGTGGCGGCGCTGCAACTGATCCTGCGCGAGGTGGTGCTCCCCCGCCAGGAGCGGCGCTGAGCCGTCAGTCGCCCGGCTGCGGGACGGGCGTGTCGGCGAAGGCGGCCACCGTGCGGTCGGCGTACGCGCTGACGTCGCCGGACTCCATCGGGCCGTCCCAGCTGGTCGGCAGCGGCACCTCGACGGCCGGGTTGACCCGGCGGACGATCTCGTCGAGCACGGTCTCCGCGTCGCCCACCCAGAGGTGCTTGGCGCCCGGCACCCCGACGACCTCGGCCTGCGGCACTGCGGCGAACCGCTCCCGGGCCTCCGCCGGGCGCAGGTAGTCGTCGAACTCCGGCACCAGAGCCGTCAGGGGTCGACCCGAGGCGGCCCAGGTGGCCAGGTCCTCCGGGGCCGAGAAGCGCAGCGGCGGGGAGAGCAGGATCGCCCCGGCGACGGCCGGATCGCACCCGTGCATGAGGGCCAGGTCGGTGCCGAACGACCAGCCGACCAGCCAGATGTTCGGCAGTTCGGCGAACTCCGCGTACTCGATGGCGGCGGCCACGTCGTACCGCTCGCCCACCGCGCCGTCGAAGGCCCCCTCGCTGGTGCCGCGCACGCTGCTGGTGCCCCGGGTGTTGAACCGCAGCACGGCCAGGTCGGCGAGCGCCGGCAGCCGCCAGGCCGCCTTGCGGAACACGTGGCTGTCCATCATTCCGCCGTGGGTGGGCAGCGGGTGCAGGCAGACCAGTGTGGCGACCGGCGGCCGCTCCGCCGGCACTGCCAACTCGCCGACCAGCCGCAGACCATCGGCGGTGTGCAGCTCGATGTCCTCCCGGCGACCGGGCAGGATCGACGACGCGCGGATCGGTGTGCTCACCACCCAAGTCTGTCGCGAAGTCGCCGCCACCGCCCGCCCAGGCGGTAACAGGGTGATCCAGGTCGCTCAGGCGAGGCGCCCAGCCGGGTCGCTCAGTAGCGCGGGCTGCTCCGGCCGCGCTGCACCGCCGGGCCGCGCCGCTCCCGGGCCCGCCAGCAGCCGCTGTGCCAGTGCCGCCTGTCGGTCAGGTCACCGAGGCCGTCGGCCGGCCAGGCCACCAGGTGCGCCACCCCGGGCCGGATCTCCTGGTCACAACCGGGGCAACGGTACGTCTTGACCGACGCGCCCGCCCCGATCCCGCGTACCTGCCAGGCGCCGTCGGTCCACTGCTGCACCGAGGCGACACCCTGCCGGACGCGATCGGCGTCCAGGTTGGCGTTCTCGTCCCGGCGAGGGCGATTGCGACGGGGGCTCACAGTCACCAAGCGTACGGTCCGGCCGGCGGGACGGCCTCGCGGCCGGCCCGCCCGGCGGTCGAGGTCACTTCCAGCTCTGCGGCCGGGTCGGGTCCTCGGACAGGTCCACGTCCGCCAGCAGGGCCGTCGCCTCGGCCTCGGTGAAGATGTTCGCGGGCCTTTCGCCGTCCCAGGGCCAGCCGAAGTCGGCGATCACCCTCGTTCGGGGGATGCCTACCAGTTCCAGCCTCGTCCCCTTCGCGGAGAGCAGCGCGGGTCGGCCCGCGATGGTCCGGTCCGCCTCGGTGTAGGTGCCCGCCCCGCTCACGTACCGGTACTCCACCGACATGTTCTCCATCGGGGATCGCTGAAGGGCGAACCGGGCAGTGACCAGCCTCGGGTACGAGGCGACGTCGACCGAGCAGACGGTGACCTTCGCGCCGGCGGGCAGAGCACCGAGCCGCAGCGGCGCGGCACACCGTCGGGGCTCCTTCCAGCGCAGGGCCCCGACCGCCTGATCCAGAACGGCCCGGTCGCCGTGCAGCATGACGGCACGGGCGTAGAGGCCCGGCACCGGCTGCCACAACCTGACCAGTCCGCGGTCCATGCCGCTGACCTGGCGGACCGCGCCGTCGAAGGTCGGACGTCCCACCTCCGTCACCTCGAACGAGGTGCCGTCGATGGTGACGCTGCTGGGCAACTCGATCGAGCGGCTCACGTCGATGCGCACCTCTTCGCTGCCCCCGACGCTGAGCCGTACCGTCTCGCCCTGACCCCGGATCACCTCCCAGCCCAGGTAGCGGGCCCGATCGGGGTCGACGCCGACGTGCAGCACCTGCGGATCGGCGCCCACCAGCGCCGGGTCGACGGCGGCCCCGGCCACCCCGTCGGCGCGCGGCGGGACCACGCTGGGCGTGGGCGTCGCCGTGGTCCAGGGCACGCGGCCGGCCAGGTCGTCGAGGCCCGACCCTCTCACCCCGACGAAGCCGAGCGTCCCGACGAGGCACAACGCGGTGCCCATGGCGGCGCGACGGTGCACCTGTCGGCGGCGGCCCCGGGCACGGGAGGCCCGCAGCAGCCGGTTGGTGTCCACGTCACCCTCGGCACGCTCCCGCAGGGTCTGGGCGATCTGGTCGTCGAGATCGATCACGGCCGGCTCCCGTTCTTGGCCGGGACGCCACAGCGCTCCCGGAGGTTCGCGAACGCCCGCATCGCATGGGTACGGACGGTGACCGGCGAGCAGTCCAGGACCTGGGCGATCGTCGCGTCGTCGAGGTCCTCGTAGTAGCGCAGCACCAGCACGGCCCGCTGACGGTCGGGCAGGGCGAGGATCAACCGCCACATCTCGTCCCGGTCGGCCACCTCGCCATCGAGGTCGCCGCGCTGCGGCCGGTCGACGAAGGTGTCGACGGCCAGCTCGCGGTTCGACCTGCGACGCCACCAGGAGTTGTTGGCGTTGACGAGCATCCGGCGCACGTACACGTCGGGTCGGTCGGCGCGGGAGATCCGGCGCCAGTGCACGTACGCCCGGGACAGCACCTCCTGGGTGAGGTCCTCGGCCCGGTGCTCGTCACCGGTCAGCAGCCGCGCCAGCCGGACCAGGGCCGGGCCGCGACTGGAGACGTACTCCTCGAAGGTCACATCCCTCAGACGCGGCCGGGCCCCTGCCGCGTTGACCCGGTCAGCGGTGCGAGTGGTCGCGGAAGCCGCGGCGGGTCTTGCGACCCAGGTAGCCGGCGGTGACCAGGTGCTCCAGCAGCGGCGCGGGTGCGAAGCCCGGCTCGCGCAACTCCAGGTACAGCTCCCGCTGGATGGCCAGCGAGACGTCCAGCCCCACCACGTCGAGCAGCTCGAACGGGCCCATCGGGTAGCCGCAGCCCAGCTTCATCGCGTGGTCGATGTCGTCGGCGGTGGAATAGCTGGCCTCCAGCATCCTCACCGCGTCGTTCAGGTACGGGAAGAGCAGCGCGTTGACGATGAACCCGGACCGGTCGCCGCAGACCACGCCGGTCTTGCCAAGCGTGGCGCAGACCGCCCGCGCGGTGGCGGTGGCCTCCGGGGAGGTGCGGATGGTGCGGACGACCTCGACAAGCGGCATGACCGGCGCCGGGTTGAAGAAGTGCAGCCCCACCACGTCGGCCGGCCGCTGGGTCGCCATCGCCACGTCGATCACCGGCAGGGACGAGGTGGTGGTGGCCAGCACGACGCCCGGCTTGCAGATCTCGTCGAGGCTGGCGAAGAGCGCCTTCTTCACGCTCAGCTCCTCCACCACCGCCTCGACCACCAGGTCGACGTCGGCGAGGTGGTCGAGCGTGGCGGACCAGCTGATCCGGCCGAGCGCGGCGTCCCGGTCGGCCTCGGAGAGCTTGCCGCGCACCACGCCCTTGTTCAGCGAGGTCTTCACCGCCTCGCAGACCTTCGCGGACTTCTCCGCGCCGCGGGTCACCGAGACGACCTCGTAGCCGGCCTTCGCGAACACCTCGATGATCCCGGTGGCCATCGTCCCGGAACCCACAACGCCCACCTTGGCGATGGCGCGCGCGCCGTCGGCGAGCGCGGCCTCCGTGGCCGGCGGCGTCGCCTCATCGGGTACGACCACCGGGGAGCCGGGCCGTTCGTAGGTGTAGAAGCCCCGGCCGGACTTCCGGCCGAGCAGTCCCGCTGTCACCATCTGCTTGAGCAGCGGCACCGGGGCGTGCCGGCGGTCCCGCCCGCCGCGCCGGTACATGGTGTCCAGGATCTCGTACGCGGTGTCCAGACCGATGAGGTCCATCAGCGCCAGCGGGCCCATCGGCAGGCCGCAGCCCAGCTTCATGGCGGCGTCGATGTCCTCCCGGGTCGCGTAGTGCGACTCGAACATCCCGACGGCGTGGTTGAGGTAGCCGAAGAGCAGCGCGTTGGCGATGAAGCCGGCCCGGTCGTTGATGGTGACGTCGACCTTGCCCAGCCGGGCGCAGAGCGCCTCCACGTCGGCGACCACCTCGGGCGAGGTGACGACCGTGCGGACCACCTCGACCAGCTTCATCACCGGAGCCGGGTTGAAGAAGTGGATGCCGATCACCTGGTTGGGCCTGGTGGTGGCCACCGAGATCTCGGTGACGCTCAACGACGAGGTGTTGGTGGCGAGGATGGCCTCCGGCCGGCAGACCCGGTCCAGCTCCGCGAAGATCCGCTGCTTCAGGTCCAGGTGCTCGGGCACCGCCTCGATGACCAGGTCGACTGAGTGCAGCGCGTCCAGGCCCACCGCGAAGTGCACCCGCTCGTGCAGGGCGTCCCGGTCCGCCGCGGCCAGCTTGCCCTTGGCGACCGCCCGGTCGGTCGAGCCGGTGAGGGTGGCCCGGCCGCGTTCCAGCGCGGGCTCGGAGATCTCGACCGCGACCACGTCGATGCCGTTGCGGGCGAAGACCTCGACGATGCCGGCACCCATGGTGCCCAGCCCCACCACACCCACGGTGCTGAACTCGCGCGCCACGACCCGCCTCCCCAGACACTCCGTACGGCCACTGAACGGCCGCTAAGGTTATGCGCGCGAGTCTGCCACGTGACGCACGGTTGTCGAGACGCCGTGGCATATTTCACCCACCGCGCCCAGCTCCGCTACACGGCGGGCACGTCGGTCAGGGCCAGCAGCTCCGCGACGAACTCCGCCGGCCGTTCCAGGTGCGGACTGTGCCCGCAGCCGGGCAACACGACCTCGTGGTACGCGGCGCCGGCCGCCGCGTACCGCTCCAGCACCGCCCGGGTCTGGCCGACCATCGGCTGCGGCGGGCAGTCCTGCTCACCGGGCCAGCCGGGCACCACGCCCAGCGAGCCCAGGTACGCCAGGTCGAACAGCGAGGTGTCCGACACGATCACGTCGGCGTCACCGCGTACCCAGGTGACAGGCGGCTTGTCGGCCACGGCGACCAGCTCGTCGGCGAGCCGGAACCAGGTGGGCGCGAGCGCGTTGAGCACGCCCCGCTCCCCCGGTGCGACGCCCGGCCAGTTCTCCGACGGCACCGACGTGCCCGGGTAGTTGTCGTCGCCGGTCGCGGTGGAGAGCAGGCTGTCCAGCAGCAACTCCTCGTCCGCGCCGAGCGCCCCCGGGTCCGCCACGTAGGTGGCCCGCAGCACGGCACGGGGGCTGGCCTGCGCCTCGGCGCTCCGGTCGCCGGCGGCGAGCCGGGCGACGAAGTCCCGGTTCGCCGTGCCGGCGCCCGTCCCGGCGAAGTCGGGGGTGGTAGGCGTGCCGGTCAGGTCCCGGGTGCCGCCGAAGCCGTACGGGGAGACCGGCGCGGCGAGCAGCAGCGCGCGTACCCGCTGCGGGTGGTCGACGAGCAGCCGCATCGCCACGCCACCGCCGAGGGAGTGCCCGACCACCACCGGACGCGCGGCGCTGGCGCCGAAGAGCGCGGGGTCGTCCAGCAGGGCGGCCACGTCGTCGGCGAAGTCCCGCAGGCCACGGGTGGCGTTCACCGGTGCGGTCCCGGTGTCGCCGTAGCCGCGCAGGTCCGGTGCGACGATCCGCAGCGTCGGCGGCAGCCGCCGGATCAGTGGCTCCCAGAACAGCGAGGACGAGCAGTTGCCGTGGATCAGCAGCACCGGCGTGCCGTCCGGTGGGCCGGCGACGCGTACCGCCTGGGTGATGCCGTTGGCCGTGACGGTCCGCTGCTCGGTTTCCATCCGCGGCATGCTGCCACGGCGGTACGCGCCGGTCCAGGTGCGTCGGCCCCACTCGGTACCTCCGGCCGGTGTGGCCGTCAGCCAGGTGCGGCGCCCGCTCGTCGCGGTGTGCGACCGCCTAGCGCCGGGCGGTGGGCGGCGCGGCCAGCGGCAACGGCAACGTAGGCCGGACGTCGCGCCGGGGCGGACCGAACCGGAGCCCCACCGGGTCGGTGTGCGCGACCCCCGGGTCGAACAGGCGCAGCTCGGTGCGGCCGATCCGGATCACGTCGCCGTCGGAGAGCAGCTCGGTCCCGGTGATCCGGCGGTCGTTGAGCCAGGTGCCGTTCGTCGAGCCGAGGTCGCGCAGCGACGGCCCCTCCGGGGCCAGCCACACCTCCGCGTGCCGGCGGCTCAGGTGCGGATCGTTGATGACCACGTGACCGGTCGGCGCCCGCCCGATCACCTGAGGTTCGGCCCGCAGCCGAAAGCTCGCCCCGCGCATCGGCCCACCGGCGACCGTCAACAGCGGCATCAGTTCCGGATGTTCCTCCATGGACAGTCAGCCCTCCACCCCACACCGTCACTCCGCGCGTCAGCCTGCCATCAGACGGTAATCGTCAATACCGACCGGCCGGTCAGCTCCTCGTCACCTCCCGGCTACCCACCGTTCGACGATTCGGGCGGCCGAGTTTCGATACCCGGGCCTGGCCTGCACTGATCAACGAGCGGGCGGGTAGGTGGGACTCCCGTCCCGTCGACCCGAATCGCGGCCTACCAGTGAGTAGTATTCGGGTCTAAGCTTCCGCCATGACGGCAGTGCATGTCCCCGGCGCCCCCCTCGTCGAGGCGGGCCAGCTGATCTCGACCAGTCCCGCCACCGGCGCCGAGGCCGGTCGCTTCCCGGTCGCCACCGACGCCGACGTACGACAGGCCGTCGAGCGTGCCCGCGCCGCCGGCGAGTGGTGGGCGGGGCTCGGCTTCGCCGGCCGTCGCGCGCGGCTGCTGCGCTGGCGGGCACTGCTCGCCAAGCGGATCGAGCAGCTCGCCGAACTGGTACACGTCGAGGGCGGCAAGCCGGTCGCCGACGCCATCGTCGAGATCGTCACCGCGATCGAGCACATCGACTGGGCCGCCCGCAACGCCGGCCGGGTGCTCGGCTCGCGTCGGGCGCGGTCGCGGCTCATCCTCGCCGAGTTCTCCGGCATGCTCGAATACCAGCCGTACGGGGTGGTCGGCGTGATCGGGCCGTGGAACTATCCGGTCTTCACCCCCATCGGCTCGGCCGCGTACGCCCTGGCCGCCGGCAACGCCGTCGTACTCAAGCCGAGCGAGTACACGCCCGCAAGCGGTCAGTGGCTGGTGGACAGCTTCGCCGAGGTGGTGCCCGAGCAGCCGGTGTTCACGGCGGTGCACGGGCTGGGCGACGTGGGTGCCGCGCTCTGCCGCTCCGGGGTCGCCAAGGTGGCCTTCACCGGCTCCACGGCGACGGCCCGCAAGGTGATGGCCGCCTGCGCCGAGACGCTGACCCCGGTGCTGATCGAGGGCGGCGGCAAGGACGCCATGATCGTCGACAGCGACGCGAATCTGGACGCCGCCGCCGAGGCGTGCGTGTGGGGCGGCATGACCAACGCCGGCCAGACCTGCATCGGCATCGAGCGCGTGTACGTCGTCGATCCCGTCTTCGACGCCTTCGTCGACAAGGTGGTGACCCGCGCCGGCCGGCTGACGGTCGGGCCGGAGGGCACCGACATCGGCCCGATCACGATGCCCACCCAGCTCGACGTGATCCGCCGCCACATCGACGCCGCCATCGCCTCCGGCGGACGCGCCGTGCTGGGCGGCCCGGACGCGGTGCAGCCGCCGTACGTCCACCCGACCGTTCTCGTCGACGTCCCGGAGGACTCGGCCGCCGTCCGGGAGGAGACCTTCGGCCCGACGCTGACCATCAGCCGGGTCCGCGACGCCGACGAGGCCGTCGCCCGCGCCAACGCCCTGCCGTACGGCCTCGGGGGTTCGGTCTTCGGCAGGCGCCGCGCGGTCGACGTCGCCCGGCGGCTGCGCTCCGGGATGGCCTCGATCAACTCCAGCCTGACCTTCGCGGGGATGTCCACGCTGCCGTTCGGCGGGGTCGGCGACTCGGGCTTCGGGCGCATCCACGGAGAGGACGGGCTACGCGAGTTCGGCCGGGCCAAGGCGGTCACCCGGCGGCGCGCCCGGTCGCTGCTGCCGTCGATGACCTTCGACCGCACCCCGACCGACGTGGCACGACTCGTCCGGGTCATCAAGACGATGTACGGCAGGTGAGTGTCGGATAACCGATCTCCAATGGGATCGGCGTATCCACATGTTTGTACCCGGTAGGCGCGGCGGTACATTGCGTTAAATGGGCCCTAATCGATTGCGCTACCGCCTTGTCGACAGTGACCAGTCGTGGAGCGCTCGGCGGCGGCGGCACCGCGCGGACTGGCTGGCGCGCACGTTCCCCGACCTCGGGGACATGCACGTCGTCGACCTCGGTGGCCGGCTCGGCACCTGGCACCGCGCCACCGTACGACCGGCCCGCGTGACAGTCGTCAACCTGGAACAACCGCCTGTCGCCGTGCCGGAGTGGGCCCACGTCGAGCAGGCCGACGCCTGCGAGCTGCCGGCACGCCTCGCCAAGGCCGACTACGACCTGGTCTTCTCCAACTCGGTAATGGAGCACGTGGGCGGGCACGAGCGCCGCCTGCGGTTCGCCGCCACCGCCCGTGCGCTGGCCGACCGGCACTGGGTGCAGACGCCCTACCGCTACTTCCCCATCGAGCCACACTGGATCGCGCCCGGAATGCAGTTCCTTCCGGTACGACTGCGCACCGCGCTCGCCCGCCGCTGGCCACTGGGCCACAAACCCACACGCAGCCACGAGGCCGCGATCCACCAGGTGCTGTGGACCGAATTGCTGGACCGCTCGCAGATGCGGCACTACTTCCCCGACTCGCGGATGCTCGTCGAGCGCGTGGTCGGCCTGCCGAAGTCGCTCATCGCGGTACGGACCGGCGCGTGAGCGGTCAGAAGAGGGTCAGCTCGTCCTTCTCGATACCGCGCAGCTTGTCGTAGTCCACGACCACGCACCGGATGCCCCGGTCGGTGGCGAGCACCCGCGCCTGCGGCTTGATCTCCTGCGCGGCGAAGACCCCGCTGACCGGGCTGAGCAGCGGATCACGGTTCATCAGTTCGAGGTAGCGGGTGAGCTGCTCCACCCCGTCGATCTCACCGCGCCGCTTGACCTCGACGGCAACCGCGCCGGAGTTGGCGTCCCGGCAGAGCAGGTCGACCGGGCCGATCGCCGTCATGTACTCGCGGCGGACCAGCGTGTACCCCTCACCCAGCACACCCGGGTTGGCTGCCAGCAACTCCTGGAGATGCGCCTCCACCCCGTCCTTGCGTAGGCCCGGATCCACACCCAGCTCGTACGAGGTGTCCTGGAAGATCTCCTCCAGGGTGATCCGCAGTTCCTCGCCGGCCTTGTTGACGACCCGCCACACCCCTGGCGCCTCCTCCAGCCGACAGGGCGGGCTCATCCAGTTCAGCGGCTTGTACGCCCGGTCGTCGGCGTGGATCGACACCGACCCGTCCGCCTTCACCATCAACAGCCGGGTGGCCGGCGGCAGGTGAGCCGAGAGCCGTCCGACGTAGTCCACCGAGCACTTCGCAATGACCAACCGCACCCGACGAGGGTAGCCGAGCACCCGCCGGTCGCCACCGAGCGGCACTGGCGCGTCGATGCGATGCTGAGACCGTGCTCGAAGTTCTCACCGGTACCGGCCTCGCCGCCTCGGCGGGGTTGAACGCCTACATACCCCTGCTCACCCTCGGCCTGCTGGCCCGCTACAGCGACCTCATCGACCTGCCCAGCGGCTGGACGTGGCTCGGCAACGGCTGGGTCATCGTCATCCTCGCCGTCCTGCTCGCCGTGGAGATGGTGGCCGACAAGGTGCCTGTCGTCGACCACATCAACGACGTCGTGCAGACCGTCGTCCGCCCCACCGCAGGCGGTCTGGCCTTCGGGGCGGGCTCGTCGTCGGAGACGGTCACGGTCAGCGACCCGGGAAGCTTCTTCTCCAGTCACCAGTGGGTGCCGGTGGCCACCGGCGTCGCGCTCGCGTTCGGCGTCCACCTGCTCAAGTCCGCCGCACGTCCGGTCGTCAACGCGACCACCGCCGGGTTCGGCGCCCCGGTGGCCAGTACCGCCGAGGATGCCACGAGCGTGGTCGTCTCACTGGTGGCGATCATCCTGCCGGTGCTGGTCCTGGCGTTCCTGCTCGGCCTGGTGTTCTTCGTCTTCTGGTTCGTACGCCGCCGCTCCGAACGTCGCCGCGAACGGGAGGCGGCCCGCGCCGCGGGCTTCCGCGTCTGACGTCGAACATGCCGATGGCCGGCACCCCGGGGTTCGGGGTGCCGGCCATCGGTCGGGTCGTGCGGTGGGTCAGCTGTTCCAGTGCTGGGCCACGAGGTCGGTGGCCTGCTGCTCCCACTGGGCGTAGGCGTCCGGGTAGGCCGAGACCTGCACGGTCTGCGCGGCGTCGGTCAGGGCCATGTCCTGCCAGCCGTCGACCTGCTTCAAACCCTTGAGGAACGCGGTGGTGGAGTACTCGGGGTCGGTGATCTGCTCCGGCGTACCCCAACCACTGGACGGGCGCTGCTGGAACAGGCCCAGCGAGTCGTGGTCGTTGGCATCGCCGAGGTGGCCCAGGTTCTCCAGCTTCGACTCCTGCAGGCTCGTCGCGATCGAGATGACCGCGGCCCGCTCGGGCAGGCCCGCCTTCTTCGTCGCGGCGATGATCGCCTTGACGTTCGCGCTCTGCTCGTCGTTCAGGGTGATGTGCGACTGGTCGCCCTGCGGCTTCGGCGCAACCGTCTGCACCGCGGCGGCGGCGGGCTTGGTGTCCACGACCGGAGTCGCGGCGTGCGCGGCGACCGGGCCGGCGAAGACGCCACCGGCGAAGGCCAGACCAGCAACGGACAGCACACTCTTACGCATGATCGTGTTCATGGGGGTAGCTCCTTCGGGGGTAGGAAACACCCGCGTGACAAGCCGGGTGTGAGCACCTCGTCCGGCGCCGCACAAAGACTGGGGGTCGGCGGCCTGCGAGCCGGGGGGCTCACGGCGCCGGGGTCTGGGTGTAACGACCCGGGGGCCGGGGTCATTCCGGGGGCGGCCCATCCAGCGGCACCCACATCTTGGCGGTGCCCGGGGGGTCTGTGTAACGGCCGGCGGACCGGGGTCATTCCGGGGGCGGCGGCACCCGCATCGAGGCGGCGCCTGGGGGTCTGCAACGACCGGGCCCGGCCGGGCATTCCAACCCCGTGAGGCCGGGGCCGAGTGGCCGTGGTCCTGCGATCGTCAGGGTATGTAACGACCCCCGGCCGGCCACGATTCCGCCGCACCGGTGCGGCCGGTCACAACCCACACTGCCCCAGACCCGGACAAACAGCCCAGCCGGACACACCGGGCGGGGGCACCCTCGGCGCTCCGGGCGATGATCCACTCCATATCGCCGAGACGGCGCTATTCGGGACGCCGAGACACCGCCACATCGGCGACATGGCGTCGATCATGATCGTGCGATCGCGCCCGGCGAGCGAGAAATGCCCCCAGAGGGTGGGCGAGGGCATCGGGTCGCCCCGAGAGCACGAGCACCGGGCCGGCCTCCGGTGCCGCCAATTGGCGGGGCGGACATATCGCGGTACGCAAGGCCGACAAATGCCTAGGATCAGACAAGAGCCTAGAGGAGGTTGGCATGACCACAGCGATGGAGATGCCCCGGGTCCAGGAGTGCGTGGTCGCGGCGTGCGCGTACAACCAGTCGGGTGACTGCCACGCCTTCGCGATCACGATCGGCAGCATGGATCACGCGCACTGCCACACCTTCGTCGAGTCACCGGTGCGGGGTGGCGTGGACAGCCTGATCGCCCAGGTCGGCGCCTGCCAGCGCTCCGACTGCCGGCACAACGAGCAGTTGGAGTGCCACGCGTCGTCCATCAAGGTCGGGCCGGACAACGACATGGCCGACTGCATGACGTACGCCGGTCGCTGACCCACCTCAGGGCAGGTCGTTGGCCCGCCGGATGACCGTCACCAGGTCGTCGATGATGCCGGTGAGCGCGAAGTCCTTAGGCGTGAAGACGCGGGCCACTCCGGCGGCCCGCAGCGTGTCGGCGTCGCCGGCGGGGATGATGCCGCCGACCACCACCGGAAGGTCGCCCCGGCCGGCGGCGCGCAGACCGTCGAGCACCGCGGGTACGGCCGCGAGGTGCGAGCCGGACAGCACGGAGAGCCCGACCAGGTCGACGTCCTCCTCGACGGCGGCGGCCACGATCTGCCCTGCGGTCAGCCGGATGCCCTGGTAGACGACCTCGAAGCCGGCGTCGCGGGCGCGTACCGCGATCTGCTCGGCGCCGTTCGAGTGCCCGTCCAGGCCGGGCTTGCCCACAAGCAGCCGCAGTCGTCCGCTGCCCAGTTCCCGGGCGGTGGCGGTGACCCGTTCACGGACCGCAGCGAGACCCGGGTCTCCGCCGGTCCCGGTGGCGCCGGCCAGGCCGGTGGGTGCCCGGTACTCGCCGAAGACCTGGCGCAGCGCGCCGGCCCACTCGCCGGTGGTCACGCCGGCCCGCACGCACTCCAGGGTGGCCGGCATCAGGTTGGTGGTGGTCGCGGCGTCCGCGCGGAGCCGGGTCAGGGCCGCTTCGACGGCTGCCGCGTCCCGTTCGGCACGCCACCGGTGTACGGCGTCCGTGGCGGAGGCCTCGACCGCCGGGTCGACCTGCTCGACCGCCTCCGCGCCGGCCGCGGTCAACGGGGACGGCTCGGTCTCGGCGAAGCGGTTGACCCCGACCACCACGTCGGCTCCCGACTCCATCCGGCGGCGGCGCTCGGCCAGCGAGGCGACGAGCGCGCTCTTGAGGTAGCCGGTCTCCACGGCGGCGACCACGCCGCCCAACTCCAGCACCTTGTCCAGTTCCACGCGGGCCCCGGTGACGATCTCGTCGACGAGAGCTGTCATCACGTGCGAGCCGGCGAAGATGTCGGGGTATTCGAGCAGGTCCGACTCGTACGCCAGGACCTGCTGCATCCGCAGCGACCACTGCTGGTCCCAGGGGCGGGGCAGACCGAGCGCCTCGTTCCAGGCGGGCAGTTGCACAGCGCGGGCGCGGGCGTCGCGGGACAGCGTGACGCCGAGCATCTCCAGCACGATGCGCTGGATGTTGTTCTCCGGCTGCGCCTCGGTCAGGCCGAGCGAGTTGACCTGCACGCCGTAGCGGAAGCGGCGCTGCCGGGCCTCGGTGACGCCGTACCGGTCCCGGGTGATCTCGTCCCAGAGCGCGCCGAACGCGCGCATCTTGGCGATCTCCTCGACGAAACGCACACCGGCGTTGACGAAGAACGAGATCCGCTGCACCACGTCACCCATCCGCTCGGCCGACACCTGGCCGGAGTCGCGGACCGCGTCGAGGACGGCGACGGCGGTGGCCAGCGCGAATCCGACCTCCTGCACGGGCGTCGCACCGGCCTCCTGGAGGTGGTACGAGCAGATGTTGACCGGGTTCCACCTGGGCATCTCGCGCAGCGTGTACGCGACCACGTCGGCGGTCAGTCGCAGGGACGCGGCCGGCGGGAAGATGTACGTCCCCCGGGACAGGTACTCCTTGATGATGTCGTTCTGCGTGGTGCCGGCGCAGCGGGCCAGGTCGGCGCCCTGCTCCGCCGCCACGGTGCCGTAGAGGGCGAGCAGCCACATCGCCGGGGCGTTGATGGTCATCGAGGTGTTCGTGTCGGCGAGCGGGAGGCCGTCGAAGAGCGCCCGCATGTCGCCGAGGTGCGCCACAGGCACGCCTACCCGGCCGACCTCGCCGGTGGCCAACTCGTGGTCCGGGTCGTACCCGGTCTGGGTGGGCAGGTCGAAGGCGACCGACAGGCCGGTCTGCCCCTTCGCCAGGTTGCGGCGGAAGAGGGCGTTGGTAGCGGTGGCCGACGAGTGACCGGCGTACGTGCGCATCACCCACGGGCGGTCCCGCTCGGGCAACCGGCTCGGCGTCTCATCCATGGCCGGAGTCTAAGTTACCGTTCAGTAAAAAGAGCTGTGGAAAACCACACAGGTCCATGTCGGGGACGTCCGGGTCCGAAGGGCTCGCGGTGGCGCTGACCGCCACACCCCGGGCAGCGGCCCCTTGCAGCAAGGACGCACACTGGACGTCATGGATGACGAGCTGGCCATCTCCGTCCGAGGGCTGCGCAAGGCGTACGGGGACAACGTGGCGGTGGCGGGCGTCGACCTCGACGTACGCCGGGGTGAGGTGTTCGCGTTGCTCGGGCCAAACGGGGCCGGCAAGACCACCACGGTGGAGATCCTGGAGGGCTACCGGCACCGCGACTCGGGCGAGGTGACGGTGCTCGGCACGGACCCGGCCCAGGCCGATCCGGACTGGCGGTCCCGGGTGGGCATCGTGCTGCAGGGCACCGGCGAGTTCGACGAGTTGAGCGTCGCCGAGGTGGTCCGGCACTTCTCCGGCTTCTATGCCGACGCCGACGACCCGGACAAGGTCATCGAGCGGGTCGGGCTCGGCGGCAAGGCGAAGGCCCGTACGCACACCCTCTCCGGCGGCCAGAAGCGCCGCCTGGACGTGGCGTTGGGCATCATCGGCCGCCCTGAGCTGCTCTTCCTCGACGAGCCGACCACGGGTTTCGACCCGGAGGCCCGCCGAGAGTTCTGGGAGCTGATCCGCGACCTCGCCGCGGCCGGCACCACTATCGTGCTGACCACGCACTACCTGGACGAGGCGGAGGCCCTCGCGGACCGGGTGGGCGTGATCGCCGGCGGGCGGCTGGTCGAGGTGGCCGCACCGAACCGGCTCGGCAACCGGCAGGAGGCCCTCGCGACGGTCTCCTGGCGTACCCCGGACGGGACGCTGGAGAGCGCGCAGAGCGCGACGCCGACGGCCCTCGTGGCCGACCTGGCCGCGCGCCACGGCGGCGAGGTCCCCGGCCTCACGGTGACCCGGCCGACCCTGGAGGACGTCTACCTCACGATGATCGGACACGCGCGATGACGACCACGACAAGGCCGGCGACGCCGGTCACCGCGAGCCGCGGCCGTCGGCCCGGCGCCGGCACGCTCGCCCTGCGCCAGGGCCGACTGGAGATCACCCAGTTCCTGCGCAGCCGGGAGTCCGTGGTCTTCACGATGGGCTTCCCCATCATCATGATCCTGATCTTCGCGTCGATCTTCAGCGGGGAGATCGGCGGCGGGGTCAAGTACACCCAGTACTTCATCACCGGCATGATCGCGACCGGCCTGATGACTGTGAGCTTCCAGAACCTGGGCATCTGGATCCCGGTCGAGCGGGACCGGGGGGTGCTCAAGCGCTACCGGGGCACGCCGATGCCGAAGTGGGTCTGGTTCGCCGGAAAGGTGATCATGGTGGTGGCGATCGGCATCGCCGAGACCGCGCTCCTGCTGGCCGTCGCGGTGGCGCTGTTCGACCTCGACCTGCCGGGCACCGCCGGGAAGTGGTTGACCTTCGGCTGGGTCGCCGGGCTCGGGGTGACCGCCTGCACCCTGTCCGGCATCGCGATCTCGTCGCTGGCCCGCAGCGCCCGCAGCGGCTCGGCGGTGGTCACCCCGGTCGCCCTGGTGCTCCAGTTCATCTCCGGGGTGTTCTTCATCTTCACCGACCTGCCCACCTGGATGCAGCAGGTGGCCGCGCTGTTCCCGCTCAAGTGGATGTGCCAGGGACTGCGCGCGGTCTTCCTGCCGGAGAGCTTCGGCGCCCAGGAGCCGGGCGGCTCGTTCGAGCTGGGCCGGACCGCGCTCGTGCTCGGCCTGTGGTGCGTGATCGGTCTGGTGCTCTGCCTGACCACGTTCCGCTGGACCACCAAGCGCGACGGCTGACCGGCCGGCCGGGGCGGGATACGCCCCGGCCGTCGTCGCTCAGTACGTGTAGAAGCCCTTGCCGGTCTTGCGGCCCAGGTCGCCGGCGGTGACCATGCGCTGGAGCAGCTCCGGCGGGAAGAACTTCTCGTCGGCCGTGTCGGTGTAGATGTTCTTCGAGGCGTGCAGCAGCACGTCCACACCGGTCAGGTCGGTGGTGGCCAGCGGCCCCATGGCGTGCCCGAAGCCCAGCCGGCAGGCGGTGTCCAGGTCCTCCGCCGACACCACGCCGGACTCGACGAGCTTGACCGCCTCCACCACCAGGGCGGAGATCAGCCGGGTGGTGACGAAACCGGCGATGTCCCGGTTGACCACCACGACCGTCTTGCCGATCTCCTCGGCGAAGGCCCGCACGGTGGCCAGCGTGGCGTCGCTGGTCTTGTAACCGCGCACCAGCTCGCAGAGCTGCATCATCGGCACCGGCGAGAAGAAGTGGGTGCCGACGACGGCCTCGGGCCGCTCGGTGACCGCCGCGATCTGGGTGACCGGGATGGCCGAGGTGTTGGTGGCGAGCACCGCGTCCGACTTGCAGATCTTGTCCAGCGCGCGGAACACCTCGTGCTTGATCTCCAGCCGCTCGAAGACCGCCTCGACCACGATGTCCGCGTCCGCCGCCGCCTCCAGGTCGGTGGTCGGGGTGATCCGGGCCAGCGTCGCCTCGACCTCGGACGCCTCGATCCTGCCCTTCTCGGCGAACTTCTCCAGGGACTTCCGGATGCCGCCGAGCCCTCGGGTGGTGGCCGCGTCGTCCAGGTCGCGCAGCGTCACCTGCCAGCCCGCCTGCGCCGCCACCTGGGCGATGCCGGAACCCATCAGCCCAGCCCCGACGACCGCGAGTCGACCCGCCATCTACTTCTCCCTCGCTGCGATTGAGTGCCTTCCTGCACCCTAGTCGGCGAGCCTGAACGACCGCTAAGGGCTCCTGACGACAGGACGTCGGGCACGGGTCGTGACATGATGCCGCGCTGGTGTGACGGATTCACGACTCCGCGCGGCGAACAAACGTCCGTGCCAGTGCATCGAACCCTACGACAACCCGATGGAACGAGCCAGGAGTCAACGATGCGTGCAATGCCTGTGGTCGGAACAATCATCTGCCTCCTGCTCGTGGGGGCGTGCGCGTCACCCACGCACCGGAGCGGTGACGCGGCACCGGCCGGTTCGCCGGAGCAGACGACCGCCGCGCCGACCGCGCCCACCACCGGGACGCCGACGGCGCCCCCGCCGACGTCGGCCACGCCGCCCTCGCCGTCCGCCCGGCCGTCCAGCAGGCCCACCACCACCGCCCCGCTCGTGCTGGGCCCGAACGGCCTTGGCTCGCTGAAGCTCGGGATGTCCCGTCAGCAGGCCACCGCGACGGGAATGCTGCGCCCGTTCCCCACCAAGGGGGACGGATGCGCGTCGGCACATCTGAGGTCCGCCCCGACCGATCGAGGGCTAGTGATTTTCTCCGGGACTCTGGGGCTCGCCACCATCGACGCGTACGGCAGCATCAAGACGCCCGAAGGAGCGCGAATCGGCATGTCAAGCGCGGACATGCTGCGGATCTACCCGGCGTGGAAGCCGGCCGACGGGGACGCCACCAACGGTCGCGGCTACGCAAAGACCCCCGGCAACGACAGGGCCGTCTACCGCATCGCGACGCGAAACGGCACTGTCACCGAGCTGACGCTTCAGTACTCGAACCAGAACTGCTACGAGTAGACGGAACCGACCCGGCCGGCCTGCGGTGCCAGTGAGCTGGACAACCGCAGGCCGGCAAGGATGTCGTCGGTCAGGTCGGCGTCGCCGACCTGCTTGATCTGCAGATAGACGCCATAGCCGCGCCGCGGCACGGAGAGCACCACCTCGCTGAACGAGACCGAGTCGCCACACGATGTCCACCGACGTACCCGCGCCTGGTTGCCGCCGACGTCCACGATCCGGTCGGGCTGTTGGACGCAGGCGATGTGGCTGGGCAACGCGGGCGCCGGGCCGCCAGCGAGCAGGGCCTTGCTCGCTCCGACGAAGACACCGGGTATCGCGCTCGCCGGATCCGGCCAGGCGGTGAGGTCCGGGGCGACCACGAGGCCCGGGGCGCGCCCGGCGGGAAGTCGCAGCGCCAGAGGATTCCAGCCGGCGTCCTTCACCTCGCCGGCCCAGCTCGCCGGCACCGCGACGGAGAGATCACCAGAGGCGTCGTCCACGCGTACCCAGCCTGGTCGTGCCGGCACCGTGGAGCTGGACCCCGCCGTGGCCAGGAGCGCGACCAGAGCGACCCCGACGCCGACGACCCGTGCCGACCGCCGCACGAACCGGCCGCGATCCTTGTCCCGTTCCATCGACGCGATGACCCGGTGCAGCTCCTCGAGCAACACCGCGGCGGACGCCCAGCGTTGCCGGGGGTCGTGGTGCAGCGCACGTCGCACCAGGTCGTCCACCGTGGACGGAATGCCGGGCCGCAACTGGGACGGCCTGGGCAACGCCCGCCCACCCCTGCCCGCCCGGCCGGCCTGCTCGGGAGGGCTCCCGGTCAGCATGTGGTACGTGGTCGCGCCGATCGCGTACACGTCGGCACGGATGTCCAGACCTCCACCGGGGGTGGCCTGCTCGGGCGGCATGTAACCGGGTGTGCCGGCGGCGATGGTGAAGCCCGACGCGTTGGCGAGCGCCTTGGCCAGGCCGAGGTCGGCGACCAGCACCCGGTCCCGGCCCGCGGCCGGCTGAAACAGCACATTGGACGGCTTGAGGTCGCGGTGCAGCACACCGGCCTCGTGCAACACCGTGACGGCGCTGGCGATGTCGGCCGCGACGAGCAACGCCTCTCGTACCGGCATCGGCCCCGAGCCGAGCCGATCCGCGAGGGTGCCACCGGCCGCGTACGGCATCACGAGATAAGGCCGTCCGTCCGGCAGCTCACCGACGTCGAGCACACGGACGAGCAGGCTGGAATCGGTCCGCCGCATGATCCGTGCTTCCTGCTCGAACCGCTCCCGCAGATCGGCATGGTACGACCAGTTGTCTGCCAGCACCTTGATCGCGACGGAGGCATCCAGCGCATCGTCGGCGCCGAGCCACACCGTGGCGAACGCTCCGGAGCCGATACGCCGCACAACGCGATATCGACCGATCTTGTCGGGCACTGACACGCCCGTATTATGTCCGACAAGACGCTGAGGAACGGGGCCTGAGCATGTCAGACGATCTTGTGATCGAGGAGCTGGCCGATCGCGCCGCGACGGGCGACGCCGCCGCTCTTGACGCGTTGCTGATGAAGATCGGTCCGCAGGTCCTACGGCAGTGTCTCCGCCTCCTCCCGTGCCGGCAGGACGCCGAAGAGGCGTGCCAGGACGCCCTTCTACAGGTCGCCCGCAACATTGGCGGTTTCGCGGGACGGTCGAAGTTCTCCACCTGGCTGTACGTCATCACTGCCAACTGCGCCCGGCAGACGTACCGGAGCCTCAAGCGCAGGGCCGACGAGCAGTCCACGCCGCTGCTCCCGCTCGATGCCCCCGACCCGCGTACCACGAGCGTGATCGCGGGTTCCCGACTCGACCTGCTGGACGCGTTGGAACGGCTGGAGGCGCACCGACCCGAGCTGGTCGCCCCCCTGGTGCTCCGTGACGTGTGCCAGTTGGCCTACGACGAGATCGCCGAGCATCTCGCGATTCCGGTCGGCACCCTGAAGTCCCGCATCCACGACGCGCGAAAGCACGTACGCGCGTCGCTGCACGCCGCCTGACCGGGAGGCAGGCTGCGGCGTCAGATCTCCAGCGACGGTTCCTCCGGCGCGGTACCCCGCTCCACCGCCACCCCCAGCGCCCGCAGGTCGGCCACGAAGTCCGGGTAGCCCCGGTCGACGTGGTGCACGTGGGATACCTCGGTGACCCCGTCCGCGCAGAGCCCGGCGATGATCAGCCCGGCGCCGGCGCGGATGTCGGTGGCCCGCACCGGCGCGCCGGACAACCGGTCCCGACCCCTGACCACCGCATGGTGCCCATCGGTCTTGATGTCCGCGCCGAGGCGCATCATCTCGTTGGCGAACATGAACCGGCCGTCGAAGATGTTCTCGGTGATCAGCGAGGCGCCGTCGCTGACGGCGGCGAGCCCGATCGCCATCGGCAGCAGGTCGGTGGCGAAGCCGGGGTACGGCAGGGTCACGACATCCACCGCTCGGGGCCGGTCGTCCATCCGTACCCGGAAGCCGTCCCCACGCGTCTCCACCAGGCCGCCGGCCGCGACCACCTTGTCCAGCGCGACCTCCAGGAAGGCCGGGTCCAACCCGGTGACAGTCACGTCTCCTCTGGTCATGGCCGCACCGAACGCCCAGGTGCCGGCGACGATCCGGTCCCCCACCGTGGCGTGGCGCACCGGGCGCAGCCCGGGGACACCGGTGATCCGCAGGGTGGACGTGCCGGCACCGGAGATCCGCGCGCCCATCTGGTTGAGCATGGTGCAGATGTCGACGATCTCCGGCTCCCGGGCCGCGTTGTCGATCATCGTGGTGCCCTGGGCGAGCACCGCGGCCATCACCAGGTTCTCGGTCGCGCCCACGCTGGGGAAGTCCAGCACGATGTCGGCCCCGCGCAGCCCGTGCGGCGCCGACGCGATGACGAACCCGTGCTCGCCGGCGATCTCCGCCCCCATCCGGGTCAGCCCGGAGATGTGCATGTCCAACCCACGGGAGCCGATGGCGTCACCGCCGGGGTGGGCCACCCGCACGTACCCCCGGCGGGCCAGCAGGGGACCGAGCACGCAGATCGACGCGCGCAGCCGACGGACCAGGTCGTAGTCCGCGTCCGCCCCAGGCTGCTCGGGCACGTCGATGGTCACCGAACGGGACCGGGCGATACCCCCTCGGGCGACCATCGGGTCGACCGGATCGTCGGCGTCGAACTCGACGTCACAACCCAGCCGGCGCAACACCTCGCCCATGATCGCGATGTCGGTGATCCGGGGGACGTTGGTGATGACGCTGCGGCCCGGAGCGAGCAGCGCGGCGGCCATCAGCTTCAACGCCGAGTTCTTGGCACCGACGACGTGCACGGTGCCGGTCAGCCGGGCGTCACCGCGCACCCGGATGACGTCGACGTCACTGACCGCCGGATCGCCGGCGTCGCCGGGACCCACCACCGCCGGCCAGGCGGTCGTGGCGTCCGGGCGCGCCGGGATCGTCAGGTCCGGTATCCGTAGGCTGTGCGTCATGGCCGTCCACCTCACGCGCATCTACACCAAGGCCGGCGACGCCGGCATGACCAGGCTGAGCAACAACGAGCAGGTGCCGAAGACCGATCCACGGATCGCCGCGTACGCCGACGTCGACGAGTGCAACGCGGCGATCGGGGTCGCGATCGCCCTGGGGCAGCTCGGCGAGGAGCTGCGGGGCGTGCTGGGGTCGGTGCAGAACGACCTGTTCGACGTCGGCGCCGACCTGTCCACCCCTGTCGAGCCGGACCCGAAGTACCCGCCGCTGCGGGTGACCGAGGAGTACGTCGAGCGCCTGGAGGGCTGGTGCGACGAGTACAACGCACGCCTGAGCAAGCTCGACTCCTTCATCCTCCCCGGCGGCACCGCGGGTGCGGCACTGCTGCACGTGGCGCGTACCACTGCCCGGCGTGCGGAACGAGCGGCGTGGGCGCTGGTCAGCCACGATCCGGACCGGACCAGCCCGCTCCCGGCAAAGTATCTCAACCGGCTCTCCGATCTGCTCTTTATCCTGTCAAGAACGGCAAATCCGGCGGGAGATGTGCTATGGGTCCCGGGCGGTAAGCGCTGAGCGTGGGCGCCCTGCACCACGTGGAGGTGTGGGTTCCCGATCTCGCCGCCGCCACGCGTGGTTGGGGCTGGCTCCTCGGCGAGTTGGGCTGGACGCCCTACCAGGAGTGGCCGGCCGGCCGCTCCTGGCGCCTGGGCGGGACCTACCTGGTGCTGGAGCAGTCACCGGCGCTCTCCGGGCCGGTGCACGACCGGCTCGCCCCGGGGCTGAACCACCTGGCCTTCCACGCCGGCCCGCCGGCCGCCGTGGACCGGCTCGTCGCGGCCGCACCGGCGTACGGCTGGAGCTTGCTCTTCCCGGACCGCCACCCGCACGCCAGCGGCCCGGACACCTACGCCGCCTACCTCAGTGACAACCAGGGCTACGAGGCAGAACTGGTCGCCACCAGGTAACGGCAGTAGATCAAAAAGGCGCGCCAGGCCGACGCGCAGTGACCACAGGGTTTCCGGGGGAGCCCGCCCGGCGCAGGGATCAAGCCTGACCGCCCGGAGCCGGGTGGGCTCCCCCGGAAACCCCAACAGCGACCAGAGAACGGCGGATCAGGCAGCCGGCCAGTCCTGGGAGGCCATACGCGGCGAGACCGCCCCCGGAGGGGCGGCCTCGAGCCAGGAGAGAAATCCGGTCACTGTCGACCGCGCCATGGCGATCTCGACAGGTGCGTGGTGACTGGTACACCGCAGGATCACCCAGTCGGCAGGCATGGAGAGCCGTTCCTGCCCTTCGGGCAGCCGTCGGCGCTCGACCGCGAGATCCTTGCGGGACAGGACCCGCTTGGGGCGCAGGGCGAAGCTGAACATCCGGTACCAGCGCAGTTCGTCACCGGCGAACCTGCCGAAGCCGGGCGACCAGCCACGACCGTCGAGGACTGTGGTGACCCGGACGCTGAGCCGGATGATGCCACCGCTGCGGGTGACCACGGCCCGCCTGACGAAGAGGACGAGGACGGCGACGAGGATGACGGCGACGCCGATCCCGATCCCTTCGACGATCTCCATCCCCGGTATGGCTCAGCGACTCTGCGCGGAAACCGGGGTAGCGCTCTCGGCCAGCACGGTGACGCCGTCGGCGCTCACCGAGAGGAAGCCGCCGGCCACGTCGTACGCGACCTGCTCACCGCCGGCCAGCTTGATGCGGACCTGGCCGGGCTCGGCGAGCTGGCCGAGCAGCGGAGCGTGCCCCGGCAGGACACCAAGCTCACCCTCGGTCGTCCGGGCGACTACCATCTCGGCGTCACCGGACCAGACCTTCTCCTCGACGGCGACGAGCTCGACGTGAAGCTGCTGTGCCACGCTGTCTCCTTGCTGCGGCGGCGGATTGCCGAAAGTCTAGCCGTGACTCCGGCGCGCTCCCCACGCGGGTGGGAAAACAACTCCCCGCCTACTTGGTCTTGTTCTGGAATTCCGGATGCTCCAGGAGGAACGGGTCCAGTTGCTCGTTGTGCAGGGCCGCGAAGAAGTCGGGGACGCCCTCCTGGAACTGTTCACCCAGGTACTTCTTACCGTCGTACACTCCCCCGCCCGGCAGCTTGATCATTTGAATGGTGTTGGGGCGGATGTCCTTCAGCGCGAGCCCGAAGTCGACGACGCTGTTGCCCCGACCATTGAAGACCAACGACTGTCCGGCCGCGCGGAGCACCTTGTCCAGCTTGATCGGGTTGGCCACCACGTCGGCGCTGAACGCCTGGCCCACCATGGCCTTGACGAACTGCTGCTGGTGGCGCTGCCGACCGTAGTCGGCGTCCGGGACACCGTTCTTCGGGTAGCGCTGCCGGACATAGTCCAACGCCTGCCAGCCCTTGAGGTGGTGGTTGCCCTTGGTGTAGACCGCCTGAGGGCCGACGTAGCCCTCGCCGCGCGTGTTGCCCGGCCGAGGCTTGCCGTCCGGCTGCTTGTGCTCGGACCGCACCTCGCGCTCGATGTACATGTCGACGCCACCCATCGCGTCGACGATCTTCTGGAAGCCGGTGAAGTTGATGATCGCGCCGGCGTCGAACCGCTTGATGCCCGTCACGTTCTGCACGGTCGTGGCCAGCAGTTCGAAGCCGCGCGCCGCGTCGGGGTTCGCGCCGGGCACCCGGCTGCCGAACGACATGGCAGCGTTGATCTTCGTCTTCTCGCCGTGGAAGTTGGCCTTCTTGAACGCGGGGATGTCGACGTAGAGGTCGCGTGGCAGCGAGAAGAGATACGCCCGGTCCATCGAGGCCGGCACGTGCAGGATCATGATCGAGTCGGCCAGCGGCGCCGCCGTGGGCGTACGCGGGTCGATGCCCACCAGCAGGATGTTCAGGGGGCCCTTGATGTCGCTCTTCTTCTCCTTGGCGCCCGCCGCCTGGTCGCCGAAGAGGTCGGCCTTGCCGACCGCGCCCTCGTAGCGGGCCATCAGCACCTCGGTGCCGACCAGCGCCGCCCCGCTGAGCATGGTCAGCACGGCGCCGAACACCGTGCAGACCCTGGCCCAGCGTGGGACGCCCCGCCACACGGATGTCCTGCGGCCACTCTTGCCGGCCTTAGCCACGAGCATCTCCGTTCGTTACGCCCACGTGGGAAAGACGGGCGCACGTCGCCGAAAGGTTGCAAAGATGAACGCTCGTTCACATGAACGCGCGGAACGACCGTAGCGCGGCCGACACGGGAGCGACGACCACGAGTAACGGACCGCGACGATGGTAGGGCGCGAAGATGAACAAAAGACTGCCCCGGCATTGCCGGGGCAGTCTTTTGGTGACGAATCCGATGGGGCTGGTCAGCCCTTCATCAGCTCCTCAGCCTTACGCTCCAGTTCCTCGAGACCGCCGCACATGAAGAACGCCTGCTCGGGGAAGTGGTCGTACTCGCCCTCGCTGATCTTGCGGAACGCCTCGATGGTCTCCTTGATCGGAACCGTCGAGCCCGGCACGCCGGTGAACTGCTCCGCGGCGTACGTGTTCTGCGAGAGGAAACGCTCGATCCGCCGCGCGCGCTGCACGGTGATCTTGTCTTCCTCGGAGAGCTCCTCGATGCCGAGGATGGCGATGATGTCCTGCAGGTCGCGGTAGCGCTGCAGGATCCGCTTCACCTCGGTGGCGACCTGGAAGTGCTCCTGGCCGACGAACTCCGGGGCGAGGATCCGGGACGAGGACGCCAGCGGGTCCACGGCCGGGTAGATGCCCTTGTCGGAGATCGACCGCTCCAGGTTGGTGGTCGCGTCGAGGTGGGCGAACGTGGTGGCCGGGGCGGGGTCGGTGTAGTCGTCCGCCGGCACGTAGATCGCCTGCATCGAGGTGATGGCCTGGCCCCGGACGGAGGTGATCCGCTCCTGGAGCTCGCCCATCTCGTCGGCGAGGGTCGGCTGGTAACCCACCGCGCTCGGCATACGGCCGAGCAGGGTGGAGACCTCCGAACCGGCCTGGGTGAAGCGGAAGATGTTGTCGATGAAGAGCAGCACCTCCTGCTTCTTCACGTCCCGGAAGTACTCCGCCATGGTCAGCGCGGAGAGCGCCACCCGCAGACGCGTGCCCGGCGGCTCGTCCATCTGGCCGTAGACGAGCGCGGTCTTGTCGATGACGCCGGACTCGGTCATCTCGGCGATGAGGTCGTTGCCCTCACGGGTCCGCTCACCCACGCCGGCGAACACCGACGTACCACCGAAGTTACGGGCGACACGGGTGATCATCTCCTGGATGAGCACCGTCTTGCCCACGCCCGCGCCGCCGAACAGGCCGATCTTGCCGCCCTTGACGTACGGGGCGAGCAGGTCGATGACCTTGATGCCGGTCTCCAGCATTTCGGTCTTCGGCTCCAGGTCGGCGAAGGCCGGGGCCTTGCGGTGGATGCCCCACCTGTCGTCGGCCTGGATGGTCTCACCCTCGGTGAGGTTGAGGCACTCGCCGATCGCGTTGAACACGTGGCCCTTGACCGCGTCGCCCACCGGAACGGTGATCGGCTCGCCGCGGTCGGTCACCTCCGCGCCACGGACCAGGCCGTCCGTCGGCTGCATCGAGATGGCGCGGACCACGTTGTCACCCAGGTGCTGGGCGACCTCCAGGGTCAGCGTCTTCTCACCGCCGGACAGGTTCACCTTCACGTTGAGGGCGTTGAACAGGGCCGGCATGGCGTCGCGCGGGAACTCGGCGTCGACGACCGGGCCGATGACCCGGACCACGCGACCCGTGGCCGTCTTGGTCTCTACTGGTGCAGTCATCACACTTCACTTCCCGACGCGGCCAGCGCGTTGGCGCCGCCGACGATCTCGCTGATCTCCTGGGTGATCCCGGCCTGCCGGGCCGAGTTCATCTCACGCGTGTACTTGTCGATCATCTCTTCGGCGTTGTCGGTGGCGCTCTTCATCGCCCGCCGACGCGACGCCGACTCACTCGCCGCCGACTCGATCAACGCCGCGTAGATCCGCGTGTTGATGTACCTCGGCAGGAGCGCGTCGAGCAGCGCCTCCGCCTCCGGCTCGAACTCGTACGCCGGCAGCAGCCCCTCGGAGCGCGGCCGGTCCTCCACCTGCATCGGGCCGATGATCTTGGTGACCGGGGTCTGCGTCATCAGCGAGTGGAACTCGGTGTAGACGATGTGCAACTCGTCGACACCCAGCACACCATCCGCACCGGCGCCACCGTCGACGTCGTCCGCGCCGGCCGTGAACGCCTTGATCAGCGTCTCACCGACGGTACGGGCGTCCTCGAACGACGGCTGCTCGCTGAACCCGGTCCAGTTCGCCTCGATCGGCCGGTCACGGAACCGGTAGTACCCGACACCCTTACGCCCGATGACGTAGAGCACCGGCTCCTTGCCGTCCGCCCTGAGTCGCGCGATCAGCGACTCCGCCATCCTGATCGCGTTGGAGCTGTAACCGCCGGCCAGGCCACGGTCGCTGGTGACCAACAGGACGCCCGCCCGCCGCACCCGCTCGCGCGGGGTGAGCAGCGGGTGGTCGATCCGCGCGTTGGACGCCAGCGCCGTGAGCACACCGGTGATGGCCTGGGCGTACGGCAGGGACGCCTCCACCCGGGCCTGGGCCTTGGCGATCCGGCTCGTCGCCACGAGCTCCATCGCCTTGGTGATCTTCTTCATCGACTTCGCCGAGCGGATCCGTTGACGAAGAACGCGTACCTGGGCCGCCATGGGATCAGCTCTCGGCCGGGCGGTCGGTCGCGCCGTCGCGGAAGCGGGTCACCGTCTCGCGGTTCTGGTCACCCTCCAGCGGGGCGGCCGGCGCGTCGTTGACCTTGCGCTCGTCCTCCTTGCCGAGGAAGACCTGCTTGAACTCGGCGATCGCGGTGTCCAGGGTGTTGATGATGTCATCGCCCCACTGGTTGTCGGCGATCGACGCGAGGACACCCTCGTGCTTGTGCCGCAGGTACTGGAGGAACTCGGCCTCGAAGCGCCGGATCTCACCCACCGGGATGTCGTCCAGCTTGCCCTCGGTGCCGGCCCAGACCGAGACGACCTCCTCCTGCACCGGGTACGGCGAGTAGTTCGGCTGCTTGAGCAGCTCGACCAGCCGGACACCGCGGTCCAGCTGGGCCCGGGAGGCCCGGTCCAGGTCGGAGGCGAAGGCGGCGAACGCCTCCAGCTCGCGGTACTGGGCCAGGTTGAGCCGCAGCGAACCGGCCACCTTGCGCATCGGCTTCACCTGCGCGGCACCGCCGACCCGGGAGACCGAGGTGCCGACGTTGATCGCCGGACGGACGCCCTGGTTGAACAGGTCGGTCTCCAGGAAGATCTGGCCGTCGGTGATCGAGATGACGTTGGTCGGGATGAAGGCCGAGATGTCGTTGGCCTTCGTCTCGATGATCGGCAGACCGGTCATCGAGCCGCCACCCAGCTCGTCGGAGAGCTTCGCGCAGCGCTCCAGCAGGCGGGAGTGCAGGTAGAAGACGTCACCCGGGTACGCCTCACGGCCCGGCGGGCGACGCAGCAGCAGCGACACGGCCCGGTACGCCTCGGCCTGCTTGCTCAGGTCGTCGAAGACGATCAGGACGTGCTTGCCGCCGTACATCCAGTGCTGCCCGATGGACGAGCCGGTGTACGGGGCCAGGTACTTGAAGCCGGCCGGGTCGGAGGCCGGCGAGGCGACGATGGTCGTGTACTCCAGCGCGCCCGCCTCCTCCAGCTGCCCCTTGATCGAGGCGATCGTGGAGGCCTTCTGGCCGATGGCGACGTAGATGCAGCGGACCTGCTTCTTCGGGTCGCCGGTACGCCAGTTGTCCCGCTGGTTGAGGATGGCGTCCAGCGCGACAGTGGTCTTGCCGGTCTTCCGGTCACCGATGATCAGCTGACGCTGACCCCGACCGATCGGGGTCATCGCGTCGATGGCCTTGATGCCGGTCTGCAGCGGCTCGAACACCGACTGCCGGGCCATCACGTTCGGAGCCTGCAGCTCCAGCTCGCGGTAGCCCTCCTCGGCGATGTCGCCGAGGCCGTCGATCGGCTGGCCGAGCGCGTTGACCACGCGGCCCAGGAAGGCGTCGCCAACCGGAACCGAGAGCACGCGGTCGGTGCGCTTGACCCGCTGCCCCTCCTCCAGCTTGGCGGAGTCACCCAGGACGACGACGCCGATCTCCCGCACGTCGAGGTTCAACGCCACGCCGAGCGTGCCGTCCTCGAACTCCAGGAGCTCGTTGGTCTTGGTCGAGGGCAGGCCCTCGACGTGGGCGATGCCGTCGCCGGTGTCGGCGACGGTGCCGACCTCCTCGCGGGAGACGTCGGACGAGTAGGAGGAGACGTAGCGCTCCAGGGCGCCGCGGATCTCCTCCGTCGAGATGGTCAGCTCGGCCATCCTCTGCTTCCTTAAAATTCAGGGGCCCGGGATACCTAGTACCGACCGGTCCGAATGGCGTCTGTCAATCCGGGCGCTGAGCGGCGGAGCCGCCGCCCCAGAACTGGGCGGCGAGGCCGCTCAGCGCTTCGCGAGCGCGTTGCGGGTCTCGTTGAGGCGGCGAAGGATGGTGCCGTCGTACAGGTCGGAGCCGACCCGCACGCTCACGCCACCCAGGACGTGGGGGTCGACCGTCTGCTTGACGGAGACCTCCCGACCGTATATCGCAGCGAGGCTCGCACCCAGCCGGCGCTCTTCCTCTTCACTCAACGGGGCCGCCACGGTGACGTACGCCACCTGACGGTCCCGCCGTTCGGCGGCGAGTTCGACGAGCCGGGTGAGCGATCCGCTGAAGGAGCGCCCGCCGAAGCCGGACAGCGCCACTTCGATGAGGCGGACGGTGGCCAGGCGGGTCTTGCCGGCCAGTAGCTGACCGACCAGCACCCCACGCTGGTCCACCGGCGCCGCGGGGTTCGACAGCGCCGCCGAGAGCTCGGGCTCGCCGGCGACGACCTGCCCGAAGCGGAACAGCTCGTCCTCAACCTCGCCCAGGTCGCCGGAGGCTTCGACGCTGGCCAGCACTGCCTCGACGCCGAGCCGCTCGACGGCGTCGAGCAGCTCCGACGGCGCCGACCAGCGGCCGGAGACCAGAGAGACCAGCAGTTCGAGCGCCCCATCGTCGATCTTGCCGCGCAGCATCCCGCCGAGCAGTTCGGCGCGGTCCGCGCCGGACCGGGCCGGGTCCGAGAGCGCCCGGCGCAGCCGGGGCTCCCGTCGCAGCAGCCCGGCGACGGCGAGGAGGTCGTTCGCGGCGTGAGCCACGGCGACCGCGTCGGTGCCGCGGACGTACGCGTCGAGGCGCTCGGCCCCGGCCTTGTACGACTCCCGGCTGGCGGCCTGCATCAGCGGGCCCCCGTGCTCTCGAGGCCGCTCAGGAACCGGTCGACGGTGCCCTTGCGCCGTGCCTCGTCGGCAAGCGACTCGCCAACGATCTTGCTGGCCAGGTCCACCGCGATGGTGCCGACCTCGGCACGCAGCTCACGCACGATGGTGGCCCGCTCGGCGGCGAGCGCGTCCTTGCCGGCCTGGATGACCCGGTCGGACTCCTCCCGCGCCTTGGCGAGGATGTCCTGCCGGATGCCCTCGGCGTCGGCCCGCGCGTCGTCACGGATCTTGGCGGCGTCGGTCCGGGCCTCAGCGAGCTGGGCACGGTACTGCTCGAGCAGCTGGTTCGCCTCGGCCTGGGCGGCCTCGGCGCGCTTGATGCCACCCTCGATCGCGTCGACCCGAGCCTGGAACGTCTGCTCCATGCGCGGGAAGACGAACTTCATCAGCACGAAGCAGAGCACGGCGAAGGCGACCGAACCGACCACGATCTCCTGCCAGAGCGGAATGATCGGGTTGTGGGTCGACTCACCACCCTCAGCGGCGAGGAAGAACATGGTTACCTCCCGGTCGATGGGCGGGATCAGCCGGCCCAGATGAAGCCGAAGGCGATGCCCAGCAGCGCCAGCGCCTCGATGACGGCGAAGCCGATCCAGACGTACGGCAGAGTCATCCGGGACGACTCCGGCTGGCGGGCGGTCGACTGGATGTAGGCGGCGAAGACCAGGCCGACGCCGATGCCCGGGCCGATGGCCGCGAGGCCGTAGCCGATGGCGGCGGTGCTGCCCTCTACCGCGGCGAGAACGCTAGCGTCCATTGGTGTGGTTCCTCCTGGTTATCACGCGTGACTCTCACGCGGGACGACAACGGTTGGTGCGGTGGATCAGTGCTCGTCGGCGAGCGCGCCCTGCACGTAGCTGGCGGTGAGGACGGTGAAGACGTATGCCTGCAGGCAGATCACCAGGAACTCGAGGAAGGTGAGCGCGATGGTCATCACCCAGGAGAGCACCGAGACCGGAGCCAGCCAGGCGTTGGCGCTCAGCATGGCGAAACCGCCGAGCGTGAAGACCAGCAGGAGCATGTGACCGGCGAACATGTTCGCGAAGAGACGAACCGCGAGCGAGAACGGCCGGACGATGAAGGTCGAGAAGAGCTCGATCGGGATCAGCAGCGGCAGGATGTACCAGGGTGCCGGCGGGATCAGCGAGTTCTTGAAGTACTTGACGAAGCCGTGGTGCCGGATGCCGATGTAGTTGAACAGCACGTAGCTGATGATCGCGAGGATCGCCGGGAAGGCGATGTGCGAGTTCGGCGAGATCTGGAAGAACGGGATGATCGCGAACGCGTTCGTCAGCAGCACGAAGCAGAAGAGCGTCGTGAAGTACGGGGCGAACCGCACACCCGCGTGGCCGATCATGTCCACGGCGATGTTGTTGCGCACGAAGCCGTAGATCGACTCGGCGAGCCACTGCTTCTTGGTCGGCACCAGCTGCGGCTTCCGGTACGTCGCCAGGAAGAAGATGATCAGGACGCCGACGGCGATCCAGACCATCGCAGTGATCTTGGTGAACCAGTACGAGTCGTGCGCACCCCAGGGCAGGATGCTGGGCAGGTAGAAGTCCTCCACCGTGGGTGGGAAATTCGCCTGGCCCGCCGCCAGGACGTTCGCCTGTCCGAACACCGCGTCCCTTCCTAAGTAGGCGTGCCGAGTCGGCGGACGACCAGGATGATTCCCCCAGCCATGCCGAGCACGACGCCGATCCCGGTGGCGACGCCACCGGTGTCGAGCCACTGGTCGACCAGCCAGCCGATGAAACCCCACACGAGCATGCCTCCGATGAGGTAGCTGAGCGCGGTCCAACCCTGACCGGCACCGGACGGAATGTCGTCCGGTTCACCGGCGGGACGGGGGGTTTGGTCACCAGCCATGACGGGGCGAACGATATCAGCCGGGAAGACGAGGCTGTGCCTCACCCCCCGCACAACCGTCGTTGTGTGGGCATCTCTGGGCTCGCGTCGTCTGTGGGCACGCTACTCCCCTTCCGCCCGTCGGAGAATGACCGGAGGCCGACACATTGCCGCGCGTCCGAAAGCTGGGACGAGGCTCGGCCGATCGCCAGGTCAGCTCCGCGGTCGACGCGCATGCACCCTGGTCAGCCACCAGATGTGCACCGCCGTCCACACTGCCACCCCGGCGACGATGCCGAGGCAGAGCGGGACCAACCCGGGCCAACCGGTCGACGCGACCGCCACCATGACCACACCCAGGAGGGTGAACTTCAGCGCGTACAGACCCAGCCCGAGCGGCAGCACCAACTGCGTGTTGATCTGGTCGGCCCAGGCCAGCACCACTGTCGTGAGGGTGTAGCTGAGCACCGTGACGCCCACGCCGGCCGCCGCGCCGAACGCGGCAGTCACGCCGCCGGTGGCCCCACCCACCACCGCCGCGACCGCGGCCAGCGCCACCGACGAGGCAAGGAGCACCGGCAGGTGCCGCAGCCGCCACCGCCGGTCGGTGTCGGCCTCGACCACCCCGGGCTCAGCCACGGGGGTACGCCGGGAAGGCGGCGACCAGTTCGGCCACCTCGGCACCGACACGGGCCAGCTCGTCGGCGCCGCCCGGGGCACCCGGATCGGTGCGTACCGCGCGGGCGATCAGGGCGGCCACCTGCCGCAGCTCCCCCTCCCGCATTCCCTGGGTGGTGACGCTCGGCGTGCCCACCCGGATGCCGGAGGCCACCATCGGCGGCTGCGGGTCGTACGGGATGGCGTTCTTGTTCAAGGTGATCGACGCGGCGTCGCAGCGGTTCTCCGCCTCGGCACCGGTCACGCCGAGCTCCCGCAGGTCGATAAGGGCCAGATGGGTGTCGGTGCCGCCGGACACCTGACGCATCCCCTCGGCGGCCAGGCCGGCCGCGAGCGCCTGCGCGTTGCGGACCACCTGACCGGCGTACGTCTGGAACTCCGGCTGGGCCGCCTCGCGCAGCGCGACCGCCTTCGCGGCCACGGCGTGCATCAGCGGGCCGCCCTGGGTGAACGGGAAGACGGCCTTGTCGATCCGCTGGGCAAGCGACTCCCGGCACAGGATCATGCCGCCGCGCGGGCCGCGCAGCACCTTGTGGGTCGTGGCGCAGACGACGTCGGCGTACGGCACCGGGGACGGGATCGCCCGGCCGGCGACCAGGCCGATGAAGTGCGCGGCGTCCACCATCAGGTACGCGCCGACCTCGTCGGCGATCTCCCGGAACCGGGCGAAGTCGATCAGCCGGGAGTACGCCGTGGCGCCGCAGATGATCATCTTGGGTCAGTGCGCCCGGGCCAGGTCCCGCACCTCGTCGTAGTCGATCAACTCCGTGTCCGGGCGGACCGTGTAGCCGACCGGGTGGAACCACTTGCCGGAGAAGTTCACCCGGCTGCCGTGGGTGAGGTGCCCACCGTGCGGCAGGTCCATCGCCAGCACCGTGTCCCCCGGCTGCACCAGCGCGGCGTACGCGGCGAGGTTGGCGCTCGCCCCGGAGTGCGGCTGGAGGTTGGCGTGCTCGGCTCCGAAGAGCTCCCTGGCCCGGGCGATGCCGATCTCCTCGGCCCGGTCCACCTCGGCGCAACCGCCGTAGTAGCGCCGGCCCGGATAGCCCTCGGCGTACTTGTTGGTGAGCGTCGAACCGAGCGCGGCCAGCACCGCGGGCGAGGTCAGATTTTCGCTGGCGATCAGCTGAAGGCCACCCCGCAACCGGTCCAGCTCGCCGAGGACCACCTCGGCGATCTCCGGGTCGGTGGCCCTGAGCTGGGCGAAATCCGGCCCCCAGAAGGTGCTCGTCTCGGTCTCCACAGCGAACGAGTCTAGGGGGCCGCACACTGGAAGCCGTGAGATGCCTCGTCACCGGAGCCACCGGATACATCGGCGGGCGACTGACGCCGCTGCTGCTCGCCGACGGTCACACCGTCCGCTGCCTCGCCCGCAAGGCGGTGCGGCTGCGCGACGTACCCTGGGCCTCCGCGGCCGAGATCGTCGAGGGCGACCTGAGCCGGCCGGAGACGCTGCCCGCCGCCTTCGCCGACGTGGACGTCGCGTACTTCCTGGTGCACTCGCTGGGTCGGCCCGACTTCGAGTCCGTCGACCGGACGGCCGCGACCAACTTCGCGGCGGCGGCCCGCGCGGCCGGCGTACGCCGGATCGTCTACCTGGGCGGTCCGCTGCCGGCGACCGACGCGGCCCCCTCGCCGCACCTGCGCTCCCGGGCGGAGGTGGGCCGGATCCTGCTGGACAGCGGGGTTCCCACGGCGGTGCTCCGGGCTGCGGTGATCATCGGATCGGGCTCGGCATCGTTCGAGATGCTGCGGTACCTGACCGAGCGCCTGCCCGCCATGATCACGCCGCGCTGGGTGCGGAACCGGATCCAGCCGATCGCCGTCCGCGACGTGCTGAACTACCTGGTCGGCTGCACCGCGCTGCCGCCGGAGGTCAACCGGGGCTTCGACATCGGCGGGCCGGACGTGCTGACGTTCCGCGAGATGATGCAGCGCTACGCCCGGGTCGCCGGGCTGCGCCGGCGGATCATCGTGCCGGTCCGGGTGCTGACCCCGTCGCTCTCCTCGCACTGGGTCGGCCTGATCACCCCGGTGCCGAACGCAATAGCCCGCCCGCTGGTGGAGAGCCTGATTCAGGAGGCTGTCGCGGACGAACACGACATCGCCCGGTACGTGCCGGACCCGCCCGGCGGGCTGACCGGCTTCGACGACGCGGTGGCGCTGGCGCTGGCCAAGGTACGCGACGCCCAGGTGGAGACCCGCTGGTCGACCGCGAGCGGTCCGGACGCGCCCGCCGAGCCGCTGCCCAGCGACCCGGAGTGGTCCGGTGGCACCGCGTACACCGACATCCGGGAGCGGGCGGTGGACGCGTCACCGGCGGCGCTCTGGCGGGTCATCGAGGGCGTCGGCGGCGAGCACGGCTGGTACTCGTTCCCGCTGGCCTGGTCGATCCGCGGCTGGCTGGACCGGCTGGTCGGCGGCGTCGGACTACGCCGGGGCCGACGCGACCCGCACCGCCTCCAGGTCGGCGAGGCGCTGGACTTCTGGCGGGTCGAGGAGATCGTCCCCGGCGAGCTGCTGCGGCTGCGCGCCGAGATGCGGCTGCCCGGCCGGGCCTGGCTGGAGATGCGGGCACTGCCTGCCGACGGGGGCCGCAGCCGCTACCAGCAACGCGCCGTCTTCCTGCCCCGCGGCCTCGCCGGGCACGCCTACTGGGGCTCGGTGGCCCCGTTCCACGCGGTGGTCTTCGGCGGAATGGCCCGCAACATAGCCCGCAACGCCGAACAAACCCCCTGACCCCGCCCCCGCCCCGCCCTCGCGATCTTGCACTTTCAGTCGGGATGAAAGGGACCTGGAGCGCAGAACGGCGACACAAAGTGCAAGTTCGCGGGACCGAGGGGGTCAGTTGCCTCCCCGAGGGTTGGTCTGCTGGAAGGCGGCCTGCTCGCTCGGGGGGACGAAGTCGCGGACCGGCTGGTCGCGCAGGGCGACCGACAGGACCTCACCCACCGCGTCCACCATCCGCGCCTGCACCGCCTGACCGACCGCGTCGCGGGGGTCGTCAGGGTTCGCCGCCATCGACGCGACAGCGAGCTGCGGGGTGAACGCCACGACCGTCTCCGTCTCGTACCGCTCCGAACTGCCGGTCTTACCGGCCACCGGCCGGCCGAGCCGGGCGCGCAGGCCGGGTGCCGTGGCGCCGTCGCAGCGCCCGTACATCGACTGATCGCCGACCGGGCAGCGGGCGGCGTCGGCGGCCGCCCGGGCCACGTCGGTGTCGAGCACCTGCCGGCAGTCCGGTTTCGCGGCGTCGACCGGCCGGCCACCCGAGTCGGTGATCGAGACGACCGGCAGCGGCGCGCACCAGGTCCCCTCGGCGGCCACCGTGGCGTACGCCGTGGCCAGGTCCAACGGGGTCGTCGCGGCCACGCCCAGGGTGAACGGACCCCAGTCCTTCGCGCCGTACCTGGCGAGCCGGGCGTCGGAGTCGGCACGCAGCACGATGCCGAGCCGCTCGGCCATCTCGACCACCCGGTCGGCGCCCACCCGCTCGGTGAGCCAGGCGAAGTAGGTGTTCACCGAGCGGCCGAACGCGGTCCACATGGTGCGTGGGCCGTCCATCGACGAGGGGCTGGCGTTGGCCGGGCACCAGCGGCCGTCGCAACTGCCCGGGCCGGTCACCGGGAAGCGGGTGAGCAGCTGGGTGGGCGCGACGAAGTCCGTCGACAGCGGCATCCCGGACTCCAGCGCGGCGAGCAGGGCGAAGAGCTTGAACGTGGACCCGCCCTGGTACCCCTCGATCGCGCCGCCGCCGGCGACCAGCTGGTTGACCGTGTTCGGGTGGTTCTTCTGCCCGACCGGGTTGTCCTCGACGCTGTAGTTGCGGTTCACCGACATCGCCAGCACCCGGCCGGTGCCGGGCTGCACGACGACTGTCGGCACCGCCCGCGCCTCGGTCGGCCGGTAGATCCGCAGGACCTGCTCGGTGGTGGCCCGCTGCACCCCCGGGTCCAGCGAGGAGACGATGGAGAACCCGCCCCGGCGCAGCGTGCGTTGCCGCTCGTCGGCGGTCGACCCGAACGCCGGCTGGTCGCTCCACCACCTGGTGAACCAGTCGCAGAAGAACCCCCAGTCGTTGTTCCCGTCAGGTACCGCCGTGCAGTCGTTGGGGGTTTCGCTGGGCCGTAACTGCAACGGCTCGGCCCGGGCCGCAGCCGCCGCCTCCGCCGACACCTGGCCGGTCTCCACCAACTGCTCAAGTACGTACGTCCGCCGGTTCAGGGCGCTGTCGGCGTCCCCGTTGATCGGGTCGTCGCTGTCCGGGGAGCGGACCAGGCCGGCCAGCAGCGCGGCCTGGGCGAGGGTGAGGTCGGCGGGGCTGCGGGAGAAGTAGCGCTTGCTCGCCGCCGCGATGCCGTACGCGCCGGCGCCGAAGTAGGCGATGTTCAGGTAGCGGGTGAGGATCTCCTCCTTGTTCAGCTCCCGCTCCATCGCCAGGGCGTACCGCATCTCCTGGAGCTTGCGGGCGGTGGTGACCTCGGTGGCGGCCCGACGCTGCCGCTCGGTCAGCCGGGGGTCGCTGCTCAGGACGTTGCGGACGTACTGCATGGTGAGCGTGGAGGCGCCCTGCCGGGTCTGCCCGTCGCGCTTGTTGACAGTGAACGCGCGCACCACACCGCGCAGGTCCACCCCGCTGTGCTGGTAGAACCGGACGTCCTCGGCGGCCACGATCGCCTGGCGCATCACCGGCGCCACCTCCCGCAACGGCACGTCCCACCGGTCCTCCTGGTAGAAGGAGGTGATCAGGGTGGTGCCGTCGTTGGCGTAGAGGTTGGAGCGCTGCGCGGTGGGTGGCGTCCGCAGGGTGTTCGGCAGCTCCGAGTAGGGCGTGGACAGGGCGCTGAAGCCGATTCCGAAGACCAGGGCCGCGGGCAGGGCGGCCACGGCCAGCACCAGCCCGGCCAGTACGCCGGCGATCACCACGGTCAGCAGTTTGTCGAGATGGGCCCGGATCATCAGCTCTCCCCGCAGGAGCCGGTCACGCTAGGACCCGTTCAGAATGACCCGGAACGCCCCTTTCGCCCCGGGTTTTCACCAAACCCGGAGGAAACTCGCACGGCGCTCAGGGCAGCAGCGCGCCGACCAGCGGGTGGACCGTCTCCTCGATCTCGTCGGCGACCCGGCTGAAGCACTGGTCACCACGACCCCACGGGTCGTCCAGGTCGTCGGTCGGCAACGCCGAGACGCCCAGCCGGGCGTCCTGCGCCGCGGCCACCAGGGCCACGCCCCGGGCGTACACCGCCTCCGGGGTCGCCTCGGCCGGCGGCAGCGCGCTCGCGTCCACCGCCGCGAGCAACCGGCCGAACTCGCCGAGCACGAACGTGCGGGCCGCCGCGTCCGGTCGCAACGCCACCACGTACTCCTGCTGGTCGGCGGTCGCGGTCAGCACCAGGTCGGCCGCGTCGATGTGGTCCGAACGCAGCTTGCGCGCGGTGAAACCCTCGACGTCCCCGCCGCGCCCGACGACCTGCCGCGCCGCCGGCGGGTTCATCTCCTCGCCCGCGTGCCAACCACCCGTGCCGGCGCTGTGGCTGAACAGCAACTCCTCCGCCCGCGCCGGGTCCTGCTCACGCCGCGCCAACCGCTCCCGCACCGCGAGGGCGAGCAGCCGCTCGGCCATCGGCGACCGACAGATGTTGCCCATGCAGACGTGCAGCACGGTGAACGGGGGCACTCAGGCCCCCTGACTGTCGACGAGATCCGGAACCACGTCGCGCAGCTTCTCCAGCGGGATCGCCCCGGCCCGCAGCAACTGCGGCACCTCACCGGTCAGGTCCACGATCGTGCTGGGCACCGGATCCGGGCAGGGACCGGCCTCCAGGTACGCCCGCACCGAGTAGCTGAGCTGGTCGCGCGCCTCCTCGGCGGTCACCGCGGCGGGCTGACCCGTCTTGTTCGCCGACGACACCGCCATCGGACCGGTCTCCCGCAGCACCTCCAGGGCCACCGGGTGCAGCGGCATCCGCACCGCCACAGTGCCCGTCTTGTCGCCCAGATCCCACTGGAGGCTCGGCGAGTGTTCGACGACGATCGTCAACGCACCAGGCCAGAACGCCTCCACCAGGTCACGCGCGGCGGTGGGCAGCGAGAAGACCAACCCGTCCAGGGTGTGCCGGGACCCGATCAGCACCGGCGGCGGCATCTGCCGACCCCGGCCCTTCGCGTCCAGCAGCGCCTTGACCGCGTACGGGGTGAACGCGTCCGCGCCGATCCCGTAGACGGTGTCCGTCGGGAGGACGACCAGTTCGCCGTTCTTGACCGCCTCGATGGCCGCAGCGATGCCGCGGTCCCGATCGGCGGGCGACCGGCAGTCGTAGAGCATCACGAGGAGTCAGTCTGCCACGCCGCCGCGCCCGGGGCGTGCTGGCCGTCCGCCCGTCGGGACGCGGTCGCGTACCGGGGCCGGCCGGCGAGGTCCCGATGCTCCGCCACGGCGGTGAACCGGCCGTCCGCGACGAACAGGCCGGGCACCGCCGCGCCGTGCGTGTCGTCGTGCTCGACGCCCACCACGCCGTCCGGGCGCAGCAGCGCCGCCGCCCGGCTGATCACCGGCCGGATCACCGCCAGGCCGTCCGCCCCACCGAAGACCGCCTCCGCCGGGTCGTGCGCGGCCACCTCGGGCGGCACCACCACCTCGACCGGCACGTACGGCGGGTTGCAGAGCAGCACGTCCACCCGACCGGCCAGTTCCGCCAGCAGATCCGGCGCGGTCACGTCCGCCTCGACCACCTCGATCGGGCGGTCCCCCGCCGCGGCCCGTTCCGCCGCGTTGCGCCGCAGCCACGCCAGCGCCTGCGGGGACCGCTCCACCGCCACCACGCGTGCCTCCGGCAGCTCCTGCGCCACCGCCAGCGCGATGGCGCCGGAGCCGCTGCACAGGTCCACCACCAGCGGATCGGGTCGGGTCTGGGCCTGCTCGACGCCCCAGCCGGCCAGCAACTCCGTCTCCGGTCGGGGCACGAAGACACCCGGGCCGACCGCCAGCTCCAGGTGCCGGAACGCGGCCCGGCCGGTCAGGTGCTGCAACGGCTCCCGCCCGGCGCGCCGGCGGACCAGTTCGTCGAGCCGCGCCAGCTCGTCGGCGCCCAGGTCGTCGGCGAGCGCCAGCCGGCCGCGCGGCACCCCCAGCACGTACGCCGCCAGCAGTTCCGCCTCCACCCGGGCCGGGCCCACCCCCGAGGCTTCGAGCGCCCGGGCCGCGCGGGCCACCGCGGCGGACGGACGGAGCCGCCCTGTCCCTTCAGGGGGGTGTTGCGGCAGAGTGGTCACGCGATAATCATGATGCGTCGCGGGCTACGTGACGAACGGGTGCGCCGAGACGCACACGACAGGAGGTCGGCGGGTGGGCTGGCTCGACCGGGTCGATGACCAGGTTGACGCCCTGACGCACGCCCGGGCGTTGCAGGAGGCCAGCCGCTCAGCGGAGGCGTACGGGCTGCTGGAGCGGGTGATCCGCACCACCAACGACCCGGCGGCGCGAGCGGACGCCATGGTGCAACGCCTCTCCGCGCTGATCAATCTCGGTCGGACGGCGGAGTTCACCAGGGCCATCGAGGAGGCGTCGGCGGCGGTCCGGGACCTCGCCGAGCCCTACCTGCACGGGCACCTCAACGCCCTTGCGGCGCTCGCCGCGCACCACCAGGGCGCACTGGACCGCTGCGTCACCCACCTGGTGAAGGCCGCCCGGGCGCTGAGTGCCGTGGAGGACCCGGACCGGGACACCGCCTGGGGCTGGCACGACCTCGCGATGGCCTACAGCTACCTCAGCTTCCACGGGTACGCCCTCGGCGCGATCGAACGCGCCCGGCAACTGGGCGTGACCTCCGGGATCCCCGAGGAGACGTTCGCCGCGCCGGGCATCCGGCTGCGCAACGCCGTGGCACTCGACCACAACGGCGACAGCGACGGCTGCCTGCGGGTGCTCCGCGACGTCGCCGCCGATCTGGCCCGGTTCGTGCACAACGGTCGCGCCGACCGGCTGCGCCCGAGCAGCCTCGCCGCGTACGGGTACGCGGCGGCCCGGCAGGCCGCGCTCGGCGACCGGGTGGAGCCGACAGCCGACACCCACCCGTCCCACCTGCTCCAGAACGGCGGTGACAGCGCACGGGCGCGCGACATGCGGCACCTCGGGCAGGTCTGCCTGGCCGTCGCCGCCGGCCGGCCGATCGAGGCGGTGGCCCGGCTGGACACCGTCCGGGTCTCCACCGAGACGCTCGGCGCGGCGGAACCGGCCCGGCTGCGCAGCATCGCGCTGGCCCGCGCCGGGGACCACGTGGCCGCGCACCGGGCCGACCGGCTGGCGTTCCGGCTGGCCGCGCAGCGCAACGACCGGCTGCGCGACGTCTACATCGACGGCATCGCCGCCCGGATCGACCACGAGGAGATGCGCCGCGAGGCGGCCCGGTTCGAGGGTGAGGCACTCACCGACCCGCTCACCGGCCTGCCCAACCGCCGCCGACTCGAGCGGTACATCACCGCTGTGGTGACCCGCGGCGAGCGGGTGGTGATCGGCGTCTGCGACCTGGACGGGTTCAAGGCGGTCAACACCCGGCACGGGCACCACTCGGGCGACCTGGTCCTGCAACGCATCGCCGGGGTGATCAACCGGGTGATGCGCCGGGGCGACTTCGTGGCCCGCTACGGCGGTGACGAGTTCGTCGTGGTACTGCCGGACACCGGGATGGCCGAGGCCGCCGAGGTGGCCCGGCGGATCGAGGCGGCGGTGCTCGCCGAGGACTGGGAGTCGCTGGTGCCGGGCACCCCGGTCGGGGTGAGCATCGGCTTCGCCGAGGTCTCCGGCGGCGGTGGACTCCGCGACGCGCTGAGCGTCGCCTTCGAGGTGGCCGACCGGGAGATGCTGCGCGCCAAGTCCCGGCCCCGCGCCAGCTGACCGCCGGCCGGGTCAGCGGCGGGTCAGCTCGGTGTCGCCGGCCAGGCGGGCGGCGCGGTCGGCCTCGGTCAGGGCGTCCAGGACACCGTCCAGCTCACCGGCCAGGGCCAGGTCCAGGTTGTACGCCGTGTAGCCGATCCGGTGGTCGGTGATCCGGTTTTGCGGGAAGTTGTACGTGCGGATCCGCTCCGAGCGGTCCACCGTGCGTACCTGCGCCTTGCGGGCGTCGGAGGCCGCGGCGTCGGCCTGCTCCTGGGCGGCAGCGAGCAGCCGGGCCCGCAGGATGCGCATGGCCTGCTCCCGGTTCTGCAACTGGGACTTCTCGTTCTGGCAGGACACGACGATGCCGGTCGGCACGTGGGTGATCCGCACGGCCGAGTCGGTGGTGTTCACCGACTGCCCGCCCGGCCCGGACGAGCGGAACACGTCGATCCGCAGGTCGTTGGCGTCGATGGTGACGTCGACGTCCTCGGCCTCGGGCAGCACCAGCACCCCGGCGGCGCTGGTGTGGATCCGGCCCTGCGACTCGGTGACCGGGACGCGCTGCACCCGGTGCACGCCGCCCTCCCACTTGAGCCGCGACCAGACGCCGTTACCACCCTCGGGCACGCCCTTGGTCTTGATCGACAGCGACACGTCCTTGACCCCGCCGAGGTCCGAATCCTGCGCGTCGATCACCTCGGTGACCCAGCCGTGGCGTTCGGCGTACCTGGTGTACATCCGCAGCAGGTCACCTGCGAACAGCGCGGACTCCTCGCCGCCCTCACCGGCCTTGATCTCGACGATCACGTCCTTGGCGTCGTGCGGGTCACGCGGGATGAGCAGCTCGGCGAGGCGCTCCTCCAGAACCGGCAGGGAGGCCGCGATCGACTCCGCCTCGGAGGCGAAGGAGGGATCCTCGGCGGCCAGCTCGCGGGCCGCGGCCAGGTCGGCGCGCGCCTGCTCCAGCTCACCTGCGGCCTTGTGCAGCGGCACCAGCTCGGCGTACCGACGGCCGACCCGGCGGGCGGTGGCCTGGTCGGCGTGGATCGCCGGGTCGGCCAGCCGCTTCTCCAACTCGGCGTACTCGTCGAGGAGGCCGGCCAGACGCTCGCTGCTCATGCTGCGGATGCTCCTTCGAGGGTGCGGGCGCCGGCCGGGCCAGGCGAAAACCGGGTGGAACGCGGACGGCGCCCGCGTCCGGTGCAAAACCGGACGCGGGCGCCGAACGGGGAGTTACTTGGCCTTCTTGGCCTGAACCTTGGCGTACTTCTGCTGGAACTTCGCGACCCGGCCGGCGGTGTCGAGAACGCGCTGCTTACCGGTGTAGAACGGGTGGCAGGCGCTGCAGGTCTCGACGTGGATCGCCCCGCCCTTGGCGGTGCTGCGGGTCGTGAACGTGTTGCCACAGGAGCAGCTGACCTCGGTGGTCACGTACTCCGGGTGGATGTTTGCCTTCATCTCGCCTCGGTCCTCTCGTTGGTGGTCGCCGGGTCGCCGTCACCGCTCGTCGCGCCGTACGCGACGGGCTCGGGCGTGAACCGGAACCGGTGGCCGATTGACCAGTGTGCCATGGGCCTGAGCCGACCCGGCAATCGGGCCGCACACCTCGTCCGGCATCGTCAACACGTGCCCACCCGTCCGCATTCCCGACGCCCGGCGGGGCATTCGTCCACCCGACGAACCGCAGTCGCGTGCCCCGCCGGGGGTACGCCCGTCGAGCCCGAGAGGCGCCGATGACCCGACTGATCGCCACCCGTGGCCTGCCCGCCTCGGGCAAGACGACGTTCGCCCGCACGCTCCAGCCGTCGGTGGTCCGGGTGAACAGGGACGACCTGCGCCGGATGCTGCACGGCGAGCGGCTCTTCACCCAGTGGGCGGAGGCGCAGGTCACAGTCGTGCAGCGGGCCCAGGTGGAGGCGCTGCTGCGGGCCCGGGCGGACGTGTGCGTGGACGACACCAACCTGCGGGCACGGACACTGCGGGACTGGGCCGACCTGGCCGCCCGGCACGGGGCGGAGTTCGAGGTGCACGACTTCACCGACGTACCCCTCGACGAGTGCCTGCGCCGCGACGCCGCCCGCCCGGCGGCCGAGCAGGTGGGCGCGGACGCCATCCGACGGCTGCACGACCGGTACCTGGCGGGGCGGGCCCTGCCACTGCCGGTGCCGCAGGCCCGCACCGGCCGGCCCGCCGCCGTGCACCCGCCGTCTTCCGAACCGCCGGAGATCGTCCTGGTGGACATCGACGGCACCGTCGCGCTTGCCGTGTCCCGCAGCCCGTACGACATGACCCGGGTGGGTGAGGACCAGCCGAACCCGGCGGTGATCGCGGCGGTCCGGGCCATGCACGCGGCCGGGTACGGGGTGGTGTTCTGTTCCGGGCGGGACGCCTCCGCGCGGGCGGCCACCGAGGCGTGGCTGGCCCGGCACGTCCGGGTCCCCTACCTCGGGCTGCACCTGCGGGCCGTCGGCGACTCCCGCAAGGACTCGGTGGTCAAGCGGGAGATCTACGACCGGGAGATCCGGGACCGCTACCGGGTGGTGGGCGTGTTCGACGACCGCGTCCAGGTGGTGCGGATGTGGCGGGAACTCGGCCTCACCGTGTTCCAGGTGGCCGAGGGCGACTTCTGAGGTGTGTCCGGACGGGCCCCCGGGCGCACGGGGGCCCGTCCGGACGGTTCACCGGGTGACCGTGACGGTGGCGTCGGCGAGGACGCCGTTGACGGCGACGGTGAGGCGTACCGGGGCGCCGGGCCGCAGTGCCGTCAGGGTGCCGGTGGCCGGGTCGAAGCGGGCCGTGTGCCAGGGACGCACCCCGGCCGACCCGCCGATGTGCACCCCGGGCGAGGCGGACCAGTCGGCGCTGACCGGTGCGGCCACCGGAACCGTACGCCCGCCGGGTTGGGTGAGCGTGGCGGTGACCGTCGCCGGGACGCCGACCGCCACGCTGGCCGGGGCGTTCAGCGCGAGCCGGTCCACGTGGGCGTGGAACTCCGCGTCCACCCAGGGCGGCCCCTCGGCGAGCGGGTCGCGGCGGGCCCGGTCGGCCTCGGCCGGGGTGACCGGGTCGACGCCGAACTCCGTCCAGCCGGTGAAGCCGCCCTGTTCGGCGGGGGTGGACGGGGTCTTACCCGAGTTGCCGTTGATCACGTACGGCACGCCGTCCACCCGGTCGGCGTGGAACGTGCCGACGTGCCCGCCCACGAACAGCGCGCCCTTGCCGGTGCGGTGCTGGAAGTCGGCAAGCCACTGCTCCAGCAGCGCCGCCTCCTTGCGGTCGGTGAGCTGGCTGGCCTGCGCCGGGCTGGGATCCCGCGCCGGATGGTGGTGCAGGACGACGACCGAGCCCACGCGCCTGTCGGTGGCCGCCGCGTCAAGCGTCTCGCGCAGCATCCGCACCTGGTCGAAGCCGCCGCCGCGCAGCGTCCCGGTGGACGAGTTCAGCGTGACGAAGCGGGTGCCGTTGTGGTCGAACACCCGGGAGGTCGCACCGAACGCCGCCTCGAAGTTGCTGATCGGGGCACCCATGATCTCGTGGTTGCCTGGCACGTAGTACCAGGGCAGCGCGTCGCCCAGTTCCTCGTCGAGGATCCGCCTGGCCAGCGCGAAGTCGGCCGGGTAGGCGGTGTCCACGAAGTCCCCGTTGATCAGCAGGAAGTCCGGCCGGGCCGCCTTCACCTCGCGCAGCGTCCGCCGGGCCTGGCCGACCAGGTCGCTGTCCGGGTCCGCGGCGACGAACTGCGCGTCGGAGAGCACCGCGAACCGCCACGGCGCGCCGTCCACAGTGCCGTCGCGGACCACCACCCGGTCGGTACGCGGGGCCACCGCCGGCACGTCGACCGTGGGCGGCACCTTCGCCACCAGGTCGTCGATGACCACCTCGCTTGTGTACTGCGCGGCGGCGTTCGTCTCGGCCACGTAGAAGCGGCGCACCCGCACCGGGTACTGCACACCGGCGGGCACCGCGAACTCCACGTACCGCCAGCCGGTCCAGGTGATCAGGGGGCCGCGCAGCACGTGCTGGGTGTCCTGTGCGTCGTGCAGGTGCAGGCTGGGCCACTCCCCGGTGCCGTTGCCGTGGATCCACATGCCGAACGCCTGCGGCTGGCCGGGCACCTCGATCCAGGCGGGCGGATCGGCGTACGCGGCCCTGGTGCCTGTGGACTGGCTGAAGTCGTACGACATCTTCAGGCCGGTGCCGGTGTGCCCGGGGGCCGGCGCGACCGACCCGCTGGCCCGGGCCTGGCTGAACCTCCAGGAGGCGGCGTCGTCGAAGCCGGCGACCGGCACGTCGGTCAGGCCGACGGTGACCGGCAGGACGGCGCTGGCCCGTCCGACGTGGACGGTCACCAGGGCCGAGCCGGTGTCCCGCAGCGCGGTGACGGTCAGGTTGCCGTCGCCGGTGGAGGTGATTTGCAGCAGCTCCCTGTCGTAGTCCAGCGTCACGTCCCGCGGCTCGATCGGCGCGGTGTTGCCCTCGGCGTCGTACCCGACCACGCCTACCAGGGCGTTGCCGTCGCGGCCGGTGAGGCCGACCCGGGGCACGGTGGTGCCGACCCGGGCCAGCGGGCCGAGGACTGTGAGGTTCAGCGAGCCGGTGACGCGGCCCCGCGCGGCGGTGACAGTGCTGGCCCCCGGCGCGCCCGCGTGGAACACGCCGGCGCGGTCGACCCGGCCGCGTACCGCAGGGGTGGCCCGCCAGGAGGGCGCGCCGGCCGCCGGGCCGTACGTCTCGTCGTAGCCGGCCGCGGTGAGGGTACGGGTCAGTCCGGGGAAGACGCGGTCCGGCCGGCCACCGCGCACCGGCGAGACGCCCGGGGCGACTGTGGGGTCGCTTGCCGTCTCGACCCAGTAGCCGGTGAGCCGGCCACTGCCCTTCGGCGCGTAGATCGCCAAGCCGTTGGGCACGGCCCGCTCGCTGCCGTCGGAGGGGCCGTTCTCCACCTGCACGGCCGACGCGCCCGGCTCGCGGGCCAGCAGCGTGGACGAGCCGCCACCGTCCAGGTTGAGCGCGTGGTGTGCGCCCAACTCGGCCATCATCCGGCCCATCTCGGTCTGGGTGACGCCGCGGCTGTCGACCTGACGACCGTCCACCGTCAACATGATCATTTTGCTTCCGTCGGCGCTGAACCCGACCGAGGTGCGCGGTGCCAGCGTGGGGTCGGCGATGCTCTGCACGACGCCGTCGCGGACCAGGACGCTCCCGCCACCGACAGCCGCGTGCAGGTCGCTGCCGTCGGACGACTTCGGCCGCCAGGCCACAGTGACCTGGTCGCCGGGGCGGAGCCCCGCGAGGGCGGTCGCGCCGGCGTCGCGACCCAGCAGCACGGTGCTGCCGGCGACGATCGGGCCGCTGCCGGCCGCGTCCGCCACCGCGGCCACCCGACCGCCGGTCACGGTGACCTCGACCACCCGGGCCGCGCCCTCGACGGCACGCTGCCGGGAGTACGTCCCCCACAGCTCGGTGAACGCGCCGATGCCGTCGGCCTGGACCAGGTTGTTGAACTGGGTAAGTGGGACCGGCCCGGTGGGCAGGGTCGCGGTGCCGTCGAAGTTCACCTCGATCACCCGGCCGAGCCCGTTCGCCGTGATCGCCGCCGCGTTGCGGTGACCGCTGACCGCCGACTGGATCAGCTCGCCGTCGCGGATCCCGACCCCCTGGGCGGCGCCCGAGTTGTTGATGTCGAAGAAGTCGCCGTTGACCGCGGCGACCGCGCGCGAGTCGTCCACCGCCGTCCGCAGTGGCTCGGCCCGGCTGACCGCCCCGGAGTTGACGTAGTCGACGGTGGAGCCACCGGCGAGGTCTGTGGTGAGCGCGTCGGCACGCAGCCAGCCGTCGGCGTCGTACCTGTCGAAGGAGGTGAGCTGCACGCCCGGCGCGACCGGCCGGGTGGCCTTCGTGGTCTCCAGGCCGCCGGCCGGCTCCAGACCGCCGGTGGCGGCGGCCGGCGCGGCCGCGGCGGTCGCGGCCGTCGGGTCGGCGGCGAGGCTTACCGAATCGGCCGGGTGGGACGACGCGGCAGGTGCGTCCTCGGCGGCGGTGGCCGGAAGCGCGGGCGGCGACGCCACGGGCCGGGCGGCCACGGACGGCGCCGGCGGCGCGGCGGTGGCCGGCGGCGACACGGCCAGGGCGAGCAGCGGCGTCAGCAGCAGGACACCGGTGCGACGGGCGGATCGTCTGCGGGTACGCATGGACGACAGTCAACCCGGGAGTGAATAGAAGTTTCAAGACCTGTCGACTGAACCGAAGGAAAATTCCGCCACCCCCGGCTCCTGGCCCCCGCCGAACCCCCTCTGCTGGCGTGCGAGCAGGGCCGGCCGCCCCCTCTTGGTCCCCTTTGCTCTGCTTCAACTGACGCAACACAAAGCGCCCCGAAGTGTTGCGCCGGTTGAAGCAGAGCAAAGGACGGTGGGCGGGCACGACGAAGGGGCACGGCCGCGATGGCCGTGCCCCTTCGTCGTCGGTCAACCGGAAATGGTTACTCCCCCGGCGTCGACTTCGCGATCTGCATCAGGAACTCGATGTTGGTACGGGACTGCTTGAGCCGGTCCAGCAGGAGGTCCATGGCCGCCTGCGAGTCCAGCGAGTGCAGCACCTTGCGGAGCTTGTGGATGATGGCCAGCTCCTCGGGCGCGAGCAGGACCTCTTCCTTACGCGTACCGGACGGGTTGATGTCGATGGCCGGGAAGGTGCGCTTGTCAGCGATCTTCCGGTCCAGCTTCAGCTCCGCGTTACCGGTGCCCTTGAACTCCTCGAAGATGACCGTGTCCGCCATCGACCCGGTCTCCACCAGGGCCGTGGCGATGATGGTCAGCGAGCCGCCGTTCTCGATGTTGCGGGCCGCTCCGAGGAAGCGCTTCGGCGGGTAGAGCGCGGTGGAGTCGATACCACCCGACATGATCCGACCGCTGGCCGGCGCCGCCAGGTTGTACGACCGACCGAGCCGGGTCACCGAGTCGAGAAGCACGACCACGTCGTGCCCCAGCTCGACCAGGCGCTTCGCCCGCTCGATCGCCAGCTCGGCAACAGTGGTGTGGTCCTGCGGCGGACGGTCGAACGTGGCCGCGATGACCTCGCCCTTGATCGACCGCTGCATGTCGGTGACCTCTTCGGGCCGCTCGTCCACCAGCACCACCATGAGGTGGCACTCCGGGTTGTTGCGGGTGATCGCGTTCGCGATCGCCTGCAGCACCATCGTCTTACCCGCCTTCGGCGGCGACTGGATGAGTGCCCGCTGGCCCTTGCCGATCGGCATGACCAGGTCGATGACCCGGGTGGTCAGGATGTGCGGCTCGGTCTCCAGCCGCAGGCGCTCCTGCGGGTAGAGCGGCGTGAGCTTGTAGAACTCGGGGCGGCGACGCGCCTCCTCCGGCTCCATGCCGTTGATCGTGTCCAACCGCATCAGCGGGTTGTACTTGTCCCGCCGCTGGTCGCCACTGTTGCCACCCTCGCGGGCCGCGCGGACCGCACCGGTGATCGCGTCACCACGGCGCAGGCCGTACTTCTTGATCTGGGACATCGAGACGTACACGTCGTTCGGGCCGGCCAGGTAGCCGGTGGTCCGCACGAAGGCGTAGTTGTCGAGCACGTCGATGATGCCGGCCACCGGGACGAGCACGTCGTCCTCGCCGACCTGGGGCTCACGCCCACCGGTGTCACCACCGGTCTCGGCGCGCTCGCCACGCCCACGGCGACGGTCCCGGAAACGGCTCCGCCGGCCACGCCGACCGCCGCCCTCGACGTCGTCGTCGTCGCTGTCCCGCTCGGCACGCTGGCCACGGTCGTTGCGGTCGCCACGGTCGTTGCGGTCGCCACGGTCGTTGCGGTCGCCACGGTCGTTGCGGTCGCCACGGTCGTTGCGGTCGCCACGGTCGTTGCGGTCGCCCCGATCGTTGCGGTCGCCCCGGTCGTTGCGCTCGGCCCGCTCACCACGGTCGTTGCGCTCGGCCCGCTCACCACGGTCGTTGCGGTCGGAACGCTCGGACCGCTCACCACGCTCGTTGCGCTCGGAACGGTCGCCGCGCTCGGCCCGCTCACCACGGTCGTTGCGCTCGGAACGCTCGCCACGGTCGGAACGGTCGTTGCGGTCGGCACGCTCGCCGCGCTCCGGACGCTCGGCCCGATCCCGGCGGTTCTCGCCCCGGTCGGTCCGCTCGCCGGCCTCGGCCTCGTCGGTACGAGCCTCGGAGCTGCGAGCCTCAACACCCCGATCCTCGGAGCTGCGAGCCTCGGAACCACGAGCCTCGGAACCACGAGCCTCGGAACTGCGAGCCTCGGTGGTGCGAGCCTCTGCCGTGGCGGTGCGGCTACGACGGGTACGACCCCGGCTCTCGGTCTCGGCGGCCGGCTCGGCGGGCGCCTGGTCGGCGCTGCGCCCTTCGGCTGCCGGCCGGTCGGCGGTCTCCCGCACGTCGGCGCGTACCCCCTCACGGGTCGGAGCGGCCGCAGCCGCGACCTCGGCCCGCGGTCGAGGGGTTCCGGCGGCGTTGCCGCCCTGCCGCTCGGAAATCGCGGCGATCAGCTCGCCCTTGCGCATGCGAGCCGTGCCGGAGATGCCGAGCGACGCGGCCAGGCTCTGCAGCTCTGGCAGCAGCATCGCCGACAGACCGGTGCCGCTACGCCGACGACGGGCGGGAGCGGCGGTGGTGGCATCGCCAGCGACGTTGGAAACATCCGACGTCACGTCGGTGGTGTCGCTCAATGGATTCCTTCCCTCGATAGGCCGGGACTGCCCGGAGTCGAAACTCAGGTGGCCGGGCGGCCTCGGTGCACCCGCCTCGCAAGGACGCGTCGCGGGAGTCTGTGACACAGCAGCCCGGCGGTATCCCGACTCACCAAGGATCGGTGAGCAGGTCTCGCCGTCTGCGGCGACCTGTGGAAACTGCGGTGCGGCGTGGGCCTTGGCAGGGGTGACGGGCTGACCGCCGAGAGCTTCGGGGGTGCGCCGCCCCGCAGGAGATCGCGTGCTTCGCGGCTGTGCTAGGCCTAGAGCGTAATCAACTCTTCCGACCTGCGGCAACAGGGTCCCGCTCGGCGTGTCCAAGTCTACCCCGGGCAACCCGGGCGCCGCTGTCGTCTATCGGTAACTGCCAGATCTGCCAGTCTGTTCCCGCCGCGAAGCCCGGCGGCGGGTCGGTGAGCGCCAGCACGGTCGGCCCGGCCCCACTGACCACTGCCGCCACACCAACCTCTCGCAACGCGTTGACCAGGGACGACGTGGCAGGCATCCCGGGTGCGCGGTAGTCCTGGTGGAGCCGGTCGACGGTGGCGGGAAGCAGCAGCGTCGGGTCCGTGGTGAGCGCGTGCACGAGCAGCGCCGCCCGGCCGGCGGTCAACGCCGCGTCGGCGTGGGGCACCGTGGCCGGCAACGCGGCCCGCGCGGCGGCGGTCAGGCCACGCTCGGCCGGCACGAAAACCGTCGGTCGTACGTCGGCAGCGACCGGCAGGGACACCGCGCGGGCGCCGGCCGGCTCGGACCAGGCCACCGTGAAGCCGCCGAGCAGGCAGGGGGCGACGTTGTCCGGGTGGCCCTCAATCTCGGCGGTCAGGCGGAGCACGGCCGCCGTGTCCATCCGCTGGTCGCCGTCGACGACAAGCGCGCGGGCCAGCAGCACACCCGCGACGATCGCGGCGGACGAGGAGCCCAATCCGCGCGCCTGCGGGATCCGGTTGACGCACTCCACGCTCAGACCGGTGGGCTGCGCGCCGAGCACGTCGAAGGCCGCCCGCATGGCGCGTACCACAAGGTGGCTGTCGTCGTCGGGCAGCTCGTCGGCGCCCTGCCCGGTCACCGTCACCCGGACCCCGGCCGGCGCCACCTCGGCCGCCAGGTCGTCGTACAGCCCGAGGGCGAGGCCCAGCGCGTCGTAGCCCGGGCCCAGGTTGGCGCTGGTCGCGGGAACCCGTACGCGGACCGGCCCGGCGGTGAAGTTCGTCGGCACGCGCCCATGCTAGGGGTCGGCACCGACGATCCGGTCCGGTGCCCGCAGCATGGGACCGCCCCGGTCAGCCGGCCGGGTTCGGAACCGGCTCGGTGCTGGGGTCGGTGAGCGACAGCTTGCGGGTGGCGATCCGCCAGCCCACCGCGTAGACGACTGTGACCAGGCCGCACCCGGCCAGCACCACGCGCTCGTCCACCACGTCCACGACCAGGGCCACCGCCAGCTGGCTCACCGAGATGGCAAGCGTCGCGAGCATCATGTCGGTGGCGAAGACGCGACCGCGCAACCGGTCCGGCACCTCGCCCTGGAGGGCGAAGTTCGACATCACCCAGTTGCTGCCGCCCGCGAAGTGCGCCAGGAAGACCAGCAGCAGCACCAACGGGAACCACCTGACCACCGACGCGCCCAGGTAGGACACGCCGTAGAGCGACATGGACAGCGCGAGCCCGGGCAGCAGCCATGACCTGTTGGTCAGCACCCGACGCATCAGGATGGGCCCGACCAGCGCCCCCGCGCCGCGTACCGCGAAGAGCAGGCCAGCGCCCAGCGAACCGACCCCGTACACGCCGGCGAGCAGCGGGAACACGGTGAGCACCCCGTTGCCCAGGCCGACCGCCGACTTCACAGTGACAAGCGCCAGCACGCGCGGCCGGTGGCCGATGTAGCCGAGCGCCTCGCTGACCGCCGCCCAGGTCCGCTGGGCCGGGCGGTCGCTGTCGCGGGGCGCCTGCAACGGCCGGCGGATCCGCGTGGCCAGGCCCGCGGCGAGCGCCAGGCCCACCGCCGCCACCCAGAAGCAGGCGTACGGGCCGGTGGCCGAACTGAGCACACCGCCGAGCGAGGCGCCCACCACGGTCATGGTGCCCCAGGCCGAGCCGGCCACGGCATTGCCGGCGGCGAGCTCGTGCGGCTCCAGGACATTGGGCAGGGCGGCCTGGGCGGCCGGCGAGTAGAACGCCTTGGCGACCGCGACGACGCCGATCGCCACGAGCGCCAGCCAGGCGGTGCCCCGGCTCCGTACGCCGAGAAGCAGCAGCACGCCCGCCAGCGAGGCCACGTTCGCGCCGATCATGACCTTCCGGCGGTCGAACCGGTCGGCGAGCGTGCCTGTGTACGGCAGTAGCAGCGCCACGATGCCGGTGTCCACGGCGAGCACCAGCGCGCCCCACACGCCGCTGCCGGTCAGCTGCGGCAGCAGCACCAGCAGCGGCACCATGACGAACCAGTCGGCGCCGAAGACCACAAGCTCGGCGAGGAAGAGATTGCGAAAGCTCCGATTGCCGGTAAGGACCGAGAGGGTGGACGCCACGGAGCGGCACCCTACCCGGTCTGCGTGGGGGTCACACCCGCTCCCAGCAGCGCCGAGACGGTGACGAAGGTGTAACCACGCGCCCGCAGGCCGGTGATCATGTCGGGGAGGCCGCGCAGCGCCACCAGTCGCCGCGGGTCGCCGACGTCGTGCCCGAGCACGATCGTCCCCGGCCGGACACCTGCCACGATCCGTCGGGCGTGACCGGCCGGGTCGCCCGGGTACTCACGCTCCACCATCTGCAACGACCAGAGCACCAGTCGGTACTCCAGCCGTGCCGCCGCGTGCAGCACCGCGCCGCCCAGGTGGCCGTACGGCGGGCGGACCAGCCGGGGCGGGCTCCCGGTCACGTCGGCGATCGCGTCGTGGCTGCGGCGCAGATCGTCGTACACCGCGGCGGTGTCCATCTGTGCCAGGTCCCGGTGCCGCCAGCTGTGGTTGCCCACCTCATGCTCGGCGAGCAGGCCGCGTACGACGTCCCCGTGCCGCCGGACCTGGGCGCCGACCAGGAAGAACGTCGCCGGCACCCGGTGCTCGGCGAGGGTTTCCAGCACCATCGGCGTCCACTGTGGTGCCGGGCCGTCGTCGAAGGTGAGCGCGACCAGCCGCCGCGTCGTCGACACCGACCAGACGACAGGCAGGGCACCGGAGCCGACGTCCTGCTGGCCGTTGCCGATCGTGGCGCTCGCCGGACCGCCGGCCAGCGGCAGCCGGCGGTGGCTGAACCACGCGTCAAGGGCTCCCGCGCCGGCGATCGCCCCGGTCGCCACCAGGGCACCTCGGCGCAGCAGATCGCGCCGGGACCACCCGTGCGCGCTCTCGGTCATCCGCCCGCCCCGCTCGCCGACACCCCCAACACCTACTAGGAGTATGCAATGCGTGACGCAAAGTGCCGGTTCCGTCGTCCCATCGGAGTGTCCGGATGGACGACGGCGAACGCCCCCGGCGGGCCGAGCCTGCCGGGGGCGTTCCGTTCGATGTCGTCCGACTACTCGGTCGGCTCCGACGGGGGCAGCGGCGAGGTACGGCTCCGGGGCAGTCGCAGCACCTCGAACTGGTCCGTGCCGTCCACCAACGCGCCCGACGGGGCCTGGCGTGTCGCCGCCGGCTGCGAACCCTCGGTCGACGCCGAGCGAGGCGTACCGGCCGACGTGGACGCACCGGCCGGCACCGCCACCTGGTTCGGGCCGTCCGGCTCGGCGGGCGCCGGGGCGGTCGGCTCGGTCGTCGCCGACCCGCCGTTACGCCGACGTCGCCGCCGCTCGCGCAGCGACTCCTTGGTGTGCTCCACCATCGTGTACAGCGTCGGCACCAGGATCAGCGTGAGCAGCGTCGAGCTGAGCAGACCACCGATCACCACGACCGCCAGCGGCTGCGAGATGAACCCGCCCTCGCCGGTCAACCCGAGCGCCATCGGCAGCAGCGCGAAGATCGTCGCCACGGCGGTCATCAGGATCGGACGCAGTCGGCGCCTGCCACCCTCGACCACCGCCTCCCGGACCCCCATGCCCTGGGCGCGGTACTGGTTGATCAGGTCGAGCAGCACGATGGCGTTTGTCACCACGATGCCCACGAGCATCAGCACACCGATCAGCGCCGGTACGCCCAGCGGCGTTCCGGTGACCAGCAGCAGGCCGATCGCGCCGGTCGCCGCGAACGGGATGGAGATCAGCAGGATCAGCGCCTGGGTGAGGCTACGGAACGTGGCCACCATGATCAGGAACACGATCGCGATCGCGGCCAGCACCGCGAGCGCCAGGTCACCGAAGGCGTCCGCCTGGTCGGCGCTGACCCCGCCGATGGTGAAGGTCGCCCCCGGTACGTCGATGCCGTCCAGCCGCTTCTGCAACTCCTGGCTTGTCGCGCCCAGGTTCGAGCCGGTCGCCGTGCCCGTCACCGAGACGCTGCGCTCACCGTCGATCCGGGTGACCTGCTGCGGCCCCTCCGCCTGGGTGATGTCCGCGATGTCGTCCAGCTTCACCGGTCCCACCGGAAGGGCACGCAGCTCCTCCAGCGACACCGGCGGCTTCGCGCTCAACCGCAGAACCACGTCCTGCTGGCGGCCGTCGAGCGCCACCTGGCCCAGCGGCGCGCCACGGAACGCCTGCGACACGAGCTGACCCACGGCGGCCTCGGTGAGCCCGACCCGTCCGGCGGCGACCCGGTCGACGGCGACGTCGACCCGCGGCACCCGCTCGGCCAGGCTTGTCGTCACATCCTCGACGTCCGGCACCCCGGCCATGGCCGACCGGGCCGCCTCGGCGGCGCGGGTCAGCACCTCCGGGTCGCTGCCCTGGACGATCACCTCCAGCTGGCTGGTCGAGGCGTCCTGCCCGCCCCCGAAGGTGATCTCCTCCTTGTCGATGCCCAGCTTGTCGAACTCCGCGCGCAGCTTCTCGCGCATCTGCTTGGCGTCGGTGTCACCGTCCAGCGCCAGCGACCAGGTAGCGACGTTGTTGCCGCCGCCGCCGAACGGGTTGTCCCCACCACCCGCGCTCACCTGGTACGTCTCGACACCGTCGAGACGCCCGAGCACCGCCTCAACCTTCCTGGCCGCCTCGTCGGTGGCCGCGAGACCGGTGCCCGCCGGCAGCTCCTGGCGGAAGCTGAGCGTGTCCTGACCGGAGTCGTCCAGGAAGTTGGTCTCCAGCTTCTGCGCCAGCCCGAAGGTGCCGAAGAGCACCAGCAGGCCGAGCCCCACGGTGATCCAGCGGGTCGACCGCTTGCGGGTGGCGAACCCGATCACCGGCAGGTACGCCCGCTGCAACGGATTGCGCAGCTCCTTCTCCTCCGCGGCGCGCCGCACGGCCTCGTCGTCAGCGGTGCCGCCGCGCGGCTTGAGGAACCAGTACGCCAGGATCGGGATGACGGTCAGCGACACCAGCAGGGACGCGAGCAGGGCCACCGTCACGGTGATCGCGAACGGCGCGAAGAGCTGCCCCACGAACCCACCGACCAGTGCGATAGGCGCGAACACCGCCACCGTCGTGAGGGTGGACGCGGTCACCGCGCCAGCCACCTCACGGACACCTGTGATGATCGCGTGCTGCTTCTCCTCGCCGTACTCCAGATGCCGTTTGATGTTCTCGAGTACGACGATCGAGTCGTCCACCACCCGACCCACCGCGATGGTCAACGCGCCGAGGGTGAGCAGGTTGAGCGAGTAGTCACCGATCCACAGGGCGATGAGCGCCACCAGCACGGACAGCGGGATCGAGACGGCGGTCACCACCGTCGACCGCACCGACAGCAGGAAGACCAGGATGACGATGACCGCCATCAGCAGGCCCAACAGACCCTCGGTGGTCAGCGACTCGATCGACTTCTCGACGAACGGCGCCTGGTCGAAGACCACTGTCAGCTCCGCGCCGGAGGCCTTCTTGAGGTCGGCCAGCTGGTCCCGGATCTCGTGCGAGATCTCCACCGCGTTGCCGTCCGGCGCCGCGGTGACGGCGATGCCGAGGCTCTCCTTGCCGTTGGTGCGGGTGATCGCGGTGGCCTGCGCGAGCTGCTGCTCGACGGTCGCCACATCACCGAGGCGGACCGGGGTGGCGCCCGGCGTGATCACGATGCCGCGCAGGTCGTCCAGGGTGGCGACGGGCGTACCTACCTGGACCGGCAGGGCGAGGCCGCTGCCGTCGGTCACCGCACCGGCCGGTACCGACACGCCGTTGGTCTTCAGCGCGGCGCCGATCGCGGTGGGCTGCACCTTCGCCGCGGCCAGCTTGGCCGGGTCGGGGGTGACCACCACGACGTCGTCGCGGGCCCCGGTCACCTCGACGGCGCGAACCCCGTCGATGGCCTCCAGCTCCGGCACCACAGTCGCGCGCAGCTTCTCGGCGAGCGCCCGCTCGTCACCGGTGCCGGCCGCGGCCAGCACCACCGCCGGCAGGTCGTCGGTGCTGCCCGCGATGACCTGCGGGTCGACGTTCTCCGGAAGCTGGGAGTCGATCCGGCTCAGCGCGGTCTGCATCTTGTTGACCACGTCGTCCAGGTCGGTGCCGAACTCGTACTGCACCTGGACGGTGGTCGAACCCTCGCGGGAGGTGGAGGTGACCTTGTCCAGCCCGGGGATGCCCTGCAGGGCGTTCTCGATCGGCTCGGTGACCTGCGACTCGACGATCTCGGGTCCGGCACCGGGGTAGGCGGCCACGATGAACGCGGCAGGGAATTCGAGCGACGGCAGCAGTTGCTGCTTCAACGACGGCACGGCGAACGCTCCGAACGCCGTAATCACCACCGCGATGAGGGCCACGAGCCCTCGGTTGGCGAGGCTGAATCTGGCGAGCAGCGACATCGGCCTGGCTCACTCCTGAACGAGAATGCGGGCGGGGATACCCGAAAGTGTGCCCGACTCGCCTACCTCGACCCCGGCCGCCCCCACACCGTCCCGGAGGCCGCCCGCCGGCCGCCGGCCCCCACCGCAAGCGGTGGCGCGGTCAGGCCAGGTCGAGGGCGCGGGCCGCCGCCATCGGGTCGTTCGCGATGGTCAGCGGCGCTGGCGCGGTGGAAATCGCCCACTCCGGATCCTTCAGGCCGTGGCCGGTCACCGTGCAGACCACTGTCGAGCCGGACGGCACCATGCCCGCCGCGGCCTGCTGGAGCAGGCCGGCCACGCTTGCCGCGCTGCCCAACTCGACGAAGACCCCCACCTCGCGGGCGAGCAGACGGTACGCCGACAGGATCTCCCTGTCGGTCACCGCCGCGATCAGGCCGCCGGAGGTGTCCCGCGCGTCCAACGCCCTGGTCCAGCTCGCCGGGTTGCCGATCCGGATGGCGGTGGCGATCGTCGACGGCTCCGGCACGACCTGACCTGTCACGATCGGCGCGGCGCCGGCGGCCTGGAAGCCGTACATCTTCGGTGCGCGGGTGGTGCTGCCGGCGTCGCGCTCCTCCGCGTACCCCATCCAGTAGGCGGAGATGTTGCCGGCGTTGCCGACGGGCAGGCAGTGGATGTCGGGCGCGTCACCGAGCGCCTCGACGATCTCGAAGGCGGCGGTCTTCTGGCCGTGCAGCCGGTCGATGTTCACCGAGTTGACAAGCGCGACCGGGTGGTCCTGGGCGAGCTTGGCGGCGAGCGACAGGCAGTCGTCGAAGTTGCCGCTCACCTGGAGCAGCTTCGCGCCGTGCACGAGCGCCTGGGCCAGCTTGCCCAACGCGATCTTGCCCTGCGGCACCAGCACCGCGCAGGTCAGCCCGGCCCGCGCCGCGTACGCGGCGGCCGAGGCGCTGGTGTTGCCGGTGGAGGCGCAGATGATGGCCTTGTTGCCGGCCTCGACCGCCTTGGAGACGGCGAGGGTCATCCCCCGGTCCTTGAACGAGCCGGTCGGGTTGGCGCCCTCCACCTTGAGGTACACGTCACAGCCGAGCCGGCTGGAGAGCACGGGTGCCGGCAGCAGCGGGGTGTTCCCCTCGTGCAGCGTGACGACGGGCGTGGCCGCGGTGACCGGCAGCCGATCCCGGTACGCCTCGATCAAACCCCGCCACATGTCGTTCTCCTCGCCTCTACCGCTGTCTCGACCCCAGCACCTGGTCACCCTGGACCACACTGCCGAAGGCTCCGATGGCACACCCCGGGTTACCCACCTGGCGGGACGCGGAAAGCGTCCCATCGATGGTCCAACGAGTCAGGCGCCGCCCTCGACCCGCAGCACGCTCGTCACCGACCGGACAATGTCCAGGCCCCGCAGCTCGACCACCGTGGCGGCGAGCGCGGCGTCCGGTGCCACGTGGGTGACGATGACCAGCTCGGCGTCGCCGCTGCGGCCCGGCGACCCACTCGCCGAGCCCTGCCGCACGGTCGCGATCGACACGTCGTGCCTGGCGAACACGCCCGCCACCGAGGCCAGCACACCGGGACGGTCGGCCACGTCCAGGCTGACGTGGTAGCGGGTCAGCGCCTCGCCCATCGGCCGGACCGCCAGGTCCGCGTACGCGCTCTCGCTTGCCGCGCGGACCCCGGCGAGCCGGTTGCGGGACACCGCGACCACGTCGCCGAGCACCGCGCTGGCGGTGGGAGCGCCACCCGCGCCCCGGCCGTAGAACATGAGCTGACCGGCCGCGTCGGCCTCGACGAAGACCGCGTTGAACGCGTCGCCGACGCTTGCCAGCGGGTGGCTGCGCGGGATCATCGCCGGGTGCACCCGGACGCTCACCGTCTCCCGGCCGGTCGGGTCGACACCCCGGGCCGCGATGCACAGCAGCTTGATGGTGCACCCCATCGCGCGGGCGCTCGCCACGTCCGCGGCGGTGACCTCGGTGATGCCCTCACGGTGCACGTCGGCGGCGGCGACCCGGGTGTGGAACGCCAGGGAGGCGAGGATCGCCGCCTTTGCCGCCGCGTCGAAGCCCTCCACGTCGGCCGTCGGGTCGGCCTCCGCGTACCCCAGTTCGGTCGCCTCCTCGAGGGCCTCGGCGAAGCCGGCCCCGGTGGCGTCCATCGCCGAGAGGATGAAGTTGGTGGTGCCGTTGACGATGCCGGTGACCCGGGTGATCCGGTCGCCGTGCAGCGACTCGCGCAACGGGCGCAACAGCGGGATGGCACCGGCAACTGACGCCTCGTAGTAGAGGTCGGCACCACCCTCGGCGGCCGCGTCGTGCAGCGCCGCGCCGTCCTCGGCGAGCAACGCCTTGTTGGCGGTGACCACGCTCTTGCCGGCGCGCAGCGCCTCGACCAGCCAGCTCCGGGCCGGCTCGATGCCACCGACGACCTCGACCACCACGTCCACGTCGTCGCGCTTGATCAGGCCGAGCGCGTCGGTGGTGAACAGGTCGTCGTCGACCGGCAGGTCACCACGGTCACGGCCGAGCCGGCGGACGGCGATGCCGGCGATCTCCAGCGGGGCGCCGATGCGGGCGGCCAGGTCCGTCGCCTGCTCGTGCAGCAGCCGGACCACCTCCTGGCCGACAGTGCCGCAGCCGAGCAGTGCCAAGCGCACAGGTGACGTCATCCAACATCCAATGCCAGCAGGTCCTCTTCGGTCTCCCGCCGGACGATCAGCCGCGCGTGGCCGTCACGTACCGCGACCACAGGTGGCCGGGGCACGTGGTTGTAGTTGCTGGCCATGCTCCGGCAGTACGCGCCGGTGCCGGGCACTGCGACAAAATCTCCGGGCTGCACGTCGGCGGGCAGGAATTCATCCTTCACCACGATGTCCCCGGACTCACAGTGCTTTCCCACCACGCGGGCGAGCAACGGCTGCGCGGTCGACGCCCGGGAGGCCAGTGTCGCCGAGTACGACGCGTCGTACAGCGCGGTGCGGATGTTGTCGCTCATCCCGCCGTCCACGCTGACGTACGTGCGGATGCCGTCGAGGTCCTTGACCGTGCCGACCTCGTAGAGGGTGAACACGGCCGGCCCGACGATGGCCCGACCCGGCTCGATCGACAGGTGCGGCACGGCCAGGTTCTCCGCCGCGCACTCCGAGTCGACGATCTTGCGAAGCCGCTTGGCCAGGTCCTGCGGGGTCGCCGGGTCGTCCTGGGTGGTGTACGCGATGCCGAAGCCGCCGCCCAGGTCCAGCTCGGGCAGCTCCACCCCGCGCGCGTCGCGGATCTGCGCCTGGAGGGCGAGCACCCGGCGGGCGGAGACCTCGAAGCCGCTGGCGTCGAAGATCTGCGAGCCGATGTGCGAGTGCAGACCGCGCAGCTCCAGGACGCCCTCGTCGAGGATCTTGAAGGCGGCGTTCGCGGCCGCGCCGCCGGCCAGCGAGAAGCCGAACTTCTGGTCCTCGTGGGCGGTGGCGATGAACTCGTGGGTGTGCGCCTCGACGCCGACCGTTACCCGGACCAGCACCCGGGGCCGGACCCCACGCTCGCGGGCCAACTCGGTGAGCCTGTCGATCTCGGTGAACGAGTCGACGATGATCCGGCCCACCCCGGCGTCCAGCGCCCGGGACAGCTCGGCGACCGACTTGTTGTTGCCGTGGAAGCCGATCCGCTCCGGCGGCATCCCCGCCGACAGCGCGGTGGCCAGCTCACCTCCGGTGCAGACGTCCAGGTGCAGGCCCTCCTCGGCGATCATCCGGACCACCGCGCGGCAGAGGAACGCCTTGCCGGCGTAGTAGACGTCCTCGGTCGGGAAGGCCGCCCGGAAGTCGCGGCAGCGCGAGCGCAGGTCAGCCTCGTCCAGGACGTACACAGGGGTGCCGAACTCGGCCGCGATGTCGCGGACGCTCAGGCCCGCGACGGCGACCGCGCCGTCGGCGCCGCGCGTCACGCTGCGCGGCCACAGAGCCGGCACGAGGGCGTTGACGTCGGCGGGGGTACGCAGCCAGGCCGGCCCCTGGTTGCTGATGTCCGCGTGCAGCGCACCAGCCTCGTGAGCCCTCATCACTTGTCTCCGCTTCGCGACTGCGGGGCTCGCAAGCTCACTCCTCGCGCTCGCACGCGATCACATCCTCTCGGGTGCGGAGACGCCGAGCAGGTGCAGACCGTTGGCGATCACCGTGCGGGTGGCGTTGTTGAGCCAGAGCCGGGCGCGGTGCAGGTCGGTGACCTCCTCGTCGCCCAGTGGCAGCACCCGGCAGTTGTCGTAGAACCTGTGGAAGGACGCCGCGACGCTCTCCTCCAGGTAGCGGGCCACCCGGTGCGGCTCGCGCAGCTCGGCGGCCGTGGCCACCACCGCCGGGAACTCGGCGAGCGCCTTGAGCAGCTCGTTCTCCTTCTCGTGGTCGAGCAGCTCGGGGCGGAACGCGTCGGCGTCGCCCGGCACGAGCCCCACCTCGGCGGCGTTACGGGCCACGCCCGCCGTCCGGGCGGCGACGTACTGCACGTAGTAGACGGGGTTGTCGCGGGTCGCCCGGGTCCACAGCTCGATGTCGATGTCGATCGGCGAGTCGCTGGAGTAGCGGGCCAGCGCGTACCGGGAGGCGTCCACGCCGATCGCGTCGACCAGGTCCTCCAGGGTGATCACGGTGCCGGCCCGCTTGCTCATCCGCATCGGGGCGCCGTCGCGCACCAGGTTGACCAGCTGGCCGATGAGGATCTCCAGGTTGCGCTCCGGGTCGTCGCCGAAGCAGGCGGCCATCGCCTTCATCCGGCCGATGTAGCCGTGGTGGTCGGCGCCCAACATGATCACGACCCGCTCGAACCCGCGCTCGCGCTTGTCCAGGTAGTACGCGCAGTCCGCGGCGAAGTACGTCCACTCGCCGTTGGACTTGCGCAGCACCCGGTCCTTGTCGTCACCGAAGTCGGTGGTCCGCAGCCAGGTGGCGCCCTCGGACTCGTAGAGGTGCCCCTGCTGGCGCAGCCGGGCCAGGGCGAGGTCCAACTCGCCGCGGTCGTGCAGGTCCTTCTCGTTGAAGTAGGTGTCGAACTCCACCCCGAAGTCGCGCAGCGAGGAACGGATCTCGTCGAACATCAGCGCGACACCCTCGACCCGGAACACCTCCTGGGCGGCGGCCTCGTCCAGGGTCAGCACGTCGGGCCGGCGGGCCTGCACCTCGGCCGCGATCTCGGCGATGTACGCGCCGCCGTAGCCGTCCTCCGGCGCCGGCTCACCCTTGGCGGCGGCGAGCAGCGAGCGGGCGAACCTGTCGATCTGCGAACCGGCGTCGTTGAAGTAGTACTCCGTGCCGACCTGCGCGCCGGTGGCCCGCAGCAGCCGGCTCAACGCGTCGCCGACGGCCGCCCAGCGGACCCCGCCGATGTGCACCGGGCCGGTCGGGTTCGCCGAGACGAACTCCAGGTTGATCTTCTCCCCGGCGAGCCGGTCACTGCGGCCGTACTCGGCGCCGGCCTCGACGATCACCCGGGCGAGCTGGCCGGCGGCGGCGGCGTCGAGCCGGATGTTCAGGAAACCCGGACCGGCGATTTCCACCGATTTGACGCCAGCCGCCCGGCTCAGCTCGTCGGCCAGCGCGGTCGCCAGCTCGCGCGGCGGGACGCCCACCTTCTTGCTCAACTGCAGAGCGAGCGTGGACGCGTAGTCGCCGTGCTCGGGGTTGCGCGGCCGCTCCACCACGGTGCGCTCCGGCAGCGCCGCGCGGTCCAGGCCACGCTGCTCGAAGACGGCGTGGGCGGCGGCAAGGACGACCGAGGCGAGTTCTGCAGGAGTCACCCAACCATGTTATCGGGGGTAGACTCGGGCACTCGGCGGCTACCCTGCGCGTCAACCGGCCCGCCATCTCCCCTGACCGACCGACTTGACGAGGCACGATGAGCATCAGCACCCCGGGCGGCCCTGAGCGCCGCCCGACCGTGGTCAGCACCGGCAAGAAGCCGGCCGCGGGCCGGCCGGCGTCCGGCGCCAAGGCCGCGTCCGGTAAGCCGGCGGGCACGCCCCGGGCAGGTGGCAAGGGCCCCCGTAAGCCGGTCACCCCGGTCAAGGTGAGCCAGGGCCGGGCCTGGGGCCCGATCGCGCTCTTCGTGGCCGTCGGCGTGCTCGCGGCCGGCATCATCGGGTACGGCGCCTGGGCGTCGTTCCAGGGCTCCAAGCCGTGGGACAAGCGGGCCAACGCCATCGACGGCATCGTCAACATCCGCAAGAGCGACCCGGACAGCCTGAAGTACGAGTCGCACAAGTCCGGTCCGCTGACCTGGAACTACTCGCCGCCGGTGGGCGGGGTGCACAACGCCGCCTGGCAGAACTGCATGGGCGACGTCTACGACGCCCCGATCGCCAACGAGCACGCGGTGCACAGCCTGGAGCACGGCGCGGTGTGGATCACCTACCGCCCGGACCTGCCGAAGGACCAGGTCGACAAGCTCGCCGGCAAGGTGCGCGGCGTCGAGAAGATGCTGATGAGCCCGTACGAGGGCCTGGACAAGCCGATCTCGCTCCAGGCGTGGGGCTACCAGCTCAAGGTCGACAACGCCGACGACAAGCGGATCGACGACTTCATCAAGGACCTGCGGGTGAACGCCTCGGTCGAGGGCCCGACCGCCCTGTGCAACACGGGCATCACCGCGACCGGCACCACGCCTCGCGAACTCCAGCAGCAGCCGACCCAGTAACCGAGGACCGCGATGACCGCTCCCGCCACCACCGACAGCGAGTACGACGAGGTCGAGGCCGCCCCCGAGGAGGGCGGTCGGGGCCCGTCGCGGCGCTACGGGGTGCTCGCGCTTGCCGCCCTGCTGGTGGTGGGGCTTCTCCTCGGGTACGCCGGGGGCCTGCTCACCCCCCGGCTCACCCGGCCCGGTGACGCCTCGGTCGAGGCGGGCTTCGCGCGGGACATGACGACGCACCACGCCCAGGCGGTGGAGATGAGCCTCGTCGCGTACCGGTCGGCGACGCTGCCCGAGGTGCGGCAGATCGCCGTCGACATCGCCACCGGGCAGCAGGGGGAGATCGGCGCCATGCAGACCTGGCTGCGCGAGTGGGAGCTGAGCCCGACCGGGTCGCAGCCGCCGATGTCGTGGATGTCCGACGGGGCGACGGTCAAGAACGGGCTGATGCCCGGGATGGCCACACCGCAGCAGATGGCCGCCCTGCGCGACGCCAAGGGCATCGAGGTGGACCGCCAGTTCCTCGCCCTGATGTACGACCACCACCTGGGCGGCATCCACATGATCGACGCCGCGCTCGGCGAGACCGACAACGCCGAGGTGCTGCGGATGGCCCGGACCATGAAGGCCACCCAGCAGAGCGAGCTGAACAACCTCCGGCAGCTCCAGGCACAGGCCGGGGGCTGACCGCTCCACGGGCACGACGGGCCCGCGTCACCGCCACACCCGGCGGGGCGCGGGCCCGTTCATGTCGGGTACCGAACGTCCGCCGTGTCCCCTGTGGGCGTTTTGCGCGGTCCAGGCGATTACGTTGCTTAGAGAGTTTTCTCCCCACATATCGTGACCAGTTGCGATTCGGGCTCGTTGCCCAAGACGTGGGGGTTGCACTCAGAGACGCACGGCGCTCGGTCACCAGTTGGTGCCGACGCCACACCATCGGCGGTGACGGGGCGGTGGCAGCCGTCCGTCGCGGACAGCGGCAGGGCGAGCCGGGAATGCTCAGCCGCGAACAGGAACTCGAACTGATCGACGTGCTGCGGGGCGTCCACCCCGACGAGTTCGGCCTGGACGAGGAGTTGTGGACGCGGCAGAGCCTCACCACGCTCATCCAGCGCCGCTTCGACCTGCCGCTGGACGCGGGCGCCGTCGGGGCGTACCTGCGGGCCTGGGGGTTGGGTCCGCGTGAGCCCCGCGAACGGGCCTGCGGGCTCTGCGTCAGCGCGGTCGAGCGGTGGGTACGCAGCGAATACCCGGCGATCACCCGGGCCGCCCAGGAGCACCTCGCCGAGGTCTACTGGATCGGGCGGGTACGACTGCGCGGGACCATGCCGGCGGCCGACGTGATCTCCGCCGTCTCGTCCCGCGGCCGGGTGCGCTTCATGATCACCACGCCGACCGTCGACCCGCCGCTCCCCCGCGACTTCGTGCTGCGACTCAGCGGCGAGGAGGAGCGCACGGTGCACCTGATCGTGGACGGCTCCTGGCCGCGCAACGAGTGGCCGCGCCGGCTCCCGCGACGGATCGTCCTGCACCCGCTGCCCAGCTGCGGCCGGGTGATCGCCGCCGCCTGACCGGGCCCAGCGACACGATCGGGGCACCGATACCGATTCGGTGTTCCAGGAGGAGGTTTGCTAGTCTTCTCCAGTCGCTGAGCCCCCGTAGCTCAGGGGATAGAGCACCGCCCTCCGGAGGCGGGGGCGCAGGTTCGAATCCTGCCGGGGGCACCAGACACGATCGGCACGACAGAGGCCTCTGACCGGGAACACCGGTCAGGGGCCTTGTTCGTGTGCGCGTCCACTTCCCCGGATCTGTAAACAACCCTTGCTAATAGCCGTTACGAACGTCAATATGTGGAGATCGCGGGACGTCGAAGCCTGGGGAGTGAGCCATGAGAAGCCGTCGGATTTTCGCAGTGGTGGCCGGGGCGGCGATGACCGTCGCGGCCGCCGTCGCCTTCGTCCCCAGCAGCATGGCCGCCGTGTCCTCGGCGGACGCCGTCCCGATGGTCGCCTGCACGGCGCCGGGTTGGGCCGAGGGCACCACCTACCAGGCGGGCACCCAGGTCACCTACGGCGGCCGGCTCTACCAGGCCCTGGTCACCCACACCGCCCACCCCGGCGCCGGCTGGAACCCGGCCTCGACCCCGTCGCTGTGGCGTGACCTGGGCGCGTGCTCCGGCAGCACCCCACCGCCCACCACCCCACCGCCGACCACGCCGCCACCCACCACCCCACCGCCGACCACTCCCCCGCCCACCACGCCCCCGCCGACCGGCGGGACCTGCGCGGTGAAGTCGCGACCGACCGGCAAGGTGCTCCAGGGCTACTGGGAGAACTGGGACGGCGCCTCCAACGGCGTACACCCCGGCCTCGGCTGGATCCCGATCACCGACAGCCGGCTGGGCCAGCACGGCTACAACGTGATCAACGCGGCCTTCCCGGTGATCCGCTCGGACGGCACGGTGCTCTGGGAGAACGGCATGGACGCCGGCGTCAAGGTGGCCACCCCGGCCGAGATGTGCCAGGCCAAGGCGGCAGGCGCCACCATCCTGATGTCGATAGGCGGGGCCGCCGCGGGCATCGACCTCAGTTCCAGCGCGGTAGCCGACCGGTTCATCGCCACGATCGTGCCGATCCTGACGACCTACCACTTCGACGGCATCGACATCGACATCGAGACCGGCCTGACCGGCAGCGGCAACATCAACACCCTGTCCACGTCACAGGCCAACCTGATCCGGATCATCGACGGGGTGCTGGCCCGGATGCCCTCGAACTTCGGCCTGACCATGGCGCCGGAGACGGCCTACGTCACAGGCGGCAGCGTCGTCTACGGCTCGATCTGGGGGTCGTACCTGCCGATCATCAAGAAGTACGTGGACAACGGCCGGCTGTGGTGGCTGAACATGCAGTACTACAACGGCAGCATGTACGGCTGCGCCGGCGACTCGTACCCCGCCGGCACGGTGCAGGGCTTCACGGTGCAGACGCAGTGCCTGAACAACGGCCTGACCATCCAGGGCACCACCATCCGGGTGCCGTACGACAAGCAGGTCCCGGGCCTGCCCGCGCAGATAGGCGCGGGCGGCGGCTACCTGTCGACGTCGCTTGTCACGCAGGCGTGGAACTCCGTACCCGGTCTCAAGGGTCTGATGACCTGGTCGGCGAACTGGGACGGGTCGAAGGGCTGGACGTTCGGCGACAACGTGAAGCGCCTGCAGGGGCGTTGAGCCAGAAGCCCACCGCCGAACCGGAAGGATCGGCGGTGGGCTTCGGTGCCGCTCAGTGCGCGTCGGCCGGCACCAGCCTCAGGGGCGTGTCCGGCGCCGAGGTGGCATCCGGGCCGCCGTCGGCACCCGAGCGTCGCTCGCGGCGCTTGAGCCACGTGTCGATCACGAGGTTCAGGACCAGCCCGACAGCGCCCCAGATGGCGATGACCAGCAGGTTCTGCCCGACGCCGACGCCGTCGAAATACCGCAGTGACCGGGCGATGTCGACCGCCGCGGGCAGCGGCAGCACGTCCTGGAGGGGGCGGAACACCTCCGGGACCAGGTACACCGACATGCCACCACCGGAGGCGGGCACGCCGGCCATCATCAGCACCACCATCATCGGGATGATGCCCGCCAGGCCCACGGTACGGGTGAGCACGCCGGTGGCCAGGGAGACCGAGAAGATGGTCAGGGCACCGTAGCCGATCATCTCCAGGGCGTTGCCGCTGATCGCGCCGATGAGCACGTCGAAGAGGAACCACAACCAGACGGACATGCCTATCGCCCAGCCGCCCAGAAGGGGCAGGAACTGGGGCAGGCGGCGTACGTGCGGGGCGCCTCCGCGCAGGACGGCGAGGAACAGGAAGCCGGCCATGATCCAGGACATGCCGACGTACATGCTGTTGCTGCCGCCGGTGTCGGTCTCGCTCAGGGTCTGCACGTCGGTCAGGGTGAGCGGAAGGTCCTGGGCTGCGGCGATCGGCTGGAAGATCGAGCGGATCGTGGACTGCTGGCTGGCGTTGGCGGCGGATGCCGAGTACAGCGTCGCAGGAGTGCCGGGCGCCGACGGCAGGACAAAGGCCGCCACGGTGTCCCGCGCACGGATCTGCCTGGTGGCCTCATCCACCGTGTCGGCGACTGTGACGTCGAGGATGCCGTCAAGCTGTGCGTTGAGACCGGCAGCTGTCTGCTGAGCCTGCCCCGGGGCGGCGGCGACCACGACGACAGGGATGTCGTGCGGTTGCGGTTTGTGCATGGAGAATCCCATGGCACCCACGACGACCACGAGGATGGCCAGCGGGAAGCCGGCAGCGGCCACGTACCGGAACCGCTTGGAGCGCGGAGGCCCGCCGGCGAGGGCCGGGGCCTTCGCGTCGGGGTCGGGGATCGGCGGTACACCGGGGATGACGTTGCCGCTCGCGCTGCGCTCCCTGAGCAGGCAGAGCGCGAGGGCGGCCACGATCCACACGGCCAGGACGAGCAGGTGGGTGCCCAGACCGTTGCCGTCGAAGTACAGGACCGAGCGCAGCGCCTCACCTGCCGCCGGGAGCGGAAGCACGCCGTGCAGGAACTGGAAGAAGCCGGGCATGTTGTGCACGGACAGCGCCAGGTTCGACGCGGGCATGCCGAACACGACCCAGAGCAGCATGCCGGGCAGCACCGCCAGGGGCCCGACCAGCTTGGAGAGCAGCAGCTGGGCCAGGCCGACGGCCGCGGTGGCGAGCATGCCGACGCCGAGGAAGGTGAGGTAGTGGCCGTCGACGGCGCCCACGACGGGCCCGAGGATGAGCCAGATGATCGAGCTGGTGACCGCGGACCAGCCGGCCAGTACGGGCAGGAACCGTCGCAGCCGCAGCAGGTGGGGTACGCCCATCACCATGATGCTCAGCGGCACGTAGCCCGCCAGCATCATGCCCATGGCGGCGAACAGGACCGCGATGCCGGCCCGGTCCCCGTCGGGTAGCGGTGCGACGTCCTCGGTGGTGGTCTGCCAGCTGTTCTGGACGGCAATGGGCGCGAGCAACTGCTGGACGGTGGCGTTCTGCGAGGCTCCGGCCGCCGAGGCGGTGAGGATTGTCGCGTTGGCGCTGCCGTCGGTGGGCATCACGAGCGCGCCTGTGGCTTCCTGATCGTGCAGCAGGTCGACCGCGTCGTCGCGGCTGGCCACCAGGGTGGCCTCGGTGCTGTCACCCGGAGCGGCGTTGAGCCCGTCGACGACCGCCTGCGCCGTGGTGCCGCTGCCGACGACCGCTACCGGCATGTCCCTGGGGTGCGGCGAGTGCATGGTCGACATGTAGGTCGCGAACATCATCGTGACCATGAGGAACGGCATCACGAACAGGGCGACCATTCGAATGATCTGTTCCTTGCGGTCCGCGCCGGGCGGGCGGCCGTCCACCACGTCGGCAGCCTCGATCACGGCTTCGGTATCCATGCACGCTCCAACTCATGTTTGTACGCCACTTGACTTACAAACTGTAGGCGGCGGATGCCGGGACCGGGAATCCGGCTAGGTTGACCTGAGTCACAGTCGGGCGAAGACACGAGGGGGCCGGGCATGAGGCGGTCCGAGGCGGCCCGCACCGCGCTGCTGGACGCGGCGGAGCGACTGTTCGCCGAGTCGGGAGTCGCCGAGGTCTCCGACCGCAGGGTGGCCGAGGCGGCCGGCAACACCAACCACTCGGCGGTGCGCTACTACTTCGGCGGACGCGAGGGCCTGCTGAAGGCGCTCATGGCCCGCCACGTGCACGCCGTGGCGGAACAACGCGAGGGCATGCCCCCACCCGAGAACTCCGTCCTCGGCGACATCCGCGGTCTCGTGGAACCGAGCATGCGGGTTCTCGACCAGCTACCGCGCCCGAGCTGGCGGGCCCGGTTCCTGGAACACATGCTGCACAACCCCGCCACCCAGCCGATCATGCGGGAAGCCCAGGACACCACGCCGCAGGCACTGGAGCTGCGCGAGTCACTGGCCGCGCGGCTACGACACCTCGACCCGGAGGTGGTCGCCGGCCGGGCGCTCCTGATCACCCGCATCGTCAGCACCACGACGGCCGAGGTCGAGGCACGCGCCGAACGCAGCGGCGAAGACCCGCGATGGCCCGAGGTCGGCGACTTCCTCGTCGACGCCATCGCCGGAATGCTCAGCGCTCCCGTCAGCCGGCCACGCTAGGCCGATCGCTGAGCGCACGTCGCTGCCCGCGGGCGAGATCACCGGGGCGGTTCAGCCGGTTTCCCGGCGGGCGCGGGCCCGGCGCTTGCCCTCGTGCATGGCCTGCACCCGGGCCACCGGGATGGTCCGGCCCTCCGCCACCAGGTCTTCGGGGAGCGGCTGCGGCGCCGGCATCGCGGCCGCCCACCTGTCGGCGCCGGCCAGCAGCGACGGCGCGGTCCGGATGGTGAAGTCGGCAGGGGTCACCTCGGTCAGGTCGGCCCAGTCGACAGGGAAGGAGACCGGTACCCCGGGGCGCAGCCGGGGGCTGTACGCGGCCGCCACCGTCGCGCCGCCGGCCCGGGTGGCGTCCACGAAGACCCGGCCGCCCCGCTCCTCCTTGATGTACGCCGTGGTGGCCAGCGCGGGGTCGATCCGTTCGGCGCGGACGGCGAGCGCCCGGGTGGCGGCGGCCACCTCCTCGGCGTCGGGGTCGCCGGCCAGCGGGACGAAGACGTGCACGCCCTTGGCGCCGCTGGTCTTGACCGCCCCGGAGAGGCCGGCGTCGGCGAGCGCCTGCCGGACCAGCAGCGCGGCGGCGACCGCGGCGGAGAATCCGCCGCCCTCGGGTGGGTCCAGGTCGAGCACCAGGTGGGTCGGGCGGTGCTGGTCGGCGACAGTGTTCAGAGTCGGGTGGTACTCCACAGCCCTCTGATTGGCGAACCAGAGCAGGGTGCGCCTGTCGTCGCAGAGGGCGTAGGAGATCTCCCGGTGCGACGCCTCCGCCCAGATCGGCACCCGACGCACCCAGTCGGGGGTGTACCGGGGAAGGTTCTTCTGCATGAACGGCGGCTGGCCGGGGCGGACCCGGATCACCGACAGCGGCCGGTCCCGCAACTGGGGCAGGATCTGGTCCGCCACCGCGTCCAGGTAGTCGACCAGGTCGCGCTTGGTCGCGTCGGCGGTGTCGGACAGGGGCTGGTCCAGGTTGGTCAGGGCCACCCCGTCGCGGGTCTCGTCAGCCTCGCTCATCCGATCACCCTCTCGGCCCCGGCGTCGTCGGTCAACCGGGCGCGTTGTTCCGAGCCGGATTGTTTCCGGTGCCCGCCGTCGCCGGCCGGCGCATCGGCGTCGGTCAGCGGGCCGGCCTGCCGTCGCGGCAGCGTGCCCAGCGCCACCAGCAGCGCTGCGACCACCAGGGCGGCGGCCACTGCGAACGCCGTCCGGTAGCCGGCCGCCAGGGCGGCGGTCTCGGCCGAGCCGCCGGCCCGCAGGACGTCGGTGCGGGCGGCGGCCAGGGTGGCAAGCGCGGCCAGTCCGACCGCCCCGCCGACCTGCTGGGTGGTGTTGGCGAGCCCGGACGCGAGCCCGGCGTCCGCGTCGGTCGCGCCGGCCATGGCCAGCGTGGTGACCGCCGGCAGGGTCAGACCGCCGGCCACCCCGAAGATCACCATCGCGGGGAGCACGTCGGCCAGGTAGCGACCGTCGGCGGGCAGCCGGGCGAGCAGCAGGAAACCGACTGTCGCCAGCCCGAGCCCGGCCAGCAGCAGGCTCCGGGCACCCCACCTGGCGATGAGCCGACCGGCCAGGCTGAGCGAGACCACCGCGATCACCACCGGGGTGGGCAGGAACGCCCAGCCGGTCGCCGCGGCGTCCAGCCCGAGCACCAGTTGCAGCTCGACGGCGAGCAGGAACTGGAAGCCGAAGAACGCGGCCACCATGAGGAACTGCACGGTGTTCGCCGCGACCAGGCCCGGCACCCGCAGCACCCGGCCCGGCAGCAGCGGGGTGGCCGCCGCCCGCTGGCGTACCGCGAACCCGCCGAGCAGCAGCGCCGCGATCGCCGCCGCGCCGAGGGTCCGCGGGCTGGTCCAGCCGTGCTCGCCGGTGCCCACGATGGCCAGCACGGTGGCCATCAGGCCGGCGGTGGCGAGCAGCGCGCCGGACACGTCGAGGCCCGACCGCAGGCCGATGCCCCGTTCGGCGGGGAGCTGGCGGACGGCGACGAGCAGGATCGCCGCCCCGATCGGGAGGTTGACCAGGAAGATCGAACGCCAGCCGGCAAGGTCGGTGAGCACGCCTCCGGCCACCGTGCCGACCGACGCGCCGGCCGCGCCTGTGAAGCTGAAGACGGCGATGGCGCGGGCCCGCTCGGCCGGTTCGGGGTAGAGCCGGACGATCATGCCGAGGCTGACCGCCATGGCGAGCGCGCCGCCGACACCCTGCCCGAAGCGCGCGCCGACCAGCTGCGCCGGCCCGGTGGCCGCCGCGCAGGCCAGTGAGGCCAGGGTGAACAGGGCGACGCCGGCGAGGAAGACGTGGCGCCGGCCGAGCAGGTCGCCGAGGCGTCCGGCGAGCAGCAGCAGCCCGCCGAACGCGACCAGGTACGCGTTGACCACCCAGGCCAGGCCGGCGGGGGTGAAGCCCAGGTCGCGTTGGACGGCGGGCAGCGCCACCGAGACGACGCTGCCATCCAGGATGATCATCAGGCTGCCGGCGCAGAGCACGAGTAGGGCAGGCCAGCGGGCCGGGGCGGTACGGTCCATCGAGAATCCTCCTCCTTGGTGCACGCTTTGTTACTGACGCCATCGTCTGTGACCATGAGTCGGAGCGGAAGGAGGCACTGTGATGTCCCAGAGGAACAGCGATGTGTCCGCGCAGGTCGAGGCGGAGTTCACCTGCGCCGCCGGGAACGTGCCGTTCACCCCCGGGCAGGCCCGGGCGTGCACCGTCCGCGAGGTGCTGGACCGGGTCGGCGGCAAGTGGAGCATCGGCATCCTGGTGGCCGCGTCGAACGGCCCGGTGCGCTTCACCGAACTGGAGCGGCACATCGAGGGCATCAGCCGCCGGATGCTCACGCTGACCCTGCGCAACCTGGAGCGCGACGGCCTCCTGCACCGCACGGTCTACCCGACCGTCCCCCCGAAGGTGGAGTACACGGCGACCCCGATGGCGATGGAGCTGTACGAGTCGCTGGTCGCGCTGACGAGCTGGGCCGAGCGGCACCGCCGGGCCATCGCCGAGGCGCGGACCAGGTACGACGCCGAACACGCCGGCTAAACCAGGAGGTGGTGTGGGGAACGCCACCAGCCTTCTCTGACCGATCGGTCAGGCTCTGACCGATCGGTCAGGCATGCTGGTCCACGGAGGTGGACCGGTGATGGCAAGAGCGGTGTCCGAGACACACGGCGAGATCCTCGCCGCCGCGGCGCGACAGTTCGCGGTGACCGGCTACCGGGGCACCTCGTTGCAGGACATCGCCCGCGAGGTCGGCGTCTCCAAGGCAAGCGTCCTCTACCACTTCGCCAACAAGGAAGCCCTGCTCGCCGAGCTGATGGCCCCGGCCATCGCGATGTTGCAGTCCCTCGACGACAAGCTCGCCGGCCTGACCGGGGCCGCCGCCCAGGAGGTCGCCGCGACCGGCTTCGTCGACCTCGCGGTCCGGTTCCGCCGGGAGATCGCGGTCCTGCGCGGCGAGTTCCCCGAACTGCTGTGCCAGCCGGCCTTCATGCACATCCAGGAGATCTCCGACCGGCTGCGGAACGCGCTGGCCGGGTACTCCGACCGGCCGAGCGCCCAGATCGCCGCGCTGGTGCTGCTGGCCGGCATCTCCGAGGCGTGCGCCGAGTTCGTCGACGTGCCCGAGGACGACCTGCGCCCCGCCCTGCTCACCCTCGTCCGGCGGGCCGTCGAACCCGTCGACGCACCCCAGCCCCAAACACCCACGACCGAGGACAAGGAATCCTGATGGCCACCCTGCTCTACCGGCTCGGCCGGGGCGCGTTGCGCCGGCGACGGCTCGTCGTCGCGCTCTGGCTCGTCGTACTCGTCGGCGCCGGCATCGCCGCGGCGACCCTGCGCGGCCCGACGGCGAGCAACTTCACCATGCCGGGCACCGAGAGCCAGCAGGCGCTGGACCTGCTCTCCGAGCAGTTCCCGGCCGCCAGCGGGGCCACCGGCACCATCGCGGTCAAGGCACCAGGTGACGGCCAACTGGCCACGCCCGAGGGCCAGGCCGTGGTGCGGGAGCTGGTCCAGCAGGCCGCCACGCTGCCCGGCGTGGTCGGCGCCGTCGACCCGTTCCAGGCCGGCGCGGTCTCGCCGAACGGCCGGTACGCGCTGATCCAGGTCCAGTTCGCCACCGGTGGCGACGAGGTGACCGACGAGCAGCGCACCGCGTACGAGGAGGTCGGCTCGGCCGCCGAGGCGAAGGGTTGGCAGGTCGCCCCGGGCGGCGAGGTGCTGGGTGGCGAGCCGGAGATCGGCTCCACCGAGGCGCTCGGCGTGCTCGTCGCCGCGATCGTCCTGATCATCACCTTCGGTTCGCTGGTGGCGGCCGGGATGACGATGCTCAACGCGCTGATCGGCGTGGGCGTCGGCATGGCCGGCCTGTACGCGCTCAGCGGTGCCATCGAGTTGACCACCACGGCGCCGATCCTGGCGCTGATGCTCGGTCTCGCGGTCGGCATCGACTACTCGCTGTTCATCACGTCCCGGCACCGGCAGAACCTGCTCGAGGGCCTGTCCCCCGAGGAGGCGGTCGGCCGGGCCGTGGGCACCGCCGGTTCCGCTGTGGTCTTCGCGGGTGCCACGGTGGTCATCGCCCTCGCCGGGTTGGCCGTGGTCAACATCCCGTTCCTCACCGTGATGGGTCTCGCCGCCGCCGCCACGGTCACCATCGCCGTGCTCGTGGCGATCACCCTCCAGCCCGCGCTGCTCGGCTTCGCCGGCAACCGGGTGCTCCCGCGCCGGCTGCGCTCGGCCGTCGACGCCGCAGCCCCGGGCGACGCGGTGGGCGAGGAGAAGCTGCCGGTCGAGGACCGCTCCGGATTCGGCTTCCGCTGGGCACGCTTCGTGACCCGTTTCCGCGTACCGGTCATCCTGGTCGCGTTGCTCGGCCTGGGGCTGCTCGCGCTGCCCACGCCGGACATGCGGCTGGCCCTGCCGGACGCCAGCACGGCGACGGAGGGCTCCCCGGCCCGGGTGTCGAGCGACCTCACCACCGAGGGCTTCGGTCCGGGCTTCACCGGCCGGCTCGCAGTGGTCGTGGCGGGCGACGACGCGCAGGCGACCGCGGCCGCCGTGCCGCAGGTCACCGCACTGATCCAGCGCACCGACAACGTCCTCGCGGTCGCGCCGCCGCAGCTCAGCCCGGACGGTCGGACGGCGCTGCTCGGCGTGGTGCCGAAGACCGGCCCGACCGACGAGGCCACCGAAACCCTGGTGCAGGACGTTCGCGACGCGGTCGGCGGGGTCCAGGGCGCCGAGGTGCTGCTCACCGGCGTCACCGCGATCGGGATCGACGTCTCGGAGAAGCTCTCCGACGCGCTGCCGATCTACCTGCTGCTGGTCGTCGGGCTCTCGGTGCTGCTGCTGATGCTGGTGTTCCGCTCACTGCTGGTGCCGCTCAAGGCGGCGCTGGGCTTCCTGCTCACCGTGGCCGCCACGTTCGGCATCACGGTGGCGATCTTCCAGCAGGGCCACCTCGCCAGCCTGGTCGGGCTGGACACGCCGGCCCCACTGGTCAGCTTCCTGCCCATCCTGCTGATCGGCATCCTGTTCGGGCTGGCCATGGACTACGAGGTGTTCCTGGTCTCCCGGATGCGGGAGGACTTCGTGCACGGCGACACCGCGCGCGAGGCCACGATCAGCGGCATGGGCCACGGCGCCCGGGTGGTCACCGCCGCCGCGCTGATCATGATGTCCGTCTTCGGCGGCTTCGTGTTCCTCGACGACCCGATCATCAAGTCGATGGGCTTCGCGCTCGCCATCGGCGTGGCCATCGACGCGTTCGTGGTCCGGATGACAATCGTCCCGGCGGTGATGTCCCTGCTCGGCGACCGCGCCTGGTGGCTCCCCCGCTGGCTCGACCGGGCCCTGCCGAACGTCGACATCGAAGGCGAGGGTCTCCGCACCCACCTGGAGGACCACACTCCGACCCGGGTGTGACCCGGTAGACGAACGAAGGCGCGGTGTCCGCTCGGGCACCGCGCCTTCGTCACGTCCGGACCGTGCTCAGACGCCCGCCGGGTACGTCTCCATCTCACCGGCGGCGGCCGGGACGGGCAGCGGGTGCAGGGCAGTCGTCTCGTCGCACCAGATGAAGGCGTCGTAGCGTTCGCCCAGGCGGGTGGGCACGTAGTTGCCCCAGGACTCGAACGACGGGTCGTAGACCACCCCGATCGCCCGGTGGTCCGCCGTCCCGGTGACCCACCCCGGCTGGTCGTCGCCACCGAAGACCAGCACCGCCCGCTCGGGCATCAACTCGTGCAACCGACGCTCCACCGAGCCCTCCCGGGCCGGCGGGACGACCATCGCCTCCGACGGCGAGCCCCACCGCGGCGCGGCGATCACCGTGCCCCGGTAGCTGCCGAACCCGACGAGCGCCACCGCGTCGTCGCCGTGCCGCTCCCGCGCCAACTGACCGATGTTGACCATCCCGTCGGCGGCCATGTCGGTGGCCCGCGCGTCCCCGACGTGCGTGTTGTGCGCCCAGACGATTCCCCGCGCGTCCGGGCCGTACCTGTCGAGCAGCCGGTCCAGCGTGTCCTGCATGTGCGTGTCCCGGATGTTCCACGAATCCGGCCCACCGGCCACCATCGCCCGGTAGTAGCGCTCCGCGCCGGCCACCACCTCCGCGTTCTGCCAGGCCGAGAAGCGGTCCGGGCCGTCCGACATGGCCTGTTCCCGGGTACGGGCCAACAGCCGGACGACCTCCTCCTCACAGCGCGCGGAGACGAACCGGCTGGCCGCGCCGTACTCCTCGACCCGCTTGCCGTACGGCTCGAAGCACCGGTACGCGTCCTGCGCCGCCTCCAGCGAGGTCGGGTCCTCCTCACCCAGGTAGTCGAAGATCGCCTGCATCGACTCCCAGAGGCTGTACACGTCGAGGCCGTGGAACCCGGCCCGCTGACCGTCCGGCCGCTCCAGGTTCCAGGCGCGCAGCCAGCGGCAGAACCGGGCCACCTCGGCGTTCGCCCACATCCAGGTCGGCCAGCGTTCGAAGCCCTCAAGCGCGGTCTGCGGATCGAGGGCCCCGCCGGGCGCGGCGGTCACCGACCGGTGCACCCGGTCGCAGTCCGGCCAGTCGCCCTCCACCGCCACGAAGGAGAAGCCGCACTCCGCGATGAGCCGGCGGGTGAGCTGTTCGCGCAGCCGGTAGTAGTCGTAGCTGCCGTGGGTGGACTCGCCGATCATCACCACCCGGGCGTCCCGGACGCGCTCCAGCAACGGGTCGAAGTCGCTCGGCGCGCCGAGCCGCTGAACCAGCATGGCAGCGGCTACCCGGCGCTCGCGCCGACAAACCGTCGGCGCGCCGCCCGGCGACACGCCGTCGGCGTGTACGTGTGGTCCGAGCGGGTAGCCGGCCGGCATGACCGTCACCGGGGTGCAGTTGCAGGAGTACCTGGCCGGGCTCGACTACCCGGTCTCCCGCGAGGACCTCGTCCGCTGGGGGCAGGAGAACGGGGCCAGCACCGCCATGTTGCAGATGTTGCGGGCGTTGCCGGCGGAGCAGTTCGAGTCGCCGGCCGAGCTGAGCGAGGCGCTGACCACCCTCGCCTGACGCCCGGTTCACCTCGCGTGCAGTAGCCGGAACAGCACCAGCCACTGTTCCGGCCAGACGTACCCGACAGGGGCATCCGGCGCGATCCGCGTCGCCCGCAGGGCGGACGCGACCCGGGCCGGCGGGTGGTGTCGGCGCAGGGTCGCGGCGAGGGAACCGCCGAGGCCCTCGAACCCCAACCCCACCAGCCTCCGGTACGCCGGCAGCGCCGCAGCCGACAGCAGCGGCTCCGGCCGCCGTTCGATGCGCAGGATCCCGGCGTCGACAGCCGGCACCGGCCGGAACGCGGTACGCGGCACCCGCCCCGCCAGCCGCCACTCGACCTCCGGCCAGGTCTGCACGGTGAGCCGGGTCCACCTGCCGTAGTCGCCGCTTCGCCGACGGGCGTACTCCAACTGGGTGAGCAGGGTCGCCGAGCGTAACCGGGGCGCGGCGAGGCACCAGCGCACCACTGCCGAGGTCAGCGACCACGGGATGTTGCCGACCACAGCGAACGGCTCAGGTGGAGGCTCCGCCGCGAGGAAGTCGGCCTGCTGGTGCTCGACGTTGGGCAGGGCCGCGCAGACGGCGGCCAACTCCCGGCCCGCGGCCGGGTCCACCTCGTACGCCGTCAGTCGCCCGCAGCGGGCGGCGAGCGGCCGGGTCAGCTGACCGCGGCCGGCGCCGACCTCCAGCAGGAGCCCGGTGGGGTCGGGGTCGGCGACGCGGACCAGCCGCGCGACGGCGGCCCGGTCGGTGAGGAAGTTCTGGCTGAGTACGCGACGGGACCTGTCTCGTTCGGTCCGTCGAATGTTGCGGGGCGCCACGGGTCGTCGTCCTGTCTGTCGCCACTCGGCGACGGGCTGGACAGGCAGCCGGGATTCCGGGCCTGTCCGAGTGGATCGGGACTCGAACGGCCCTGGACGATGGCACGGGGTACGCGACGACGAGGCGGCAGCCTCGTGCCGTTGCAGAAGATCAGCGGGGTGGGGCGACGGCCCCGACTCACCGCGAGGATGGACCGATCAGCGGCAGGTTGCGTCCCAGCCGGCCAGGGCCGGACGCCGGACTCGCGGACGGGACACCAGCAGGGCACCCCGGGCGGCCGGCGCACCGACCCCCTCGATCAGGGCATGCGTGAACATGCCCGCCACCCTACCGATCCCACTCCCCCACCCCCACCGATTTCCTCCCACCCCTCCCGACCGGGGTTGGATGGGGTTACGGGAGGGGGATGGTGCGGGATTCGGTGCGGGCGGTTTCGGCGGCGGCGAGGATGGTGACCACCTCGCGGCCGAAGCGCACGTCGCAGCGGTGGTCACGGGTGCCGGCACGGACCTGCTCGACGAGCTGGTCGATGGCCACGCCGAACGCGGTCGCGGCGTCGTTCTCGCCGTACGGCACGGTCTCGATGCCGTTCTCCCCGTAGAACACGAACTCGCGGGTCATCGACTCCTGCGGCGCGTCCAGGGAGAGCGAGGCGCTGCTGGTGGCACCGCCCTCGTGGGTGAGCAGCAGGTGCACCATCCCGCTCGGCCCGTCCATCGCGGCGACCCGGGTCACCCGGCCCAGCACCGGCAGCAGGATGGAGAGCGCGTGCGGGGCGATGTCCCAGAGTGCTCCGTGCTCCCGACGCCACAACGAGCCGCCGTACGGGCTGCCGTCCTGGAAGATCGACGCGAAGGCGACGGTCCGCCCGTGCTGCCAGCCCCCGGCGGCGGCGGTGGCGGCGAGGAACGCCGTCACGTTCGGCTGGAACCGCTGCGTGAAGAAGACGACCGAGGCGACCCCTGAGGCCTCGGCGGCAGCGACCACCCGGTCGGCGTCGGCCACGCTGAGCGCCAGCGGCTTGTCCAGCAGCAGGTGCCGGCCCGCGGAGGCGGCCCGGACCGCGATGTCGGCCTGGATGTCCGGGGGCAGCGCCACGGCCACCGCCTCGCACTGCTCGATAAGCGCGTCCACGTCGCCGTACGCGGGCACCCCGTACCGTTCGGCGAGCGCGGAGGCCCGCTCCGGGTTGCGCCCCCACACCCCGACCAGCTCCGCGTCCGGGTGCGCGTGCAACGCCTTGCCGTGCGTCTCGATCGCCCAGTGACCGGTGCCGAACAACCCGAACCGCAGCACGTGTACCTCCGCTGTCTCCCCCGCCCGCGGCAACGCCACGGACGTGATCCACGCTAGTCGCACCGGCGGCCGTGACGGCGGCGGGTTCGACCAATCGAAGCAGCTCACCCTGGTCTGATCCCGGTAGCGCCGGGTCCGATTGCCGCCAGACGCACCGGGTGCGGCGAGGCAGTCTCGACGACATGCCGAGCACCAATCCAGCGATCACCAGCGGTGTCGCGACGTTTGAACACTGGTACGACTTCACCGAGGGCGGTCCCGTATACCGTGCCCTGCTGCCGTTCCCGTCGACGGCGCCCGCCCCGTTCGAGGTTGCCCGTTGGTCGGTCGCCCCGAATACCTCGAACGACCTCGACGTCCATCGGTCTCGTGAGGTGTGGATCATCGTGTCCGGTACCGGAACCCTGACGTTCGCCGACCGGACGGACGTGCTGCGGGCCGGCGACGTCGCGGCGTTCGACAGCACGGTGCCGCACCAGATCCGGAACGACGGACCGGAACCGCTCCTCGCCGTCTCCGTCTACTGGCTGCAGGCAGGCGACTGACGCCGACCCGGGAAGCGGAGGACTTGCGGAACACGGCACCTCGACGGCGCGCGTCACACGCGGAGAGGCAGGGCACGCCTTTACTACGACGGTTAGTAGGCTGTGCCGGTGACCGAGGCAACGACCGGGTGGGTCCGGTGACCGGCGTGGGCGCCGACTCGCCTGTGGACGGGATCGTCGCAACCGTGCCGATCGTGCTGTCGCTGCTCGTCGCGGCGTGGGCGCTGGTGGCGGCGGTACGCCACCGGCCACCGGACCGGGTGCAGTTCGTCGGTCTGGCCGTACTCGAGGTGGCGTTGCTCGTGTTGGGCGTGCTGGCGCTCGTCGCGGTGGGCGGCGGGGATCGGCCCGGCGAGCCCGGCGCCTTCTTCGGCTACCTGGTCACGCTTGTCTGCCTGCCGCCGCTGGCCTGGGTGCTGGCCCGGATGGAGCCGACCCGTTGGGGGTCGGCGATCGTGTGCGCCGTCTGCCTGGTGGCCCCGGTGGTGGTGGTCCGGTTGCAGCAGACCTGGGAGGTGCTCGGTGGTTGAGACCGAAACGGCCAGGCCTCGCACGAACTCCGGCCCGGGTCGACTGCTGATCGCTGTCTACCTGCTGTTCGCCATCGCGGCGACGAGCCGGGCGGGCCTGCAGATCGCCACGAAGTTCGGCGAGGCGCCTGTGGCGTACCTGCTGTCCGCGCTGGCCGCGCTCATCTACATCGTGGCGGCGGTGGGCCTGGCCCGGGCCGGGCACACCGGCCGGCGGGTCGCGTTGGCCTGCTGTTCGGTGGAGCTGGTCGGCGTGGTCGCGGTCGGCGTCCTGAGCCTCGTCGACAGGGAACTCTTCCCCGACGAGACGGTCTGGTCGCAGTTCGGCAGCGGGTACGGCTACATTCCGCTGGTGCTGCCGGTGCTCGGCCTGTTCTGGCTGTGGCGCACCCGCCACGACCACGCCTGACCAGGCTCAGTTCCGGGGGCCGCCGGCGACGTAGATGACCTGCCCGGAGACGAAGCCCGCGCCCTCGCTCACCAGGAACGAGATGGTGTGCGCGACGTCCTCCGGCCGGCCCGGTCGGCGGACCGGGATCTCGGCTGCGGCGTGCTTCTGCAGGTCCTCGAAGTCGACCTTCATCCGGGCGGCGGTGGCCGCGGTCATGTCGGTGACGATGAAGCCTGGCGCTACCGCGTTGGCGGTGATCCCGAACGGCCCCAGCTCGATGGCGAGCGTCTTGGTGAAGCCCTGGAGGCCGGCCTTGGCGGCGGCGTAGTTCGCCTGGCCCCGGTTGCCGAGCGCGGAGGTGCTGGACAGGTTGACGATCCGGCCCCACTTGCGGTCCACCATGTGCTTCTGGGCGGCCTGGCTGAACAGGAACGCACCGCGCAGGTGCACACCCATGACGGTGTCCCAGTCGGCGTTCGTCATCTTGAACAGCAGGTTGTCGCGGAGCACGCCCGCGTTGTTGACGAGCACGGTGGGCGCGCCCAGTTCGGCGGCGATCCGGGCCACCGCCGCCTCGACCTGGTCCCGGTCGGACACGTCGGCGCCCACGCCGAGCGCCCGGCCGCCGTCCGCCGCGATGGCGTCCACCGTCTCCTTGGTGGCCGACTCCTCGATGTCGACAACGGCGACGGCCAGACCGTCAGCGGCCAGCCGCCGGGCGGTGGCCGCGCCGATACCGCGCGCGGCTCCGGTGACGATGGCGACGCGGGGCTCCTCCGACATGACTACCTCCGGGTAACTTGGGGTGATCGGAGGAGCTTAGCGTCAGAACCCCCGACCCCGGCATAGGCGAATCCACCGGTATCCGTGGCCGGAGACCTTCACCGCGCCGAGCTTGCCCAGGTCGCCGTAACCCCTGTCGGCGAGCACGTCGATGGGCATGTCGGCCTCCGGCTCCAGGCTGCTCAGGTCAACCTCGACGTCGTCGGTACCGAGGTTGTGCACGAAGACCATGGTCCCGGTCGGCCCGTCCGCCCGGTGCGCCAGCACCCCGGCGGGCATCGCCACGTCGATGTGCGTCGTCGAACCGGACCCGATCTCCGGGGCCTCGCGCAGCGTACGGATCATGCGCTCGAACCAGGCGAGCAGTGACTTCGAGTCGCTCCGCTGGGCGGTGACGTTGACGTTCTGGTAGCCGAACTCACCCTTGTCGATCACCGGACGGACCAGCTTCTCCGGGTCCGCCGTGGAGAAGCCGGCATTGGGCTGGTACGACCACTGCATCGGGGTACGGATCGCCTCCCGACCGGGCAGCGACAGGTCCTCGCCCATCCCGATCTCCTCGCCGTAGCGCAGCACAGGCGTGCCGCGCATCGAGAACTGCAGGGCGTACGCCAGTTCGAGGTGCCGCCTGTCGTTGCCGAGCATCGGGGCGAGCCGGCGACGGATGCCCCGGTCGTAGATGCGCATGTTCTCGTCCGGGCCGAACTTCGCGTACACCTGGTTGCGCTGTTCGGTGGTCAACCGGGACAGGTCGATCTCGTCGTGGTTGCGCAGGAACGTGGCCCACTGACCGCCGACAGGCAGCTTCGGGGTGTCCCGCAGCGCCTCGATCAGCGACTCCGGGTCCTCGCGCGCCAGGGCGAGCATGAGCCGGCCGTTGAGCATGAAGTCGAAGAGCATGTGGATGCGGTTGCCGGAGCCGCTGCCGTCACCGAAGAACGTCGGGAGCTGGTCCGGTTCGACGTTCGCCTCGGCCAGCAGGACGGCGTCGCCGCGCCGCCACTGCACATGCTGGCGCATCTCGGTGAGGAACTCGAAGTCCTTCGGCGAGTTCGGGTTGCCCGGCTCGGTCAGCTCGATGATGAACGGCACGGCGTCCATCCGGAACCCGGAGACGCCGAGCTGGAGCCAGAACGACATGATCTTCTTGACCTCGGCCCGGACCTGCGGGTTGGCGAAGTTGAGGTCCGGCTGGAACTTGTAGAACCGGTGGTAGAACCACGCCTTGGCGGTCCGGTCGTAGCTCCAGGTCTCCTTCTGCTCGCCGGGGAAGACCATGCCCTGGTGCCTGTCGTCCGGCTCGGTGTCGGACCAGACGAACCAGTCCCGGTACGGCGAGTCCGGCGACGAGCGGGCGGACTGGAACCACGGGTGCTCGTCGGAGGTGTGGTTGACCACCAGGTCGATGATCACGCGGATGCCCCGGTTCTGCGCCTGGTGCAGCAGCTCGGCGAAGTCACCGAGGGTGCCGAAGCGCGGGTCCACGTTGTAGAAGTCGGTGACGTCGTACCCGTCGTCGCGGTTCGGTGACGGGTGGATCGGGTGCAGCCACAGGCAGGTCACGCCCAGCCGGGCCAGATAGTCCAGCCGGCCGATCAGCCCACGGATGTCACCGACCCCGTCGCCGTCCGAGTCGGCGTACGTGTCGATGTCGAGGCAGTAGACGACGGCTTCGGAATACCAACGGTCACCCATGCCGGAGGAACATCTCCCAACGATCACGGCGGCAAACCGGATCCGGCAAGTACCGTGCCGGTCATGAACACCGACCTCGTACCGCCTGGCGAACCGTTGGACTGGTCCCAGGGCCGGTGGTTGAACCCGCCGCTGCGCGCCGAGCGGGGCCCGGCCGGCGAGTTGGTCGTCGAGGCCGCCGCGGAGACCGACTTCTGGCGGCGGACCAGCTACGGCTTCGTCCACGACAACGGCCCCGCCCTGCTGGCGCCGCTGCCGGTCGGCAGCGCCATGGAGGTGAGCTTCCGGCTGGACCTGAGCGGGCAGTTCGACCAGGCCGGCGCGCTGGTGCGGGTGGACGAGCGGACCTGGACCAAGGCCGGCGTCGAGATGAGCGACGGCGAGCTGCAACTCGGCGCGGTGGTTACCAGGGAGTTCTCCGACTGGTCGGTGGGGCCCGTGCCGAGGTGGGCGGGTCGGCAGGTGACCGTCCGGGTCAGCAGGGCCGGCGACGCGCTCACCGTACGGGCCCGGGCCGACGACGAGCCATGGCAGCTGGTCCGGCTCGCCCCACTGGACCCGGCGGCCGAGGCCGTGGCGGGCCCGTTCTGCTGCGCTCCGGTCCGCGCCGGCCTGAGCGTGGTGTTCACCGGTTGGCGGCGGGGGCCGGCGGACACCGCGCTGCACCCGGAGCACTGAGCACAGGTGTGGGACAGGCGCTGCGGGGTATCACCCTCCGATCCCCGACAGCCGACCCGGAAGGACGACCATGGCGTACGCCCAGGCTGGTGACCCGTCCGAGTTCACCGGGTTGACCGGTTGGGTGGCCTCGGTGATCGAGGCGATGGGCCCGGTAGGTGTCGCGTTGCTGGTCGCCCTTGAGAGCATCGTCCCGCCGATCCCCAGCGAGATCGTGCTGGCGATGGCCGGTTTCCTGGCCCACGAGGGCCAGTTCAACGTCGTGCTCGTGGTGGTCGCCGCGACGGTCGGCTCGCTCGTCGGTGCGCTGGTGCTCTACTGGCTCGGCGCGGCGCTGGGCGAGGAACGGCTCAAGCGCTGGCTGGACCACATCCCGTTGGTCGACCGCGACGACCTGGAGAAGGCCGACCGCTGGTTCGAGCGGCACGGCCGGTGGGCGGTGCTGATCGGCCGGGTGGTCCCTGTGGTCCGCAGCCTGGTGTCCGTCCCGGCGGGGGCCAACCGGATGCCGCTTGGCGAGTTCGTCCTGCTCACCACGATCGGCAGCGGGCTGTGGAACGCCCTCATCGTCGGCGCCGGCTACGCGCTCGGCAGCCGCTGGCAGAACGTCGAGCGCTACAGCGACTGGTTCAACTATGCGATCATCGCGGTCTTCGCGGTCATGCTCGTCACCTGGGTGATCCGTAAGGTCCGCCGCCGCCGGGAACGCGACGACCGGCGGTCGGTGACCGCCGGTCGCTGATCCGCGTCGCGCTCAGTTGAACTGCGCGCTGATCGACGTGAACTCCCACGTGTTCTGCGCGATGCCTGAGCAGTTGGAGACGACTCCCCCGCCCGGGCACGGCCGGTCCCGGTTGACCGACCAGAACGTGAACCGGCTCAGCCCACGCGCCTTCGCCCAGTCCCGGATCTGGGTCCAGGTGGCCGGCGTGGTCAACTCCTGCTGGTCGGAGAGCCCGTTCATCCCGGAGATGCCCATGTGGGCGTACGCCGTCGCGTCGGACCAGCCGAAGGCCGTCTTCAGCGTGTTCTTCAGCCCCTCGGCGGCGTTGACAGTGCTCTGGTACATGTTGGCCCCGCCGCCGAAGTCGAACGGCATGATGGTGAAGGTGTCGATGTTGGCGCCGAGCGCGGCGGCCTGGTTGATCAGGCGGGTGCCGTAGTACGACGGGCCGGTGGTCGACGTGCCGAACGTGATGATCGTCTTCAGGCCCGGGTTGTTCTGCTTCACGATCTTCAGCGCGCCGAGGATCCGGTCCTGTACGACCTCGTTCTCGAACTCGTCGCTGTTCTCGATGTCGATGTCGATCGCCTTGAGCCCGAACGCGTTGATCACCTGCTGGTACGCGCCGGCCAGGGCGCTGGCCGAGGAGCAGTTCGGGCCCAGCTTGTTGCCGCTCCAGCCGCCGATGGACGGGATCACGTCGCCGCCGGCCGCCCGGATCGCCGCGATGGTGCTGGCGTGCGCGCCGCCGGTGAGCGGGCCGCCGCCGTCCCAGGCCGGGGTGCAGCCGCCACCGGAGAGCACGAAGGCGATGGTGAACCACTTCACGCCGGTCGCCGACATGACGGTCCCCGGGGCGGGCGGGTCACCCCAGCCCGGGTAGAGGTAGGGCGCGACGGCCATCGAACCGCCGCCACCGGTGCAGCCTGTGGTGTTCGCGGCGACCGCCGCCGAGCGCGCCGACTCCCCCGCCGAGTTGTACGCGGCCACCGTGTAGCTGTGCGCCGAGCAGGCGGCCAGGCCGGAGACGGTCGTCGAGGTGCCGGTGACCGTGGCGCGCACCGTCGAGCCCTCGTACACCCGGTAGCCGGTCACCGTGCCACCCACCGCGTTCCAGGCCAGCGATACCGCCGAGGCGGTCGTGCCGGTGACCCGCAGGCCGCCGGGAGTGCCGGGGGCGCCCGGGGGCGTGGTGGGGCCGCCGGAGCAGGACGCGCCGTTGACCGTGCAGTTGGTGGGGTCACCGGTGCCGGCCACGATGAAGCCGAACGAGGTGCTCGCGCCTGCCGACAGGGCACCGTTCCAGGACAGGTTGCGGGCGGTCACGTGCTGACCGGAGCTGCTCACCTGGGCGTCCCAGGCGGACCCGACGGTGCTGCCGGCCGGCAGGTCGAACTGCACGTCCCAGGAGGTGATCGCCGTGGACGTGTTGTTGGTGACTGTGAACTTCGCCTCGTACCCGCTGCTCCAGCTGCTGGTGCGGGCGAAGGCGGCGGTGGCGGCCGACGCGGCCGGCGGTGCCACGACGGTGGCCGCCACCAGTGCGGCGGCCAGCGCGACGGCGAACGTCGCCGCGCGGGGGGATCGGATTTTCACGGTGGCCTCCAGGGACCGGTGTGGTGGGGGGATGGTGCCCTGCGCGGCCGGGTGGTGCGCCGGCCGCGCAGGTGGTGCGCCGACGCCGGTACGGGCGTCGGCGCCGCTCAGGGCAGGGTGTCCAGGTGCGGGGCGACCGTGCGGGCGAAGCCGTTGCCGTTGCTGACGTCCCAGTTCACCGACCAGGTCATCGCGCCTCGGATGCCGGGGTAGGTGCGCGGCGGCCGGAAGCTGCCGCAGTTGGTGCCCCGGGCCAGGCAGTCCAGCGCGGCGTTGACCACGCTTGGCGCGACGATGCCGCCACCGGCCGCACCCGGTCCGGCGGGCAGGCCGAGGCCGACCTGGTCGGGGCGCAACCCGGCCTCCAGTTGGATGCAGGCAAGCGCGACGATGAAGTTCACGGTGCCCTGGCCGTACGCGGCGTTCTGGTCGCAGCCGAGCATCGCCCCGGAGTTGTAGAACTGGGTGTTGACGACCGTCAGGATGTCCCTGATGTCGAGCGCCAGCTTGAAGTAGCCGCCGGCCGGGTTCTGCATGTCGATGGTCTGCGGCGCCATCGCGATGATCAGACCCGACCCGATCTTGGCCCGCAGCGCGCGCAGCGCCTGTGCCATGTACGTCGGGTTGAGCCCGTTCTCCAGGTCGATGTCGATGCCGTCGAAGCCGTAGCGGGCGATCAGCGTGGCGGCCGTGTCGGCGAAGACGGTGGCCGAGGCGGCGTCGTTCACGGTGACGCGGCCGGTCTCGCCGCCCACGGAGAGGATCACCCGCTTGCCCCGTTGGTGCAGGGTACGGACGTCGGCGGTGAAGTCCGCGTCGGTGTAACCGCCGAGCGCGGCGGACAGCCCGGGGTCGATACCGAAGGTGAGCGCGCCAGGCGCCGTGGTGGCCTCGGCGAAGGCGACGGCGACGAGGTCGTACTCGGCGGGGACGTCGCGCAGTCGCAGTTCCACGGCGGGGTTGTCGAAGTTGTGCCAGTAGCCGGTGAGCAGGTGCTTCGGCAGCCCGCCGGTGGGCGGGTCCGTCGGGGGTGGCGTGGTGGGCGGTGGCGTGGTCGGCGGGGGTGTGGTGGGTGGAGGCGTGGTGGGCGGGGTGCCGCCGCCGCACGGCGCGCCGTTGAGCTGGCAGCCGGTCGGGGCGCCGGAGCCGCTGGCCAGGAAACCGAAGGAGACCGAGGCACCCGGGGCGACCGTGCCGTTCCAGGACCGGTTGGTGAAGGTGTGCCGCTGACCGGCGGAGCTGAGTGTCGCGTCCCAGTAGCTGCCCACTGTGGTGCCGGAGGGCAGGTCGAAGACGAGGCTCCAGCCGTTGATCGCCGATCCGCCGCCGTTGGTGATCGTGTACTTCCCCTCCCAACCGGAGCCCCAGTCGGCGGTCTTGACGAAGCTGGCGGTGGCCCCGGCGGCGAAGGCGGGCAGCGCGACCCAGGCCGCGCCGAGCGTCGCGGCCAACGCGGTGACCAGGGGCAGGACAAGGGATCTGGCAGGCTTCATGCGGCCCTCCGCGCCCGGCTGGGCATCCATGTACGTCAACGTTGGCGCTAATTATTAAGACAGTTAACTGTTTCTGTCCAGAGGCCGACGCGAATGATTGGGTCTCCCGCCGCGCGACGACGCGACGGGAGACCCGCACAGGCCCGCCTCAGCGGCGGAACGTGAACCAGTTGACGTTGACGAAGTCGTTCGGTTGACCGCTGGTGAAGGTGAGGTAGACCGCGTGCCGCCCGGTCACCGCCCCGACGTTCCCGGGCACCGAGCGCCAGCTCTGCCAGCCACCGGTGTTGCCGATCGCGAAGCTGCCGATGGGCGCCGCCGTCGGGCTGTCCACCCGTACCTCGACCAGGCCGCTCACCCCGCTGCCCGCCCCGGAGGCGACACGCGCCACGAAGTCCCGGGGCCCGGTGGAGCCGAACTCGACGTTGTCGTACCGCACCCAGTCCCCGTTGCGCAGCGCGCCGAGGTTCTGCCCGCCCTCGGCACACGCCTCGACGATCACACCGTTCTGGGCGCTGAACGCCTCGGCCTCGATCTGCCCGTACGCGTCCCTCGTGCCACCGGGCGGCGGCGTGGTGGGCGGCGGAGTGGTGGGCGGGGTGGTTCCGCCACCCCGGCGGTACACCGCCACGTAGTCGACGAGCATCGGTCGACCCGGGACGGTCGCCGCGGTGGGCGTGCCGCTGCCGGCCACGCCGTTCGGGAACGCTCCGCCCATCGCCACGTTGAGCAGCAGGAAGTAGCCCGCGTGCGAGGTCATCTGCGACCAGGCCGGCTCACCGACGCGACTCTGGGTGACTGTGTGGAAGAGCTGCCCGTCGACGTACCAGCGCAGTTGCTGCGGGCTGGTGGAGGCGTCCCACTCGAACCGGTAGGTGTGGAACGCGGACTGGCAGCTCGCGCCCGGGCAGGCCCGCGACGCGCCGATGCCGTTGAACTCGTCGCAGGGTCCGCCGGGAGCGACGCCGCAGTGCAGCACCCCCCACACCGAGTTGATGCCGTTGACGTTCTCCATCACGTCGAACTCGCCGATGCCCGGCCAGTTCTGGTAGTTGCCGCGGTAGGGCGCGCCGAGCGCCCAGAAGGCGGGCCAGTAGCCCGCCGCCGCGGCACCCGTGACGTTCGGCATCTGGATGCGGCCCTCGATCGCGAGCACACCGCCGGCCGGGGCCTTGAAGTCACTGCGCACGGTCTCGATGCGGGCGGAGGTCCAGCCGCCTCCACCGTCGCGCAGTGGCGTGATCCGCAGGTTGCCGCCGCCGTCGTGGCTGACGTTGGCGGTGCTGGCGGTGTAGGTCTGGATTTCGCCGGTGCCCCAGTTCGCGGGGCCGCCGGGGTAGTTGTGCCCGGTGTCGATGATCCAGTTCGCGGCCGACGGCAGGGTGCCGGCCGCGCCTGTGAAGTCGTCGCTCCAGACGGTGCTCCAGCCGGTGGGGGGAGGCGGAACGGCGGCCTGCGCGGTCACGGCGACGCCGGCCAGGGCCGTGGTGGTGGCGACGAGCAGGGCGGACGCCAGCAGGCGGCGTCGGACGGGTGGGGCGGTGGGGGCCGCCGAAGGTGGGGACATGGACGTGCCTCTCTGCGGGGGACGGTCGAGAGAGCGCTCTCTCAGTGGTTGTACGTCCCGCTGGGACAGTTGTCAACGTCGATCTGTCAGGTGCTTGCCGGAACCGCCTGCGGCCGACGGAGCACCACCTGCTCCAACGCCGACCACGCGGTCGTGGCCACCAGGTAGATCACCGCCGCGAGCGGCAGCACCAGCGCCACAAGCACGGTCGTGAACGGCAACAGCGGCAGCAGCCGGCCGAGCGTGGCGGCGCCCGGCCCCTCGGTGGGCGTACCGGCCACCGTGCCGACCGCCGCCGACGCCCGACGCGCACGGCGCGACGACCACCAGGCCAACACCAGCAGCAGGACCAGCAGAACGGCGAAGAGCGGACCGGCCGCACCTGTCAACCCGTCGCTGACATGGTGGCCCAGCGGCACACCGGCCAGCCGCTCGTCCAGCAGCCCCGTGCCGCCCTCGCTGGTGCTGAACAGCCGGTACAGCACCAGCAGGAACGGCAGTTGGAGCAGCAACGGCAGGCACCCGGCGATCGGGTTGGCGCCCGCCGAGCGGTACAGCGTGAACACCTCCCGCTGAAGCGTCGCCGAGTCGTCGGCGTACCGCCGCTGGAGCTCGCGCACCTGCGGGGCGAGCGCCGCGCGACGCCGCTCCCCACGGACCTGCGCGACTGTCAACGGTGAGATCAGCAGCCGCACGGCGACCGTGAACAACACGATGGCGGCGGCGGTGGCCATGCCGCCGGCCAGCGGTTCGAGCAGATCGGTGAGCCAGGACAGCGCCGCGCCGGCGGCGGCGACAGTGTCGTGCAGTGGTGCGAAGGCGAGCATGGGAAACCCCTCGGTCCGATTCCGGTGGGGTCCTTCCCCGGCGGCGTCCGCCGGGCGAAAGGACCGGTGACGGCGGGATCGGCCGCGCGGCGCGACGCGCTACGCGACCGAGGGGAACCCGGGTGCGCGGGGCCGGGGCCGTCCGGCGGCGTCCGGGTCGATCTGACGGGGCATCCGACGCCCCCGGGAGCGGGCCCGCAGCCCGGCCCAGCGACGCGCGACGCCCACCGCCCCCGAACGGCCCGGCACCCGCGCCGCGAGCAGCGTGGTGAGCAGCACCAGGGCGGTAAGCGCGGCGCCCGCCAGCAGGTCGGTCGGGCGTTCCGCGAGCAGGGTGAGCTGGGCGAACGCGGTCATCCACGCGACCCAGAAGAACCCCAGCGGTACCGGCACAGGCTGAGCATAGGACCCGATGTCACGCCACCTGACCGAATCGCGGGCCCTGCCCGGCACCGCGGGCGCGACGCCGCCCGGCGACGGTGTGCCGGCCGGCGACACCGACCCGGGAGAAACGACGCGCGACGCGCCGCCATCACGTTTCCAGGCATCGCCACGTTGGGTAACCGAACACCCGACCGACGCGGACGGACCGTGGACGGCAGGAACGGACGGTGGTGTCGCGATGACGGGCCAGGTGACGGAGGCGCCAAGCGGAACGACTGCGGGGGCCGAGTTGCTCACCGTGGGTGTCGAGGAGGAGTTCCTTCTCGTCGACCCGCACACCGGAGCCGCGGTCCCCGCCGTCGACCTGGTACTGGAGCAGGTGCCGGCGGAACTGCGCGGGCAGGTGGAGCGCGAGTTCCAGACCAGCCAGATCGAGATCGGGAGTCCGCCCGGCCTGGAACTCTCCTCGATCCGGCACTCCCTCGGCGTGCTGCGCGGCGCGCTCGCCGACGCCGCCGAGCGGGCCGGCGTACGACTGCTGGCCATCGGCACCGGTCCGGTGGACGGTCCGGTTCCGCCGGTGGTGGACAAGCCCCGCTTCGACCGGATGATCGAACGGTTCCGGCTGCTCGTCCCCGGCCCCGGCAACAACGGCATGCACGTGCACGTGGGCGTCCCGGACCCGGACACCGGTGTGCAGGTGCTCAACCACGTACGGCCGTGGCTGCCGCTGTTGCACGCCGTCACCACCAACTCCCCGTTCTCCAGGGGTGAGGACACCGGCTACGCCAGTTGGCGTTCGGTGGAGTGGGAGCGCTGGCCGTCGGTGGCGCCGACGCCCTGGCTGGAGTCGTACGAGCACTACCAGCGGCTGATCCGTCAGTTGATCTCCAGCGGGGTGATGCTCGACGAGGGGATGCTCTACTGGTACGCCCGGCTGTCGGCGAAGTACCCGACCGTGGAGCTGCGGATCGGCGACGTCTGCCCGTCGGTGGACGACGCGGTGCTGGTCGCCGCGCTGGTGCGGGCCCTGGTGGCCACCGCCATGTCGGACGTCGAGGCCGGCCGCCAGGCGCTGCGGACCGACCACCACCTGCTGGTCGGCGCGCACTGGCGGGCCGCGCACGACGGCCTGGAGGGCGAGGGTGTCGACGTGACCACCGGGGAGCTCCGCCCGGCCTGGGAGCTGCTGGACGAGTTCGTGCAGCGGATGCGGCCGGCGCTGGAGCAGCACGGCGACTGGGCTGAGGTGACCGACCTGCTGGGTGGACTGCGCCGCCACGGCACCGGCGCGGCCCGCCAGCGTGCGGTGTTCGCCCGCACCGGGAAGCTCACCGACGTGGTGCAGGACGTCGCACGACAGACCCGTGGCTGAACACCTCGTGACAGGATGATCCCGTGGCCCAACGGCTGATCGTCATCGGTGGGGACGCCGCCGGCATGTCCGCGGCGTCCCAGGCCCGCCGCCGCCGTGGCCGCGACGACCTGGAGATCGTGGTCTTCGAGCGCGGTCACTTCACCTCCTACTCGGCGTGCGGCATCCCCTACTGGATCAGCGGCCTGGTGCCCGGCCCGGACGCGTTGATCGCCCGGGATCCGGAGACCTTCCGCACCACGTACGCCATGGACGTGCGGATGCGCCACGAGGTCACGACAATCGACCTGGAGCGCCGCGAGGTCGTGGCCCGGGACCTGGAGGGCGGCGGCGAGGTCCGCGAGCGTTTCGACGACCTGATGTACGCGACCGGCGCGGAGCCGGTGAAGCCGCCGTGGGCGGACACCGACGCGGACGGCGTGTTCGGCATGCAGACCCTCGACGACGGGGCCGCCCTGCGCCTCTGGCTGGACGCCGAGCCGCAGCCACGCCGGGCCGTGGTGGTCGGTGGCGGCTACATCGGCGTCGAGATAGCCGAGGCCATGATCCAACGTGGTCTCTCGGTGACCCTGGTCGAGGCGGGCGACCAACCGATGTCGACGGTGGACGCCGACATGGGCGAGCTGGTCGCCGAGGCCATGCGGGGCCTCGGCATCACGATCCGCACCGGCCTGCCGGTGACCGGCCTGGAGCAGCGGGACGGCCGGGTGTCCGCCGTGGTCACGGCCGAGGGGCCGATTCCGGCCGACGTCGTGGTCCTGGGCCTCGGCGTACGCCCCAACGCCGCGCTCGCCGAGGCGGCCGGACTGCCGATCGGCCCGACCGGCGCGATCCGGGTGGACCGCCGGATGCGGGTGGCCGAGGTGCCGGGCGTCTGGGCGGCCGGTGACTGCGTGGAGACGCTGCACCGGGTCAGCGGACTGCCTGTGCACGTGCCGCTCGGCACGCACGCCAACAAGCAGGGCCGGGTCGCCGGGATCAACATCGGTGGCGGGTACGCCACCTTCGCCGGGGTGATCGGCACGGCTGTGACGAAGGTCTGCGACCTGGAGGTGGGCCGGACGGGCCTGCGCGAGCGCGAGGCATCGGCTGCCGGTTTCGACTTCGTCTCGGTGATCGCCGAGTCGACCAACCGGGCCGGCTACTACCCCGGCGCCCGACCGATGACCGTCAAGTTGATCGCCGAACGGCCCAGCGGCCGGCTGCTCGGCGCGCAGATCGTCGGCTGGTCCGAGGCGGCCAAGCGGATCGACACGCTGGCAGTGGCGCTGTGGAACGGCATGACGGTGGACGACATGACGGCGCTCGACCTGGGCTACGCTCCGCCGTACGCGCCGGTGTGGGATCCGGTGCTCATCGCTGCCCGAAAGGCGGTCGACGCGCTCGCCGCCCTCGACCGCTGACCCGCGCCTCCGTGGAGGACCACCCCGTGACGCAGACCCCCACCCGGCCGGCCGCACGCCGCCGCCCGACGATGGTCGACGTGGCCCGGCATGCCGGGGTCAGCCTGAAGACGGTGTCCCGGGTGGTAAACGACGAACCGGTGGGGCAGGAACTGGTGGGTCGGGTCCTCGCCGCCATCGCCGAACTGGGCTTCCGGCGTAACGACATCGCCCGCAACCTGCGCTCGCGGCAGCTCAACGCCACGGTGGGGCTGCTCATCGAGGAGATCGCCAACCCGTTCTACGCCACCATCGCCAGTGTGGCCGCCGAGATCGCCGCCGCGCACGGCACGATGTTGATCACCGCCTCGTCGGAGGAGGACCCGGAGCGGGAACGCGCCCTGCTCCAGGACTTCACCCAGCGCCGGGTCGACGGGCTGCTCGTGGTGCCGGCCGGCCCCGACCACTCGTTCCTGCGCCGGGAGGTCGAGCTGGGCATGCCTGTGGTGTTCCTGGACCGGCCGCCGCAGGGATTGCAGGCGGACGCCGTCCTGCTGGACAACCGGGGTGGCAGCCAGGCCGGGGTCGGCGCGCTGCTGGCCGAGGGGCACCGCCGGGTGGGCCTCCTGCTCGGCGCGCCGAGCGTGTCCACGATGCGCGAGCGGCTGGTCGGTGCGCGGGCCGCGCTGGCTGCCGTCGGTGTGGAACCGGACGAGTCGCTGGTCCGGGAGCGCCTCATCGCGCCGGAGGAGGCGGGCCGGGCGGTCGCCGAGCTGCTCGACCTTCCGGAGCCGCCGACCGCGTTCTTCTGCGCCAACAACCGGCTCACGGTCGGCGCGCTCCAGGAGCTGCACCGGCGGGGCAGTGACGCCGCGCTTGTCGGCTTCGACGACTTCGAGCTGGCCCACCTGATGCCCCGGCCGCTGACCGTCGTCGCCTACGACACCCGTGAGCTGGCGAGGGTCGCCACCGAACGCCTCTTCCAGCGGATCGCCGGCGACGACGACAGCCCTCCGTCAACCACTGTCCTCCCCACCCAGCTCCTTCCCCGAGGCCTCTCCTGACCCCGCCGGCCCCCGGTCGGCTCAGCCGGCGGGGGTCAGGAGGGCCTCCACCTCGGCGCGGCGGGGTGGGTCGGCACCTCGGCGTGCGCAGGTCAACGCGGCCACCGTGGCGGCCCGCCGCAGCACCTCCGCCCACTGCTGGGCGCTCACCGCGGCCAGCCGCTCGGCCGGACGGTCACCGAGCGCGTCGAGGTCGGCCAGCGCGGCCAGCAGACCGCCGGTGAACGAGTCGCCGGCGCCGACGGTGTCGACCACGGTGGTGCGCACCGCCGGCTGCTCGTGCAGCGACCCGTCCGGGGCGAGCAGGACGACGCCGTCCCCACCCCGGGTCACCACCGCGCAGGACACCCCGGCCGCGCGCCACTCGGTCATCACGTCGGCGAGCGTCCGGTCCGGATGGAGCCAGGCCAGATCCTCGTCGCTGGCCTTGACGACGTGCGCGAGGCGTACCTGCCGCCGTACCCTCTCCTGCTCGGCCGCCCGGTCCGTGACGATGCTCGGACGCAGGTTGAGGTCGATGGAGAGGGTCAGCCCGTCCCGACTGTGTTCGCTGGCGAGCAGGTCCTCCAGCACCTGCGCGCCGGGGGCCAGCGCGAGCGCGAGCGACCCGGTGTGGAAGGCGGTCGCCGGTGATCCGGCCAGCTCGGGCAGCTCGCGTGGCGTCCACTGCCAGTCCGCCGTTCCGGCCAGCCGGAACTCGTAGCTGGCCTGGCCGGTGGCGTCCAGGGTGGCCACCGCCACCGAGGTGGGCTCCTCGGCGCGGACCGCCCACCCCAGGTCGACCCGGTTGGCGCCCAGGTACTCGGTGAGCTGCCGGCCGTACCCGTCGGTGCCGATCCGGGCCAGCAGCCGTACCGGTTCGTCGAGCCGGGCCAGGGTGACCGCCACGTTCGCCGGGGAGCCGCCGGGCACGGCCCGCTCCCCCTCGGCGGTGACCACCAGGTCGATGAGCGCCTCCCCCGCTACCACGATCACGCGGCCACCTCGCCCGGGGCGAGCGGGCCGGGGCCGCCGAGGCCGTGGGCCGAGCGGGACAGCAGCACCGCCTGGTACGCGTGGTAGACGTCCGGTCGGCCGTGCCAGACGGTGTCGGCGGGACGGTTCCCCGGGTCCAGCTCGTGCCGCCACCCGGTGCCGTCGACGAGGTGCTGGCGGGCGTACGCCCAGAAGACCCGGTACCAGTCGGCGTAGACCTCGTCGCCGGTGCGTCGATGCAGGGTGACCGCCGCGCCGACGGCCTCGGCGAGCACCCAGTGCATCCGGGCGCGTACCACCGGCCGGTCGTCCCAGTCGATCGTGTAGACGAAGCCGTCGGCGCCGTCGACCGCCCAGCCGCGCCGCACCGAGGCGGCGAACAGCGCACGGGCGTCGTCCAGCAGCCAACGGGGTGGCTGCGGCAGAACCGCCTCCAGGTCGAGCAGCAGTCGAGCCCATTCGAGCCAGTGGCCGATGGTGGAGCCGTACGGCCGGAACTGGTCGGCGGGCTGGTCCCGGTTGTAGTCGGGCAGCGGCGTCCAGTCGGCGGTGTAGTGCTCGGGTAGCCGCCAGTCGTGCCGGGCGGCTTCGCCGTGCACGAGGTGGTCGGCGATGCGCAGGGCGCGGTCGGTCCAGCTCGCGTCGCCGGTGGCGGCGGCAGCGGCGATGAACGCCTCGACCATGTGCATGCTGCTGTTGGCGCCGCGGTAGTCCTCGGTGACCGTCCAGTCCCTGTTCCACGACTCGCGGACCGAGCCGGTGGCGGCGTCCCAGAACCGGTCCCGCACCACGGCCTGCGCGTCGGCGAGCAACCGGTCCGCGCCGGGTCGTCCGGCGCGCGTGGCACTCGACGCGGCGAGTAGGACGAACGCGTGGTCGTAGCCGGCCTTGTGGTCGTCGACGGGCGTGCCCTGCTGGTCCACGGCACTGAACCAGCCGCCGTACCGCTCGTCGCGCAGCAGCGTGGTGAGCGCGGCGATCCCGTGGTCGACGAGGGCCGCGGCGTCCGGGTCACCATTGCGGTGGGCGAGGGCGGCCACGTGGGTCATCCGGCAGGTGATCCAGGTGAAGACCGGTTCGCCGCGATCCGGGGTGCGGTCGTCGGCCAGCCACCAGAAGCCGCCCTCGGGCCGCACCGAGCGGCGGGCCGTGTCGAGCAGCGTGCGGGTCTGGTCGGCGAGGAAGTCGTCCAGATCGGGCAGATCGGGTGACCCGGCGGGAGCGGGGGTCGTGTCGGCGTCGGGTCGGGGCACGTCGGTCATCTCAGCTGGTCACCGTCGGGTAGGGAACGGACATACGGTCGGGGTCGGTGCGGATCATGTCCGCGCCGGGACATTGTGAACGCAAAGGCGGACCCAGGTTGGCCCGCCCGGCACTAATTCATGCGTTATGTCCTTTGACATCGTTGTCACTGATCAACCCTGCTCCGGCGGTCGGGTCACTGTCAACTCCGCTCGCGTCACACCGTGCCGCTGCCGCGCGCCCCGCCGACGCGATGGATGCCCCAGGATGGCCGGATGGATCTACCCAAGGGTCTCGACTGGGTACGTGCGTCACCGGCCGGCCGGGACTGGCTGGCCGTGCTCCCGAGGTGGCTGGCGGAGTGCACCGAGCGGTGGTCGCTGCGACTCGGCCCGCCATTCCGGTACGCCTACGCATCCCTGGCACTACCCGCGGACCTGCCCGACGGCACGGCGGCGGTGCTCAAGCTCCAGTACCCGGACGAGGACAGCCGGTACGAGGCCGACGCGCTGGCCCTCTGGGACGGCGACGGGGCGATCCGCCTGCTCGCGCACGACAGGGAACGCCGCGTCCTGCTGGTGGAACGCTGCCAACCCGGCACCGCCCTGCACGAGCTGCCGATGGACCGGGCGCTGGACGCGGTGACCGGGCTGCTGCCCCGGCTCTGGCGACCGGCCGGCGGGCCGTTCACCCCGTTGGCCGAGGAGGCCGCCGGCTGGATCGACCGGATGCCCCGGGCCTGGGAGCGGGCCGGTCGACCGTACGAACGGCGGCTGCTCGACGTCGCGAGCGCCCTGCTGGCCGGCCTCGCGTCGAGTCAGGGCGAGCAGGTGCTGGTCAACCAGGACCTGCATGCCGGCAACGTGCTCGCCGCCGACCGGGAACCGTGGCTGGCGATCGACCCGAAGCCACTTACCGGCGAGCGGGAGTTCTCGGTCGTGCCGATGGTGCGCGGTGCGGAGCTGGGCCACTCGCCGGCAGCCGTCCGGCACCGGCTCGACCGGCTGAGCGCCGACCTGGGGCTGGACCGGGAGCGGGTACGCGGTTGGACGATCGGCCACACGCTGGCCTGGAGCATCGCCGGTGAGGTCGTGTTCGCGCACCAGGTCGAGGTGGTCCGCTGGCTGCTCGACGAGGACTGACAGCTCAGCCGGCCTGGCAGGTACGGCACCAGTAGAGGTTGCGGCCGGCCAGCTCGCCACGGCTGACCTCGGTGCCACAGACGTGGCAGGGCGCGCCGGGGCGGCGGTAGACGTACACCTCGCCGCCGTGCCGGTCCACGCGGGCCGGGCGGCCCATCACCTCGGGCAGGTGCGCGTCGCGCACGGTGTCGATCCGACCGCGCTCGGCCGCGAGCCGCATCAGCCCGACGAGGTCGGCCCAGAGCGCGTCCCAGCCGTCGCGGGTCAGCTGTCGGCCGGGCATCGTCGGCGGCAGCCCGGCCCGGAACAGCGCCTCGGTCACGAAGATCAGACCGGTGCCGGCCACCACCGACTGGTCCAGCAGGAGAGCAGCCAGGGGCGTGGGGCTGCGGGAGATCCGGGCGTACGCCCGCTGCGGGTCGGCGTCGGCGCGCAGCGGGTCCGGCCCGAGGCGGTCCCGCAGTGCGGCCACCTCGGGTGGGGTGAGCAGTTCGCAGGCCGTGGGGCCGCGCAGGTCCAGCCAGTTGCGGTCGCTGGCCAGCCGGAGCCGGATCTGGCCGACCGGGTCCGGTGGCTCGCCCGACCCGTCGGTGACCTTGCCGTACAGCCCGAGGTGCACGTGCAGGGTCAGATCCGCGGCGTAGTGGTGCAGGAGGTGTTTGCCGTACGCCTCGGTGCCCTCCAGGACGCTGCCGGAGAGCCGGGCGGCGCCCTCGGCGAAGCGGCCCTGCGGGCTGCTGGCGTGCACCTTGTCCCCGGCGAACAGCTCGGCGTGCCGGGCCGCCAGGCGGTGGATCGTGTGTCCCTCTGGCACGGGGCAAGGATAGTCAGCAGCGCCCGGTGGGGCCGGGTGAGCCGTGCCGCTGGGTGCCCGCGCGTCGCGTCAGCCCTGGCGCTGCCCCTTGACGACGGCCACGAACGCGGCCCAGGCGGGCGGGGCGAAGGTCAGCGCGGGGCCGGCCGGGTCCTTGCTGTCCCGGACGCCCACGACGCCTGGCAGGTTGTCGGCCACCTCGACGCAGTTGCCGCCGCTGCCGCCGCTGCGGGTGCTCTTGCGCCAACTGGCACCGGCAAGGTCAGTCATGATGCTCCTCGATGATCGAAGTGATCATTTTTTCTGATTCTGCCTCACCCGACGCGAGTGCCTCCAGATCCGACCAGACATGTTCGTAGGCGGTCACCTCGGCCGGCTTGTCCAGGTAGAGCGCTCCGGTGATGTTCTCCAGGTAGGCGGTGGTCGGCTCGGTCGACGCCCGGCCGAACGCCTGCGGGAAACCCAGCAGGACGAACGTGCCGGTCTCGCTGGCCAGGGGTGGACCGGCGGCGAGCGGGAGCACCCGCAGGCTCACGTTCGGCAGCGTCGCCACGTCGAGCAGGTGCCGCAACTGCCCCACCATCGCCCGGCGGTCAGGGATCGTGCGGCGCAGCACGGCTTCGCTCAGGACGACCCGCAACGTGGGCGCGCTGGGCAGGCGGCGCACGAGGATCCCCTGGCGTTGCAGCCGGACCTCGACCAGCTTCTCCCGATCCGCAGACGTCATGGTCGGGTTCTTCCGGCGGAAGAGTTCGCCCGCGTACTCGCGGGTCTGCAGGAGACCGGGAATCAGTTCCGCGTCGTATTGTCGCAGCGTTGAAGCGGACGATTCCAGACCGACGTACAGCGAGAACCACGACGGAACGACATCGCCGTACGAATGCCACCAACCCGTCGCGCGAGACTCCTTCGCGAGCGCGGCGACGATGTCCTTCATATCGTCGGACACCCGGTAGAGGGCACACATCGCGCGGGCGTCCACCACGCGCACCGGGACCAGCCCCTTCTCGATGCGCCACACCTTCTGCCGTGAGCAGTCAAGCGCCTCGGCCGCGGCGTCGAGTGTCACCGCAGCATCCTCGCGGAGCTGGGTGAGCAGCCGGCCAAGCTGCCGTCGAGGGACCGTGGACCCGCCTGTTTCATCCGTCATGCAACATCACCGCGTTCCTCGTGCAACATCGAACGTTACGCCCCGCACGCATTTCTATTCCATTCCTCGTGCGTCAATTCGAATTGAGGCTAGGGGTGGTGGGGCGCGTTGCGCAAGGGGCCAACATGGCACAGGCTTGCCACGTATCGGCCCCCTCATGAATGAGGTCGGGAATTGCCGGTCACCCTGTTCTTCGGGAAGGACACCGCAATGCGAGTGTCGTACAACGAATATCTTCTGGTCACCGCACTGACCCTCGCCCGCCGGCACCGACCGGTCTGGAGTTGGACGCGGTGGCGCAGGATGTGCCGCTGCGGCGCGGAACTGCCCTGCCGGGCCCGCCACCGCATCCCGATCAGCCGCGGGCACTGGCCGACGTGACCGAACTGAGGCCCGGCGACCTGCTCCTGATCGGCGAGGCCTGCTCGGTGCAGTTCGCCGGCGACCGGGCGCTGCGCCTGCGACTGGTGAGTGTGGACCCGCGCCCGACGTACCACGGATGGGTCTGGCTGGTCGGCTACGTCCTCGACGACAAGGGCCTGGCCGTCGACAAGCGGGAGGTGTACGTGCAGCGGGCCGGGTTGGAGGTACTCGGCGGCATCGGCCCGTGATCGACCCCGTCGTCACCCCACCGCACCGACAGGCGTACCCCGTCCTGGTGTCAGGAAACGCCCAACGGGGTACTTCGGGGCGGTACCGCGTGGATGCCACCCTCTCCGACGGCCACCACGCATTCATCAGGAGGTGTGTAGTGGTCAGGATTCCTTCGCTGTCCCGCCGGTCCGAGCCGGCACCGACGCGGGACGAGAACCTCGACGGCCGCGTGGACGGCCGCGACGCCCCGGTCACCGACCGGAACGACACGACGCTCACCGGCAGCCGGACGGACGACGAGACCGCGGGCCCGGTGGTGACCGACCGGGACGCCGACCAGACGACGTACCGCAGCACCACGGCGACCGGCGACCAGGCCAGCGAGGCCGAGCGACGGGCCGCCGAGCGCGCGGCGGTGGCCCGCGCCGCCACCGCCCGACCGGCGGACGGCGACGCCCGAGCCGTGACCACGGCGACCCCGACCCGTGATCGCACCGCCGACCGGGACGTGGACCTCGACCGGGACCGGGTGACCCCGACCGACACGACGGACCGCGCCACCCGGCCCGCCGACACGACTGGCCGGGTCACCACCGACCGTCCGGTCGACCCCACCCCGGACCGGACCGCGCCGGAGCCGCAGGTGACGCGCGGCCCGAAGCCGCGGGCCAGCCTGCTCGCCACCCTCGGCCTGATCGTCGCTGTCGCCGGCGCGCTGTTCGTGCTGACCGGCACCCTGGCCGGCTACGGCATCGGGCTCGGCGCGTTCGGCGCGGTGCTCTCGGTGTTCGGCCTCATGGCCACCCGCCGCCGGCACATCGCCGGCAAGACCGACGCGCTGTTCGGCGTGCTGATCGGCCTCGCCGCGGTGGTGCTCGGCGTGCTGGCGATGACCGGCCAGTTCGACTGGCCGACCACCGACGGCGACTGGGTGCAGCGCTTCCGCGAGTGGCTTGATTCACAGTTTGTCGATCGTTTCTAGCGGGCACTGTTCCGCTCGCCGGTGATGCGCCGGCGAAAAGCCGGCGGTTCGCCGGCAGCCCGAACACCCGGTGGTTCACCGGCCGGGCGACACCCTTTCAGGGGCGGCGGTTCGCCGCCCCTGAAGTGTTTCCGGGGTACGCCACGCGCCCGACACAACGAATCGCTCCCGGCGGTCGCTCAGACGCAACGAATATTCGGTCTGCGCAACTCTCGGTGGTGGATCCTGCCGCTGACGCCGCATAACGTTGAGCAACGGCGCCAGCCCGTGGGCCACGGTGGCCGGGCGCGCCCGACCCCTGGGAGCAGGACCAATGACGATGGACGCCACCAGCCAGCGCCTGTTGATGTGCCGGCCGACGTACTTCGCCGTCGACTACGCCATCAACCCCTGGATGGACCCGAGCGCGCCGGTCGACGCCGCGCTGGCCGTCCGGCAGTGGGAGCAGCTGCGCCAGACGTACCGCGACCTTGGCCACACCGTCGAGGAGATCGCTCCGGTGCCCGGCCTGCCCGACATGGTCTTCGCCGCGAACGGCGGCACCGTGATCGACGGCAAGGCGATGGCCGTGCAGTTCCGCGACCCGCAGCGCGCCGACGAGGCGCCCGCCTACCGGGCCTGGTTCGAGGCCGCCGGCTTCGAGATGTACGACCCGAAGCACGTCAACGAGGGTGAGGGCGACGTCCTGCTCGCCGGCGACCACCTGCTGGCCGGCACCGGCTTCCGCACCGCGCACGCCTCACACGCCCAGTTGCAGGAAGTCTTCGGCTACCCGGTGGTCACCATGCAGCTGGTCGACCCGCGCTTCTACCACCTGGACACCGCGCTGACAGTCCTCGACGAGCGGACCGTGGCGTACCTGCCGGAGGCGTTCTCCCCCGGCAGCCAGGCAGTGCTGCGTCGGCTCTTCCCCGACGCCGTGCACGCCACAATGGCCGACGCGGAGGTGCTGGGCCTCAACGCGGTGAGCGACGGCCGGCACGTGGTGCTGCCCGCGCAGGCCACCGACCTCGCCGCCAAGCTGCGCGACAGGGGCTACGAAACCATCGGTGTCGACCTGTCCGAGCTGCGTAAGGCCGGCGGCGGACCGAAGTGCTGCACGCTGCGACTCCGTCAGGGAAAGGCAAGCAAGTGATCGTGGATGACATCCTGCGTACGCCGGGAGCGGTCCGGGACGCCGAGCGCTGGACGGCGCACAACTACCACCCCCTGCCGGTGGTGATCTCGTCCGCCGAGGGTGCGTGGCTCACCGACGTGGACGGCAGGCGCTACCTGGACTGCCTGGCCGGCTACTCCGCGCTCAACTTCGGCCACCGGCACCCGCAGCTGATCGCCGCCGCGCACGCCCAACTGGACCGGCTGACGCTCACCAGCCGGGCGTTCATCCACGACCAGTTCGCCGACTTCTGCCGGGAACTGGCCGAGCTGTGCGGCAAGGACCTCGTGCTGCCCATGAACACCGGCGCCGAGGCCGTGGAGACCGGGATCAAGGTGGCCCGCAAGTGGGGCTACCAGGTCAAGGGTGTGCCCGCCGGGCAGGCCAACATCGTGGTCGCCGAAGGCAACTTCCACGGCCGGACCACGACAATCGTGAGCTTCTCCACCGACGAGGACGCCCGCGCCGACTTCGGGCCGTACACCCCGGGCTTCACAGTCGTGCCGTACGGCGACCTGGACGCGCTGGCCGCCGCGATCGACGAGAACACAGTCGCCGTGCTGCTGGAGCCGATCCAGGGCGAGCAGGGCGTGGTGGTGCCGCCGGAGGGCTACCTGCCCGGCGTACGCCAGGTCTGCACCGACCGGAACGTGCTGTTCATCGCCGACGAGATCCAGTCCGGTCTGGGGCGTACCGGCGCGACCTTCGCCTGTGACCACGAGGGCGTCGTGCCCGACATGTACCTGCTGGGCAAGGCCCTGGGCGGCGGCATCGTGCCGGTCTCCGCGGTGGCCGCGAACAGCGACGTGCTCGGCGTGCTCAAGCCCGGCCAGCACGGCTCCACCTTCGGCGGCAACCCGCTGGCCTGCGCGGTGGCGATCGAGGTGGTCCGGCTGCTGGCCACAGGCGAGTTCCAGCGCCGCTCGGCGGAGCTGGGCGAGCGCCTGCGCGCCGGCCTGGAAGGGCTGGTCGGCAAGGGCCTCGTCGCCGTACGCGTCCGCGGCCTGTGGGCCGGCCTGGACATCGACCCGGCGCTGATGAGCGGCCGGGAGGCGTGCGAGCGGCTCGCCGCGCGCGGCGTGCTCGCCAAGGACACCCACGGCTCCACGATCCGCCTCGCCCCTCCGCTGGTCATCACCGAGGAGGAGATCGACCTGGCGGTGGCCCAGCTCGCCGAGGTGCTGGCCGGCTGACCCGGAACACGCGAAAGGCGGGCGTCGACACCGACGCCCGCCTTTTCGCGTCAGGGACGGGGCAGGCGCATCGCCATCGTCGGGGCTTCGGCCATCACCGAGGTGGGCGTGAACGGGGCGCCCGTCGGCAGCTCCTCCGCGCGGCCGATCTGCACACCCGGGTACAGCTCCACCATGTCGTTCTCGCCAAGCACCCGGGACTGCTGCGGCGCCAGGGGGATCCGGTCCGCCTCGGCCATCGAACCGGCCGGCCGGATGCCCGAGCCGTTGGTGCTCACGTCGGTCACGATGACCTCGCCGACCCGCAGCTCGAAACGGACGTGACCCCTGCTGATCCACCGCCGGGCCTCGTCGTTGAGCCACTGCCCGAGCATGATCCCGCCCTCCTGCTCGGGTGCCCGGCCGGCCACCACCGGCTGCTCCTCGCTCAACACGAACCGCCGCCGGACCAGACCGCCGACGCGCACCGCCAGCACCTCCGTACGCGGCCGGGGCCCGCCGTCGCCGAGGCGTACGCCATGTCGGGGACAGGTCGGCACGCCGTTGCGCAGCGAGGGCGGCGGCTGCGCGGCCGGGCTGCGGTCCGCCCCTCCGGCCAGGTCGGCGAACGCTCCGCCCCCACCGCCACCGCCGAACAGCGCGCAGCCCGACTCCGGGCACCGCCACTGCCGGGCCAGCAGCTTCATCCCGGTCGGCGAACGCTTGCCGGCGACCGGGGCGTGCCCGCCACCGACGTGCGCGATGAAAACCGGCCCACCCGCGCCGGGCACCGGAGCGACCACCCGGCCGGGCTGCTCGACCAGCCACGGGAACCGCCCGCGCAGCCCGTCGAATCGCACCCGGCTGAGCACCGGCAACCCGAGCAGGTCGGCCACCTCCAGCATCCGGTCACCCGGGTTGTCGAGCACCTCGACGAGCCCGTCGTCGGCCCAACGGCGAACGACCATCCGCTCGTTCGAGGTCAGGTCCGCGTCGGAGAGCAACGCCCGGTGTACGACCGCGTACACCTGGACGCTGTCCTCCTCCAGCTCGCGGGAGAGCGCGTCGATGACCATGCCGAGCCGCAGCAGGCTGGCCGGCCGGCCGCCGTCGATGTCCTGGTAACGGATCACCTCGGCCAGGTCGAGCACCGCCCGGGCCAGCGACGGATCCGTGCAGACCCGCCCCTCGATGGCGTCCAGAACCTTGCTGATCTCGAATCTCATGCCGCACTCCGGACGATGTCGTCGATCCGCCGGGCCAACTCGATGTCCCGGTGGGTGACCCCGCCGGCCGAGTGCGTGACGCAGCGGAAGGTCAGGGTCCGCCATCGGATGTCGATGTCGGGATGGTGGTCGAGGTCCTCGGCCACCGTCGCCACCCGGCCCACCACCGCGATGGCGTCCGGGAAACTGCCGAGCTGGACCGTACGGCCGATGCCTGTCGGGTCACCCGACCAGTCGGACAACCCGCCCAGCTCTTCTCGCACCGCGTCCGCGGTGAGCAGGTCTGCCATGACCAGACCCTACCGGTGACGCCTGCACCGGGCCGGACGCGCCACCGGTGCCGACGGGAGACGGGACGGCGGTGGGGCGGCATCAGGAGATGCCGCCCCACCGGTACGTCTCGCATCGGCCGCGCCGCGGCCGGTCCGCTCAGCCGCGCAGCGGCCGGCCCACCTCGTGCAGGTGACCGAGCGCCTGCCGGTACGACTCGACCAGCCCGGTCTCCGCGTACGGGATGCCCTGCTCGACGCAGTAGGCACGGACGATGGGCTGCGCCCGGCGCAGGTTGGCCCGGGGCATGTTCGGGAACAGGTGGTGCTCGATCTGGTAGTTGAGCCCGCCCAGCGCGGTGTCCACCAGCCGGCTGCCCCGCACGTTGCGGGAGGTCAGCACCTGCTTACGCAGGAAGTCCAGCTCGTCCTCGGCGGTCGGCATCGGCATGCCCTTGTGGTTCGGCGCGAACGCGCAGCCCATGTAGAGACCCCACAACGCCTGGTGCACGACGGCGAAGAGCAGCGCCTTGACCGGCGACATGACGGCCAGCAGCAACGCCACGTAGCCGACTGTGTGCGCGACGAGCAGCGCCGCCTCGACCGCCCGGTGCCGCATCGGGGTCGTGTACCGGCCGTTCTCCCGGCCGAAGATCGCCCGGATGCTCGCCACGTGCAGGTTCAGACCCTCAAGCAGCAGCATCGGGAAGAAGAAGTACGCCTGCCGCCGGGCCATCCACCGACCGAACCCCCGGGTCTGGATCGCCTGCTCGGGCGTCCACACCAGGGCGCCCGCGCCGACGTCCGGGTCCTCGTCCTCGTGGTTCGGGTTGGCGTGGTGCCTGTTGTGCTTGTCGACCCACCAGCCGTAGCTGAGCCCGACCGCCAGATTGCCGGCCGACAACCCCACCAGCTCGCTGGGGCCGCGCCGGCGGAACATCTGCCGGTGCCCGGCGTCGTGCCCGAGGAACGCGACCTGCGTGGTGGCCACCGCCATCACGGCCGCGAGCGCCAACTGCCACCAGGAGTCGCCGACCAGGAACACGCCTACCCAACCGGCCACGAAGGCGCCGAGGGTGAGCACGATGCGGGTGACGTACCAGCCGGGGCGCCGCTCGAGCAGACCCGCCTGGCTGATCCGTCGGGACAACTGTGCGTAGTCACTTCCTCGCCGTCGTACCGGCGGTTCTGCCACCGCTCCGAGCGCCATCGCTGCTCCCGTTCCACTTGGGCCCGTACCGGGGTGGTTCGGGCCTATTGCCAAGTGTCCCAGCAGCGGTAGCGCAGAGTAACCCTGACAACCCCCGGATGGGGGGTAGGGCGAGCCCTACCCCCCGCCTCAGCCGAGCCTCGTCACGGCGGCCCGCAGCCGGGCCAGGTCGCGGCGGCGGCGCTCGTAGGTGGCGGCGAGCCCGACCAGCGCCAGCCCTCCGACAGCCAGGTAGATCCACCGGGGCAGCAGGTCCCATCCGCGCGCCAACTCGTGCAGCGCGAGCAGGGTCAGCACGCCACCGCCGAGCACGACTGGCGCCTGCCAGCGGCGGACCGCACCGGCCAGCACCACCACCAGCGCCGCCGCGCCGAGCAGCAGCCGTCGCCACGGCTGCGGATCCGGCCCGCTCAGCACCGACACCAGGCTCGGCAGCAGCGCCGCGACGAGCCCCGGGCCGAGGGCCGGCCAGCTGGTCAGCTTCGGCCTGGTCCGCAACGCCAGCAAACCCGCGCCGAGGGCCAGCGCCGCGGCCGGCAGGGTGTACGCCTCCAGCACCGTCACCCCGCCGGCAGCCAGCAACACCCACGCCCCGAGCAGTTCACTGCCGGCGGCGATGCCCGCGAACGCCCACCGGCGTCCGGCCGGCTCGCCACGGCGCAGCAGCCGCAGCGCCACGGCGACACCCCAGAGCACGCAGACGGTCGCGAGGTGCCGCGCCACCTCGACGGTGAGCACTGCCGCCACCAGCGCCACCGCCTGCGCGGCGGCGTCCAGCACCCGCCCGAGCAGTGCCCGCGCCGCCAGCACCTCGACCGGCCGCGACGGGCTGACCGCCTCGACCGGCGACGGGCCGGCCGCGACAGCGCCGGACGAGCTGGTCACGGCCGCGACAGCCAGGACCAGCGCGGCCACCGCCAGCAGCGGGTACGCCGCCGCGCGCAGCGGCTGCCCGCCGGCGAGCGGTGCGGTCACCGCCAGCGCGCACGCCGCCCCCACCGTGGCGAGGCACCCCGCGACCCGCGTCCCGACAGCCCGCGCCCCCACGGCGACGACCACCGCCGCCACCAACAAGACCCCCTCGGCGGCGAGCGTGCCGGCCCGCGTGGCGAGCAGCCACACCACGCCGACGGCGACCAACACCACCCCCACGGGTACGGCGGTCGGCGCGAGAGCCGGACGCGGCGCGGCGAGCGCGGCGAACAGCAGCGCGGCCACACCGGCGAGCAGCACGGCACCCGGCATCACCGGCCAGGGCGCACCGGCCGCGACGAGCAGCACCGGCAGCGCGGCAGCGGCGAACGGCAGCGCGGCCAGCAGCGGCGGGCGACCCCGTCGACCAGCCAGCACCACGGCCACCGCCAACGCGACGAGCGCCAGCCCGGCGGGATACCCCGCCGGGTCCGCCACGGCGGCCGGCGCACCCGACCAGACCGGGCCCCCGCTGACGTACGGCGACGCGAGCGCGTTCAGCACCGCGGGCAGGGTCGCCAGCACCGCCACCGCCGCCAGCAGACCGCCCGCCACCACCAGCACGCCCGGCCGGCTACCCGCCGGCGTCCCCCCGACCAGCGGCGTCCCCCCGACCGCCGGCCGGTCGCGGTGTGCCACGAGCGCCAGGCCCAACGCCGCCAGGGCCGCGTACAGCGCGATCGGTTCGTCACCCGCCGCCACCAGCGGCGCGAGGCCGGACACGGCCACCGCGGCCACCGCGCCGGTCACCGCGTACCCGGCCAGCTCCGCCCGGTGGCGACGTGCCGCGAGGACCGCGACCAGCGGCAGCACGGCGGCGGCCAACGCGAGCCGGACCTGCCACCAGGGCTGCGCGCCCGCGACGAACGCCGCCAGCGCGGCGATCCCGGGCAGCGCGAGCTGCGCGACAAGGAGGCCTCCGCCGGCCACCAGGCGGTACGGCCCGGACGCCCGCCGCACCGTGAGTGCCAGACCGACAGCGACCAGGACGCCGAGCGCCACGAGGGCACCCACCGGATCGGCCAGAGCCACCAGCAGTCCGTGCCCGAGCAGGACCGTGCCACCCAGGGCCCGGCTGGACAGCGTGCCCGGTCGTGCCATCGGACGGGCCAGCACGGCGAGCAGCAACGCGGCCCCACCGAGCAGGTCCACTGTCAGCACGGCCGACCAGGAGGCGGGCCAACCGGCGGGCACGGCGAGCAGCACCGCCACCGCGCCGACCGTGGCCAGCAGCTCCCACGCCCGGCGGGGTACCAGCAGCGCCGTCGCCGCGAACGCCAGCGCGAGGGCAGGCGCCACCTGCCAGCCCCAGTCCAGGTCGGGTCCGGTCCCGGCCCCGTCCCACGGCGGCAGCGACCGGCCGACGGCGGCGACCGCAAGCACGACGGTGATCAGCGCGGCAATCTGCGCGGTTCCCGCCGCGACCAGCAGCGCCCCCACACGCGGGCCGGTCCACAAGCCGCCGCCCCGAACAACCGCCGACCCGGCTGTCTCCGATCCGGCCGCCACCGACCCGTCCGTTGTCGATCCGGCCCCCTCCGACCGGATCGACGTCGGCAACAGTCGCACCGCACCCACCAGGACGACGGCCACCACCGCCGCCGCGATCAGCAGCAGTGCCGGCCGCAACTCGGCCACCGGACGCAGCACCGCGACGGCCAGCACCGGCACCAGCAAGCCGGCGGCCAGCGCACGCAGCACCGGCCCGCCGACCACCCGGGTCGCGCCGAGCGCGGCCAACGCGACAAGCAGCAGCGGCGCCCCCGCCAGCAGCGGGGTGCCCGCCGAACGGCCGATCAGCAGCGGCACCAGGGCGCAGGCGGCGGCGCAGGCGAGCGCCACGACGTGCCCGACGCCGGCAACCACCCGGCCGGCCAACGGCACCGTCCCCGGCCGGCCACGCAGGGCCACCACCACGGCCAGATCCAGCAGCGCCACCCCGAGCAGGACCAACGCCCACCCACCGGCGTCGGGCCGCGCCTCGGCGGCGAGCAACGGCAGCACCGGCTGCACGCCCAGCAGCCCCGCGAACCACGGCCCGGCCAACCCACTGAACCGCCCGTACGCCACGGCGACCGCCGCGCTGGCCCCCCCGACCAGCGCGGCGTACCGGCTACCCGGCCAACCTGCCACCCCGGCCAGGTCCACCGACCAGGCCGCGTAACCGTCAAGCACCACCAGCAGCAGCCCCACCGCGGCGAACGTCTCCGCCGTCCCGCGCAACCCCCGACGGACCGCCAGCAGCGGGACGGCCAGCGCGAGCGCGGTGAACGCCGCCAGGATCAGGGCCCGGCCACCGACCCCGACAGACGCCCACGCGACGGCAGTGAACACCACCGCCGCAGTGCCCAGCAGGAGTCCACCGAGGACGAAGAGCAGACCCTGGATCGTCCGCGTCGAAGCCTCCGCCGCCCCCGGCGCCGGCTCCCTCCCGACCGTCGACACCGGAACGCTTCGCGGCACCGGCCCGACGACGGACGCCGCGACCCCGGCGCGGACGACCGCCGCCAGCTCGGCCCGCCGGCGCGAGGTGGCCGCCAACCGGCCGGCCAGCTCGGCGTACGTCCGACGGGCCTGCTCCACCCGCGGCTCAAGCTGGGCCACCTCCCGACCCAGCCGCACCACCTCGGCGGCGACCGGGTCAGGCGGGCGGCGGCAACCGGCGCAGCCGGCGCTCAGGTCAGCCGGGGCGCCGCAGGCGGGGCAGGGATAGCGGGTGTCGTCCACCCGCACATCATCGAAACACCACAGGTTCGCCGCCCAGAGTGCGCGTACTCATGGTCGGGTGTGCTCGTGTACCCAGGTCGCGTAGCCGGGGTCGCCACTCTCCACCCTGGACACCAGGATCTCCGGCACCTCGTACGGATGGCTGACCCGGATCTGGTCGACCAATGCGGAGAGCCGGTCCGGGGCGGTCTTGAACTGCACCGACCATTCGGTGCTGGTCTCCACACCGGAACGCCACCAGTAGGTGCTGTCCACCTGACCGCCGACCTGAGCGCAGGCGGCGAGCCGCCCCGCGACGGCCGCGGCCGCCAGCACGTCGGCGACCGAACGCGCATCCACCACAGTCGTCACCACGCAGATCTGGTCCACGACCGCACCCTACGCGGCACCGTTCCGCTGAGCCCGCTTTTCGTTCGCGACTGCGGGGCTCCGCTTCGCTACACTCCTCGCGCTCACCGGTTGGCCGCGATCCACGCGTCGATCTGCGCCCACCAGTCATAGAGCCAGTCGATGCGTTCCTGCCTGCCGGTCGGGACGTCCTCCGGAGGCACCGACCAGAACCGCATCACGATCCGCTTGTCCATCGGCAGTTCGCGCCACACGTCGGCGACGGTGAGCATCCGGTCCAGGCCGGTGTGCGCGACGAAGATGACCCCGGCGTCCGGGGCGGCGTCGAGCGCGGCGAGCATCCCGCCGGGCTGCGGGGCGAGCACATGGCGCATCCGTTCGGCACGCAGCGCCATCCGTTCCAGGCCGAGCGAACGCAGTCGGGCGATGGCACGCAGTCGCCGCTTGGGCGTGAAGTTGCCGCCCTCCGGGAAGATCACGAACGCGTCGTTGTCGTCCAGGCCGTCGGCGAGGTGCCCCACCTGGCGTACCGTCTCCTCGCCGCGCTCCGGTGTCGGCGCGATGAACCGGCTGGGCAGCCTGTTGAGCAGCACGTCGATAGCCGGGTCCCACTGCAGGCTGTCCTTGAGCACGATGCGCGGCTCCCGGTGGAACCAGTTGACCAGCCCGTGGATCAGGATGAACGAGTCGCCCGGCCCGGCGTGCCGGCAGAGCACCACCTCCGGCCGGCCGGGCAGCGCGGTGTCCGGGTCGGTGCCCACCACGTCGATGCTGAGCCGCAACGCCCACCGTGCCTGCCAGAACAGCACCCGCAGGAACCAGCCGGCCAGCACGTAGTGCGCCCGCTGGAAGGCCGGCGACCGGGTCCGCCAGCCACAGCCGGAGACAACCCAGAGCACGAACAGCGCGAGCAGCGCGGCGGCGTCCCACACCAGGTAGACGCAGCCGATCCAGAGCACCCGCAACGGCCGGAACCGGCCCGGGACCAGCGGTGAGACGGCGGCGGCGAGCAACGCCCAGACCGGCAGCGTGGTGACCACGACGAACGCCAGCAGCACCACGGCGGGAGCGATCAGCAACCGGCGGAGCCACCTGGGGGGCAGCGGCATCAGCGTTCCACGTGGGTGGCGAGGTAGCGGCGCGAGGCGGTGTACGCCCGGCTGATCCGCCGGCCCACGGCCGCCATGTCCCGGTACGCCCACGGGGTGTCGTCGCGCGGGTTCAGCCCGCCGGTCGGCAGGACGTGCACCTCCACCCCCTCGGGCAGCGCGGCCATCTCCCGGAAGAAGCGGTGCCGGCGGGATATCTCGAACGCCACCTGGGCGATCTCCCAGGGCCGCCGGGGCGGGGTCAGCTCACGTTCGATCCGGCCCACCTGGAGGACGAAGATCCGGCCGGCGCCGGCGGCCACCGCCTCGCCGATCGGGATGGAGTTGACGATGCCGCCGTCGACGTAGTGCGCACCATCGATCTCCATGGGTGGGAGCAGCCCCGGCACCGACGCCGACGCCAGCACCGCCGGCACCACCGGCCCGCTGTCGAACCAGTGCTCGGCGGCCCGCTCGATGTGCGCGGCGCAGCAACGGAACGGCACCCGCAGGTCGGCGAACGTCGTGTCGACGCCCAACTCGGATTCGAGCAGCCGGCGCAGGGGTCTCGGCGAGTGCAGGTGGGTACGGGCGGCGAAGCGGCGCAACTGCCGGGCGACGGAATCGCCGTACACCTCGCTGGCCTCCGGCGACGCCCAGAGCCGGACCAGCCGGTCGGTCACCGCCTCCGTCGGGTCGGCGGCCACCAGCGCGCCGTTCACCGCGCCGATGGAGGTGCCGAGCACCAGGTCGGGTTTGATGCCGGCGCGGAACAGGGCACGCAGCATGCCCACCTCGACCGCGCCGAGGACTCCCCCGCCGCCGAGCACGAACGCCACAGGTCCCCCCGCCATGTCTCTCATCCTGGCACGCGCCCGCCGCCACCGGCATTCGGCGCAGAGCGGGCACCGCCCGGCGACGGCCGGCAGGACGCCGTTGACAGGCCGGACACATTCGCGCAACCTGATACCGCTCCCACCCCGAGGCAGGTGCGATCCGTGAAGGCAGCGCTGCACCCGGGCCGGTTACTGGCCCGCAGGTACCGGCTTGTCGACCAGATCGGCGCCGGCGGCATGTCGGTCATCTGGCGTGCCCGCGACGAGGTGCTGGACCGGGTCGTGGCCCTCAAGGTGCTCGCCCCGTCGTTGGCGGCCGACGCCCGCTTCCGCGACATGGTGCGCGAGGAGGCCCGCGCCGCCGCCCAGTTGGTGCACCCGCACGTCACGTCGGTGCACGACTACGGCGAGACTGTCGACCCGGACGGCTCGATCACCTCCTTCGTGGTGATGGAGCTGCTCAGCGGCGAGGAGTTGGAGCTGCGGCTCACCGAGGGGCCGCTGCCGTGGGCCGAGGCGGTCGAGGTCGGCGCGCAGATCGCCGACGCGCTGGCAGCCGCGCACCGGCTCGGCATCGTGCACCGCGACATCACCCCGGCCAACGTGATGATGACCGCGACGGGCGTCAAGGTGCTCGACTTCGGTATCGCCACCCGGATCGGCGCCCCGGACGAGGACGAGGACGGCGGCACCTTCGGCACCCCCGCCTACGTGGCCCCGGAACGGCTCGACGGCGCCCCCGCCCAACCGGCAAGCGACGTGTACTCGCTCGGCGTCCTGCTGCACGAGGCGCTCACCGGTCGGGTCCCGTACCCGGCGGACACCTGGGAGCAGCTCAGCGCCGCGCTGGCCGACGGCCCGGCGCCGACCCTCGCCGACCTGCCGGAGCTACCCCCGGCGGTGGCCCGGATCTGCCTGCGCTGCCTGTCCCGCGACCCGGCGGGCCGGCCGACCGCGCGGCAGGTCGCCACCACCCTGCGCGACCAACTGCTGCCGGCCGAGCGGCCCGCCCCGGTGTCCACCCTGGCCATGCCACTCGAACCGGTTCCCGGGCCCACGGCGACGCAAGCCCCAGCCGAGGAGGCGACACCGTCCCCGGCGCGCTCCCGTCGCCGGCTGGCGCCGCTGCTGGTTCCGGCGCTCCTCGCGGTCGGCGTGGCACTGGCCGGCGTGGCCCTGCTGCCAGACGGGCGCTCGACACCCCGGACGCAGCCGTCGACCGGTCCCGTCGCGCCCCCGTCGTCCGGCCCGCCGGCCGTCGAGTCGTCCCGGCCCGCGACCCCGTCACCGTCCGCACCGCCGAGCGTCCGCTCGACCACCTCCGAGCCCGGCACCCTGATCGAGGCCGCCAACCGTGTGGATCGGCTGATCGGCGACGGGCTGAACGCCGGGGAGATCCGCTCCGATGTCGGCCTCGACCTGCGCAACGAGCTGCGGAACCTGACAGTCGCGGTCGGCTCCGGCCGGGACCAGCTGGCGCCGCCGGTGGCCCGGCTGCGGGAGAAGGTCGCGATCCGCCTCGGCGAGGGCGGCATCAGCCCGGCGTACGCGCAGCGGCTCGACGTCGCCATCAGCGAGCTGGGTGCGGTTGGCGTCTGACCCCGGGCCACACCTCGGCGGGTCAGCGGGCCGACACGCGGGCCGGTTCGCGGATGTCGTACCGGTCGGCGGCGAAGCGGCGGTAGACGTCCTCGTAGCCGTACGCCATCCGTTCGACCGAGAAGTTCTCCGCGACGTGCGCCACGCAGTCCTGCGGGTCGAGCTGCGCTGCCGCCCGCAATGCCGCCGGAAGGTCGTCAGGGGTCTCGCACACCAGCCCGGTCACGCCGGGCCGGACCAGCTCCGGCACCGCGCCCCGGTTCAGGGCGACCACCGGGGTCCCGGTCGCCATCGCCTCCAGCATCACCATGCCGAACGGCTCCTCCCACTGGATCGGCATGATCAGGCAGCGGGCGTCGAGGAGCATCCGCAGGGTCTGCGCCCGGTCGGCGTTGAGAACGACTGTCACGTCGTCGTCGATGAGCGGCTCGACGACCTGCTCGAAGTAGCGCCGCTCGGCGGGCTCGTTGCACTTGCCGGCCAGCAGCAACGGCAGCCCGGCTTCGCGGCACGCCCGGACGGCGACGTCCGGGCCCTTGTCCGGGCTGAACCGCGCGAGCCACAGCACCGGCCCGGGGCCGGGCTCGGTCTTGCGGGGGAAGCCTCGGATGTCCAGCGCGTTGTGCACAGTGCCGGCCCAGGGCAGGGCGGGGTTCAGGCCGCGCTGCGCGTGCGAGATGGCCACCAGGCCGACGCCCCGATCAGCGTCACCGAGCACGTCGCCGTACTCCCCCACGGGGTTGCCGTGCACTGTCGCGACAGTCGGGACGGCCCGGCGGCCGGCGACCAGCGGACCGATTGTGGTGTGGTCGTGGATCACGTCGAAGTCGGCGGCGGTGATCAGTCGGTTCACCCGGGCCAGGTGCGCCAGCTCCGGCAACGATTCGCCGAGCCGCTCGTACTGGACGTCAGGGACTGTGGAGACGAAACCGCCGGCTGACGTGCCGTGCTGACCGCCGGCGCCGAACAGGGTCACCGCGTGCCCGTGCGCGGTCAGCGCGTCCACCAGGACGGCGACGACCTGCTCCAACCCGCCGTAGCCGGGCGGCGGCACGGACAGCCAGGGCGGGACCACCATCGCGATGCGCAACGACCGCTCTCCCGAGCGGTCGGCGGGCGGGTGGTTCACGGCCACGGATCCTCCCCCGATTGGTCCGGTTCCGGTGTCGCCGCCGGTCGGCGCGGTCCGCGGCGGTTTCCCCGTGGAGTCGCGGGTAAACCGGACAAGACGGACGCTCACCCGCCGACCAGGAGTTGGTCGTGGACGACCCGTACTCCCGGCGCGGACCAGGCCACCCGCTGGACCTGGTCGCGTTCCCACCACGAACGGACCACCCCCGCGAGGACAAGCGTGTCGCCGTCCACCTCGACCGTCACCCGGTCCGCGCCGATCGTGCGCAGCAGCGCACGCTGAACGTCGTGCCGCAGCCGATCGCCGGCGGGCGGCGCCGGCGGGCGCACCTCGACGAGGTTGGTGATGCCCCGCACCCCGTCCAGTCGGGTCAACTCCCCCTCGGCGGCACGGCGCTGCCAGCCGAACTCCACCTCGCCGCGCAGCATCAGCCAGCCGTTGGCGACGGTCACCGCCAGCCGCTCGGCGGGCACGAAGCTGTCCCACTCCAACGCCCGGGAGGCCGCGAGGGCGATCTCGGCGTCGGTACGCCCCGGCGTGCCCGCCAGCCGTACCTCGATCTCGTCGGCCACCGCCCGCACCCCGCGTACCCGCTGCGCGCAGCGGGCCGCCGCCCACCGCCGGGCGACGCCGTCCACGAACCCGTGCAGGGTGACCACGCCCTGGTCGACGGTCACGCCGATCTCGTTCGGTTGCAGCCGCGCATCCCACGCCAGCTCGGCCAGGACGTCGCGCTGGATCCGCTGGTCGTCGTCGGCATTCACCGGTCCCACCCCCGTTTCGGCTCGTCCTGGCGAACCTGCCGGGCATACGGGTGACGGCGGTTCACCCGGATCGGGTGAACCGCCGTCGGAGTGAGAGGAAGCGGCGGGTGACGGAGCCAACCCCCTTGGCCCCGCCACCCGCCGCCGGAGGGAGGGAGCAGGTTTCTGGTGTTACGACGTCTCGGCGAGCGTCACGGTTGCCGTCTTCTCGACACCGTTTCGCTTGTACTGCACCTCGACCCGGTCGCCGACCTTGCCGGCCTGCACCGCGCCGACCAGATCGTCGGAGTCGTTTATCGCCTTGTCGCCGAAGCGGGTGACGACGTCGCCCCGCTGGAGGCCGGCCTTCTCGGCGGGACTGCCCGCGGTGACCGACGCGACGAGAGCGCCGCCGCCCTCGGCCTGGTTGACGCCCACCCCGAGCGACGGGTGGCTGACCTTCTCGCCGCGCTGGAGCTTGCCCGCGACGTCCTTGGCCTTGTTGCTGGGGATGGCGAACCCGACGCCGATGTTGCCGGTGCTCTGCCCGGAGGTGGCGATGGCGGTGTTGACGCCGATCACCTCGCCACGGGTGTTGACCAGAGCGCCACCGGAGTTGCCGGGGTTGATCGGCGCGTCGGTCTGGAGCAGGCCGGAGATGGAGCTGACGGCCTGGCCCTGCTGGCTCGGGTCCGGCTGGCCCTCGCCGGCCCGGATGGTGCGGTCGCGGGCGCTGAGGATGCCCGCGGTCACCGAGCCCTGCAGACCCAGCGGGCTGCCCAGGGCGAGCACCTGGTCGCCGACCTGCATGGCGTCGCTGTCGCCGAACTTGGCCGCCTTGAGGTCGCTCACCCCGTTGGCCTTCACCACGGCCAGGTCGGTCTTCGGGTCGGTGCCGACGATCTTCGCCTCGGCGCTCTTGCCGTCGGCGAAGACCACCCGCACCGTGTTGCCGGAGGCGGAGGCGACCACGTGGTTGTTGGTGAGCACGTACCCGTCGGTGCTGAGCACCACCCCGGAACCCTCACCGCTGTCGGTGGTGATCGAGACGACGCTGTCCTGCACGGACGCGGCGATCTTCGGCAGGTCCGCGCTGTTGAGAACGGGGGCCGCCGAGTAGGTGCGGGTGACGCCTCCGCCGTCGCCGTCGAGGGCGAGCGCGAGCGCCCCGCCGGCGACGCCGGACCCGAGCATCAGGGCGAACACGGCGACACCCGCGCCGGCGAACTTCGCGATGCGGCTCGGCCGGGGGCCACTGCCGGGCGGTGCGACAGGCGGACCCCACGGCGGGACCGGCTGACCCGGCTGGTGCGCGTGCTGCTGGTGCGGGTAGGCGGCACCCGGCTGGCCCCCGCCGGCCCAGCCGGACTGCTGCTGCTGACCCGCGTACCAGGGGGCGCCGGGAGCCGTCGGCTGCGGGTAGCCGTACTGGCCGGGCGTCGGGTGGCCGGAGACCGGATAGGGCGGCGCGGACGGGGTGGCCGCGGTCGGCGGCTCGTACCCGGTCGGCTGCTGCCCGGCGGCCGGCTGGCCGGCGTACGCGGTGGTCGGCGCGTCGTGCCCGGTGGCGCCGGCAGGCGCGGCGGTGGTCGCCGCGTCACCTGTGGTGGGGACGACCGGTACGGGAGTGGTCGGGGAGTCGGACTGCGCGCGCTCGTCGCGCGGCAGCTCGGCGGTGGGGTGCGACGGCTCGGCGTCGGTGGGGGCCGGCCGGCGCTGCGGGTCGGACTCGAACTCGGTCATGCCACTACCTTCTCCCCGGGCACTGCGATCAAGCTGGAACCGTCCTGGAAGTTGGCTGAAAGTCACTCGCCGGCGTCGTCGGCGATCGGCAGCAGGGGCAGCCGGACCCGGAAGGTGGCCCCGCCGCCGGGCGTCTCGGCCACCTCGACTGAGCCGTGGTGGGCGGCCACCAGAGCCGCGACGATGGCCAGGCCGAGCCCGGTGCCGGTGTTGCCGTCGGCCCGGCGGGTCCGTGCCGCGTCGGCCCGGTAGAACCGCTCGAAGACCCGTTCGGCCTGCTCCGGGGAGAGGCCCTGACCGGTGTCGGCCACCTCCACCACGGCGAGGTTCCCCTCCTCGGCGCGCAGCCGCAGGCTGATCCTGGCGTCCGTCGGGGTGTGGGTGAGCGCGTTGGTCACCAGGTTGCCGATGACCTGACGCAGCCGCGCGTCGTCGGCCAGGACGACGAGCGGTCCCGATCCGGGCTCGATCTCCAGGTCGATCTGTCGGTCCGGGGCCATCGCCCGGGCGGCGTCCACCGCGTCGGAGGCGAGCACCGGCAGCTCCACCGGGGCGAGGGAGAGCGGCCGCTCCCGGTCCAGCCGGGCGAGCAGCAGCAGATCCTCCACCAGCAGCCCCATCCGGGACGCCTCGTCCTCGATACGGCGGAGCAGGCCGGCGGTCTCCTCGGGCGCCCGCGCGGCACCCTGCCGGTACAGCTCCGCGAAGCCCCGGATCGTGGTCAGCGGGGTCCGCAGCTCGTGCGACGCGTCCGCCACGAACTGCCGCATCCGCTCCTCCGAGCGCCGGGCCCGCGCCTCGGACGCCTGGGCCGCGGCGGCGGCGTCCCGGGCAGCGCTCTCCGCCCACCGCGCCGCGGTCTCCGACGCGGCTCTGGCGGTGAACGCCGCCTCGATCTGGGTGAGCATCGCGTTCAGCGCGCGGGAGAGCCGGCCCAGCTCGGAGGTGGGATGTTCCTGGCCCTGCTCCGGGTCGGGCACCCGGCGGGTCAGATCACCGCCGGCGATCGCGGCGGCGGTCCGCTCGATCTCGACGAGCGGTTTGAGGCTGGTCCGGACGATCGCCGCCCCGATCGACGCCAACATGATCAGCACCGCGCCACCCACCAGGAGGTCTATCCAGACGAGCTGCTTCACCGCCCGGTCCACCTCGGTCAGCGGCTGGCCCACGGCCAGCACCGACCCGTCCGGCTGGGCCGCGTAGTAGACCCGCCACCGGGTCAGGCCGTCGTGGGACACGACGGTCCGCGGCTCCCCCTCCAGGTCCTCGAAGCCGTCCCGGTTGCTGGGGAAGGTGGGCAGCTGCTCGGGATCGAGGGTGATGTTGTCGTAGATCGCCCGGTAGACCTGCTGCTCGTCGGCGAGCGACACGACGTAGTCGCTGGGCAGCATGGCGTTGACCTCCCCGCTGCGCAGCTTCGGGAGTAGCTGACCCAGGCCCTGGGCGGTGGACCTGATCTGCCCGTCCACCTGGCCCTGGAGGTAGTTGCGCAGGAAGTAGGCGGTCAGCGAACTGATCACCAGCAGGGCCACGGCGACAAGCGCGAGCACCGAGGTGACCAGCTTCACCCGCAGCGGCACGCTGCGGACCCGCCCCTTGGCCTGCTGGACCGGGTTCACGCCGCCGGCTTGCGCAGCACGTATCCCACACCACGGAGGGTGTGGATCAGCCGGGGTTGGGTGGTGTCGACCTTGCGCCGCAGGTACGAGATGTAGGACTCGACGATGTTGTCGTCACCACGGAAGTCGTAGTTCCAGACGTGGTCGAGGATCTGCGCCTTGGACAGCACCCGGTTGGCGTTGAGCATCAGGTAGCGCAGCAGCTTGAATTCGGTGGGCGAGAGCTGCACGCGCTGGCCGGCCCGGTGCACCTCGTGGGTCTCCTCGTCCAGCTCCAGGTCGGCGAAGGTGAGTCGGGAGGGGGCCTGCTCGCCGGTGGTGGTGCGGCGCAGCACGGCGCGGATCCGGGCGGTCAGCTCCTCCAGGCTGAACGGCTTGGTGACGTAGTCGTCGCCGCCCAGGGTCAACCCACGGATCTTGTCGTCGGTGGCGTCCCGCGCGGTCAGGAAGACCACAGGGGTACGCGTACCGCCCTCGCGGAGCATCCGGATGACCTCGAAGCCGTCGAGGTCGGGCAGCATCACGTCGAGCACGACGAGGTCGGGCCTGTGGTCCTTGGCGGCGTTCAGGGCCGCGCTGCCGCTTGTCGCGGTGGCCACGTCGAAGCCCGCGAACCGCAGGCTCGCGGAGAGGAGTTCGAGGATGTTGGGGTCGTCCTCGACGACGAGAAGTCGCGCCTCGGTCTGGGTAGCGGGCATGGCCCCATCATGGGTGACCTCACTGCGCCGGCGCTGGACGCTTCCTGGAAAAACCCTGTGAGTCGTCGCTGGCGTGTCGGTCAGCGCAGAAGTCGGCGCAAACCGTCCAACGCGCCGTCGAGCAGACGGATCGCCGTCCGTAGCTGGGTGTCGCTGAACTGCCGGGCCCGTGCCAGCCGACCGACCTCGACGGTGAACGCGGCCAGCCGCTGGTCGAGCTCGTCGAGCAGGGCGGTACGCGGCCCGCCGGTCGACGTCGGCCGGGGCGGTGGCGGGGGCGCGTCCCACCGGGCGCGCCGGGTCTGCCGGGTCGCCTCGCTCAGTTCCCGCTTGAGGTCGCGTACCGAGCCGCGTACCTCGCTGCGGATCTCGCCCGCCAGGGTGGAGAGGTCCGCCACGGAGGCGGCGATGTCGGCCTCCAACGCGGTCAGCTCGTCGGCCCGCTGGCGCAGCTCGGCACGGCCGGCGTCGGTGATGTCGTACGTCTTGCGGCCGCCTGCCGCGGTGTGGCTGACGAGGCCCTCGGCCTCCAGCCGTTGCAGTCGGGGGTAGATGGTGCCGGCGCTTGGCGCGTAGAGCCCGAGGAAGCGGTCCTCCAGCAGGCGGATCAGCTCGTAGCCGTGCTTGGGGCCGTCGTCGAGGAGCTTGAGCAGGTAGAGCCGGAGCCGTCCGTGGCTGAACACGGCGGTCACGGCAGCTCCTCGGATTCGTCGTCGACCGCTCGGGCGAGCAGGGCGATGCTGCCCGAGGTCGCGGAGGCCCAGAGTTTACCTTCGCCGTCGCCGAGCACCCCCTCGCTGTTCGGCAGCGGGAACGTCGAGCCCCGCACCTGCGGGAACCCGCTGGTGATCCGGCCGGAGGCGGTGTTCAGCCGGACGGCGAGGTCGCTGTCCTCGCGGACCCGGACGGTGATGCTGCCGGAGATGGTGGTGAGCCGGATTTCGCTGCGTCGGGGGTTGTCGAAATCGCAGGTGATGGCGCCGGAGACGGTCTGCGCCCGGACCCGGTCGGCGGCGCTGTCGGCGATGATCACCTCTCCGGAGACGGTTTCCAGGGTGAGGTCGCCGCGTACGCCGAGCGCCTCCACCGGCCCTGAGGTGATCTTCGCGGAGGTGGTACCCCGCAGGCCCATGAGGGTGATCTGACCGGCGGCGATGTCGACTGTGGTCTGCCGGCGCAGACCGGAGACGACCACCGCGCCGGCCCCCAGGCCGAGGTCGGCGAGGACGTCGGCGGGCACGGCGAGGGAGACGTCCACCCGTGGGTAGCGGTGCAGCGACCGGAGCCAGCGCAGCGCGTCCGACCAGCTCCGGCCCCGTTCCTGGCGGATGCTGAGCCGGCCGTCGGAGTGGTCGACCAGCACCGGCCGGCGGGCGACGTGGGTGATGTCGACCCGGGTCGGGCCGTCGGCGGCGACCACGTTGAGGCGTCCGCTCAGCAGTCGGACGTCCAGTCGGGTGACCGGGCCCTCCAGGGTGAGCCGCTGCGGGCTCTCGACAGTCCATCCGGCCATGGCGTCCTCCCTCGACGGCGCGCCGACGCACGCCCGACGAGGACGACACTAACGCGATACATCGCGATAGCACAAGACTGTCGCGTGTCGTCGCGCCCCGCGCCACGATCCGCACAACTTCCTCGACGTTGCTGCCTCAGAGGCGCGGAAACAGCAGCATCCCGGATCATGCGCGGGATCCTGCTCCGCGCGCGGCGGGCGCGGGCGCGGGCGGCGGGCGCGGGCGGCGGGCGCGGGCGGCGGGCGCGGGCGGCGGGCGCGGGCGGCGGGCGCGGGCGGCGGGCGCGGGCGGCGGGCCCGGCCGGCTTCCTCAGGCCGCCAGACCCAGCTCGCTCCCTGCGGCCGGTACCGGCACGCGGACGGCAGGGGTCGCGGTGGGCACCTGACGCCGCCGGGTCCGCGTCGCGTCGGTCCCCGACGGCACCAGGTGTACGGCCGACTCGGCGGCCCGGGCCAGCAACCGCCGGTCGGCGTCGCGGGCCGGGTGCAGTGCGGCGGCGATCGTCACCGAGACCACCAGGTCCCGTGCGGCCACCACCCGGGCCACCGAACGCAGCAGGGTGTCCGCGCCCACAAAGGCCGCGGCGGTGGTCGACGAGCCGGTGGCCGCGCACCGGTAGCCCAACCGCAACGGCACCACCGGGCTGCCCGAGTCGATCGCCGCCTGGAACATCGCGGGGCGGAACCCCCCACCGGGGCGGCAGTCGCCCTCCCCCGCACACCAGGTCGTACCCTCCGGGAAGACCGCCACCGACCGACCGGCCCGCAGCGCGTCGGCGAGCCGGCGCACGGTGGCCGGCAGTTCCCGCGGCCGGGTCCGGTCCACGAAGACCGTGCCCACCGCGGCGGCCAGCACGCCGACCACCGGCCAGGAACGGACCTCCCGCTTCGCCACCATCCGGGTCGGCGCCACCGCCAGCACGGCGAGGATGTCCAGCCACGACACGTGGTTGGCGACCAGCAGCGCGCGCCGCCGGGGCAGGCGGCCCCGGACCACCAGGCGGACGCCGAACGCCCGCGCCGTGCCCCGGGCCCAGCCACGCACCGCCGCCTGCCGCTCCCAAACCGGGAGTACGGGCAGCAGCACCGCCAGGCCCACACCGGTCAGCAGCATGCCGGTCGCCGCGACCAGCCGGAGAACCCGGCGGACCACAGGCACGGCGGGCACCTCGCCGGCTGTCGGCAGGCACCCCTCGTCACACCCGGAAACAGGCCGCCACAGGTCGTACGACACGGCGGTCACCTCTGCACCCCGCCGAGGAAGTGCCGCAGGTAGCGCGGGTTCATCCGGTCCAGCGAGAAGAGCACGTAGAAATCCGCGCACCCGAAGTCCGGGTCGTACGACGGCTCGCCGCAGATCCACGCGCCGAGCCGCAGGTAGCCGCGCAGCAGCGGCGGCACCACCACCCGTCCGGCCGGGTCGGCGGGCTCGGCGGGGTCAGCGGCGACGACGGCGGCGGCGGGGTCGGCGACGGCGGCCGGCTCGGCGAACCAGGGGCGCAGCGGGCGGACCCGCAGCGGCGGTGGCGACAGGTGCCGGGCCTGCGCCTGCGCCCACACCCCGGCGACCGTCCGACCGCCGTCGGCCACCGGCACCGAGGCGCAGCCGCCAAGCCAGCGGGAGCCGCGCAGGTGCAGGTACCTGGTGATGCCGGACCACATCAGGTTGATGACCGCGCCCGAACGGTGGTCCGGGTGTACGCAGGACCGTCCCGCCTCGACCAGGTCGTCGCGGAGCGGGTCGAGCGCGCCGAGGTCGAACTCGTCCTCGGCGTACCGCCTGTCGGTGCGTCCGGGCGGCAGCAGCCGGTACGTGCCGACCACCGCGCCGGTGCTGTCCTCGCGGACGATGAGGTGGTCGCAGTGGGCGTCGAAGGGATCCACGTCCAACCCGGCCCCGCCGGGTCTGAGGGTGGCGCCCAACTCGGTGGCGAACACCTCGTGGCGCAGGCGTTGCGCGGCCGCGACCTGGGTGGGGTCGTCGGCGATCAGCAGGGTGTATCCGCTGGTCGTCAGGGGTGCGCCAGCGGCATGCAGAACGGCCATGGGATCTGTGTAGGTGCCCCGGGTTGCCATCCACGGGCACCACCGGTGTCGGCAGGGTGAACGCCGGCCGGCAGATGCGTCCCACAGGTGGTCGTGCGAGGCTGCGGGACGAACCGGCGACGGCGCCGCAACACCCCACCGGAGGTCGACGATGCTCATCGGGTCCCGCTACAACGGGCCTCCCGGCTCCGGCAACGGCGGCTGGAGCGCGGGAGTCTTCGCCGCGGCGGCCGGCGGCACCGGACCGGTCGAGGTGACGTTGCGCCGGCCACCGCCGCTGGACACCGAACTGAGCCTCACCGGCGGCGAGGTCCGCGACCCGGCCGGCGAACTGGTGGCCGAGGTACGACAGGTGGCGGCCGTCGACGCCGTCGTACCCCCGGTGGACCTGGACACCGCGCGCCTCGCCGCGACCGGCTATCCCGGCCTGGTCGAGCATCCGTTTCCCGGCTGCTACGTCTGCGGACCGGACCGGGCCGACGGGCTGCGGATCTTCCCGGGCCGGCTCCCGGACGGCCGGACCGCCGCGCCGTTCCGCGCACCCGACGAGATCGGCGACGCCACGGTCTGGGCGGCCCTGGACTGCCCCGGCGGCTGGACGGTGCTCGCGCCGGGCCGCCCGTACCTGCTGGGCCGGATCGCCGCAGTGGTCACGGCGCGGCCCGCGCCCGGCGACGAGTGCGTGGTGACCGGCGCGTTGATCGGCGTCGACGGCCGCAAGGCGTCGGTGCACACCAGCCTGTACGGGCCGGACGGCACGCTGCTCGGCGCGGCCCGGGCCACCTGGATCGCCCGCTGACCCCTCGCCGTCGTCCGCGGGGATGAGGTGCCTCCGCCCCGAGGTGGACCACGCCGTACGGACCGAGCCTGATTGACCTTGTTGCTCGGGACCGTCACGCTGTGCCACGGCGTACCTCGACGCCACACACGGGAGGAGAACGATGACTGACGGGCAGCGAAGCCCCACCAGCGACGGTCAGATCGTGGTGTCCGGTCTGACGAAGCAGTACAAGAACGTCCGGGCGGTGAACAACCTGTCCTTCACCGTGGCGCCGGGACGGGTGACCGGCTTCCTCGGCCCGAACGGCGCCGGCAAGACCACCACGCTGCGGATGCTGCTGAACCTGGTCACGCCCACGGCCGGTACGGCCACCATCAGCGGCCACCGGTACGCCGACCTCACCGACCCGCTGCGGCACGTCGGCGCGATCCTGGAGGCGTCCAGCGCGCACAAGGGTCGTACCGGCATCAACCACCTGCGGGTGATCTGCGCGGCGGCCGGGCTGCCGAAGGAGCGGGCCGACGCGGCGCTGGAGCTGGTCGGGTTGACCCCGGCGGCGAAGCGCAAGTTCAAGGGTTACTCGCTGGGCATGAAGCAGCGGCTCGGTATCGCCGCCGCGATGCTCGGTGACCCCCGCGTGCTGATCCTCGACGAGCCGGCCAACGGGTTGGACCCGGAGGGCATCAGGTGGATGCGTGGGTTCCTCAAGAACCTCGCCCACGAGGGCCGCACCGTGCTGGTCTCCAGCCACCTGCTGTCGGAGATGCAGTTGCTCGCCGACGACGTGGTGATCATCGCGGCCGGGCAGTTGGTCCGGCAGGGTCCGGTCGAGCAGGTGCTCGGGTCGATGGCGCAGGGCGCCCGGGTCCGGGTCCGCACCCCGCAGGCCGAGGCGCTGACCACCGCGCTGAAGGCGCAGTCGGCGACGGTCGACACCGACGAGCACGGCGTCCTGCTGGTCAGCGGGGTGGACGCCCCGGCGATCGGCCGGGCCGCCCTGGCCGCCGGTGTGGAGCTGCACGAACTGACCACCGAAAGGCCCGACCTGGAACGGGTCTTCCTGGAGCTGACGGCCGGAAAGGCGGGCATCCGATGAACCTCGTCCGATCCGAGCTGCTCAAGATCCGTACGACGAACACCTGGTGGATCTTCGCGCTCATCACGCTGCCCCTGTGGGCGCTCACCCTGCTCATCAACTGGTTGCAGGCCGACGCCCTCACCAGCAACAACATCGGCGAGGTGACGGCCGAGCAGGCCGCCCAGTTCGAGGCGGCGGCCAGCCCGGACGCGCTGTCGTCCAACCTGTTCACCACCGGGCAGTTCTTCGGCCTGCTGATCGTGATGCTGCTCGGCATCATCGTGGTGACAAGCGAGTTCTTCCACCAGACGGTCACCACGACCTTCCTCACCAGCCCGCACCGCACCGCGGTGATGGTCGCCAAGCTGGTCGCGGCCGGCGTGCTGGCGCTGCTGTTCTGGCTGGTCACCACCGCGCTCAACCTGGTCGCCGGATCGGCGGTGCTGAACGCGGTAGGGGTGGACTCGCAACTGGGCAACGACGCGGCCTGGCGGGCGATCGGGTTGAACCTGCTCGCGTACCTGCTCTGGGCGGTGTTCGGCGTCGGCATCGGCGTGCTGATCCGCAGCCAGATCGGCGCGACGGTGACAGGCATCCTGCTCTACCTGGGTGGCTCGATCGGTGCCATCTTCGTCATCGCGATCCTGGCCGACAGGTGGGGCGACTGGATCAACAACCTGCAACTGCTGGTGCCGTCGCTCGCCTCGTCGCTGATGGTCACCGGGGCGGACATCCCCGGCAACCCGCCGCGCTGGGCGGGCGCCGCCGTGCTGATCGGGTACGCGGTGGTCACCGGTGTGGTCGGCACCCTGCTGATGCGCCGGCGCGACATCTCCTGACCGAACCGGGGTGGCGGCGGCACGGCCGCCACCCCGCAACGGCCCGTCGGTCAGCCGCCCGGGCAGCCGTGGCCGCCGCTGCGCGGTATGCACTGCGTGATCGCCGGGGCGGGCCCGTCGTCGGCGGGAGTGTGGCCGATCAGGACGCCGGTGGCCATCCGGCCGACGAGGACGACAAGCAGGTAGAGCAGCACCATCCCGCCGATCGCCCAGCGGAAGTGCCGGTGCCAGCCCTCGTCCTCGGCCAGCCCGGCGAAGAGCAGGCCGATCAACGGGAGCGCGTTGAGCAGGAGACCGACGATCAGCAGAGCGTCGGTGGTCGCGCCGAACGCCTCCGCCGCCTCCCGGGTCGGCGCGTACGGCTTGGCGGTTCGCCGGATCAGGCCCACCAGGAGCAGGAACGGCACCCCGTACAACCAGACGAAGAAGAGGCCGCCGAGGCCGAGCCGCTTCACGAGCGCCCCGCGTACACGGCGGCGCAGATCGTGACGGTGACCAGCGCGGACAGGGTGCCGGCGAGCACCGCCGAGGGGACCAGGCGCACCAGCAGCGCCGTCACCAGCGCCGTCACGACGAGCAGCCCGGCGAGCACCGGCCCACCCCACACCAGCATGATCAGCGCCAGGGACTCCCCCGGCGACAGGCAACTGAACCAGGCCGAGCAGTCCGTCGACGGCGGGCTGGGCACGCTCGCCAGACCCACCGCCACGGCCGCGCCGACAGTCACGTACCAACCGGACGCCACCGCCATGCTCCGGCCGTAGCGCCCCCGTACCCCGATGTGATCCATGCGGCCGATCCTCGTGGGCCACCGCTCCCCGGACATCGGTACCCGTACTCAGTTGGCCATAGCAGTCACCGCCGGTGGACGCAGGGGTTGCCGAACTTCTGGCATCTTCTGTGAAACCGGCCACCCGACCGAGGCGGAAATGCCTGCGGGATCCGTACGGCGTAGCCTGGGTGTTGTCCTGTCCGTAGTCCCCACTCGGGGGCGCGACGGACACCGCGTGACACACAACCCGCGTGAAAGAGGCGATTACCGGCCGTGTCGACCCAGCAGACTTCGCAGGAGAACCCACTGGCGGGTTTCGGCCCGAACGAGTGGATCGTCGAGGAGATGTACCAGCGCTACCTCGCCGACCCAACGAGCGTCGATTCGGCCTGGCACGACTTCTTCGCCGACTATCGACCGGCGCCTGGAGCCGCCACACCGCGCGGGGCTGAGGCGTCGGGCAAGCCGGCCGCCGCTCCCGAGCCGGACGGGCAGCCGGAGGCGTCCGCCTCGGTCAGCCAGCCGAGCGCCGCAGCACCGCCGGCCAGCAAGCCCGCTGCCGCACAGCCGGCACCGGCCAAGCCGGCCGCCGCGCCGGCCAAGGCCGCCGAGAGGGCCCCGGAGAAGGCGGCCCCGGCCAAGCCTGCGGCGAAGGCCGCCGCCCCGACCGCCGACGGTCCGCAGACCACGCCGCTGCGCGGTGTCGCCGCGAAGATCGTCCAGAACATGGACGCCTCGCTGAGCGTGCCCACCGCGACAAGCGTCCGCGCGGTCCCGGCCAAGCTGCTCGTCGACAACCGCATCGTGATCAACAACCACCTCGCCCGGGGGCGCGGTGGCAAGGTCAGCTTCACCCACCTCGTCGGGTACGCGATGGTCCGGGCGCTCGTGCAGCACCCGGAGATGAACAACTCCTTCGCGGAGGCCAACGGCAAGCCGGCGGTGGTCCGCCCGGCGCACGTCAACCTCGGCATCGCCATCGACCTGGCCAAGCCGGACGGCAGCCGCAACCTGGTGGTCCCCTCCATCAAGGGCTGCGAGCAGATGGACTTCCGGCAGTTCTGGCAGGCGTACGAGGACGTGGTCCGTCGGGCGCGGCGCAACGAGCTGACCATGGAGGACTACTCCGGCACCACGATCTCGCTGACCAACCCCGGCGGCATCGGCACGGTGCACTCGATGCCGCGGCTCATGCAGGGGCAGAGCGCGATCATCGGTGTCGGCGCGATGGAGTACCCGGCCCCCTACCAGGGCATGTCCGAGGCCACCCTCGCCGAGCTGGCGGTCAGCAAGGTCATCACGCTGACCAGCACGTACGACCACCGGATCATCCAGGGCGCGCAGTCCGGCGAGTTCCTCAAGGTGATGCACGAGCTGATCCTGGGCGAGCACGGCTTCTACGACCAGATCTTCACCTCGCTGCGCATCCCGTACGAGCCGGTGCGCTGGGTGCGCGACGTGGCAGTCAACTCCGAGGGTCAGATCAACAAGACCGCCCGGGTGCACGAGCTGATCCACGCGTACCGGGTGCGCGGTCACCTGATGGCCGACACCGACCCGCTGGAATTCACCATCCGCAAGCACCCGGACCTGGACGTCCTCCAGCACGGGCTGACCCTGTGGGACCTGGACCGGGAGTTCCCGGTGAACGGCTTCGCCGGCCGCCAGCGGATGAAGCTGCGCGAGATCCTCGGTGTGCTGCGCGACTCGTACTGCCGCCGGGTCGGCATCGAGTACATGCACATCCAGGACCCGGAGGAGCGGCGCTGGATCCAGGAGCGGATAGAGCGCAAGTACGAGAAGCCGACTGCCGACGAGCAGAAGCACGTCCTCAACCGGCTCAACGCCGCCGAGGCGTTCGAGACCTTCCTGCAGACCAAGTACGTCGGGCAGAAGCGGTTCTCGCTTGAGGGCGGCGAGTCGCTGATCCCGCTGCTCGGCGAGGTGCTGGAGTGCTCGGCCGAGAACGGTCTGGACGAGGTGGTCATCGGCATGGCGCACCGGGGTCGGCTCAACGTGCTGGCCAACATCGTCGGCAAGCCGTACGAGAAGATCTTCTCCGAGTTCGAGGGTCACCTGGACCCGCGCTCGACGCAGGGCTCCGGCGACGTGAAGTACCACCTGGGGCAGAACGGCAAGTTCACCACCCCCGACGGCGAGCACGCCGTCAAGGTGTCGGTGGTGGCCAACCCGTCGCACCTGGAGGCCGTCGACCCGGTGCTGGAGGGCATCGTCCGGGCCAAGCAGGACCGGATCGACCTCAAGCTGGAGGGCTACACCGTGCTGCCGCTCTCGGTGCATGGTGACGCCGCGTTCGCCGGGCAGGGTGTCGTCGCCGAGACGCTCAACCTGTCGCAGCTGCGCGGCTACCGCACCGGTGGCACCGTGCACGTGGTGGTCAACAACCAGGTCGGCTTCACCACCGCCCCGGAGTACAGCCGGTCCAGCCTCTACAGCACCGACGTGGCCCGGATGATCCAGGCGCCGATCTTCCACGTCAACGGCGACGACCCGGAGGCCGTGGTCCGGGTGGCCCGGCTGGCCTTCGAGTACCGGCAGGCGTTCAACAAGGACGTCGTGATCGACCTGGTCTGCTACCGCCGGCGCGGGCACAACGAGGGCGACGACCCGTCGATGTCCAACCCCCAGATGTACAAGATCATTGACTCGAAGCGCTCGGTGCGCAAGCTCTACACCGAGGAGCTGATCGGTCGCGGCGACATCACCGTGGAGGACGCGGAGGAGCTGCTGCGCGACTACCAGTCGCAGCTGGAGAAGGTCTTCAAGGCCACCCGGGACGCCGCCGCCGCGCCCCGCCAGCTCAACCGGCCACGCCGCGAGGAGGAGCCGGAGCCGCCTGTCGACACCGCCACCGACGCCGCCGTGGTCAAGGCGGTCGGCGAGGCGCACATCAACCTGCCGGAGGGCTTCACCCCGCACAAGCGGATCCAGCAGTTGCTCGACAGGCGGGCCAAGATGTCCGTCGAGGGCAACATCGACTGGGGCTTCGGCGAGATCATCGCGCTCGGGGCGCTGCTGCACGACGGGGTCACCGTCCGGCTGGCCGGCCAGGATTCGCGTCGCGGCACGTTCGTGCAACGGCACGCCTCGGTGGTCGACTCCCGTACCGGCGAGGACTACCTGCCGCTCAAGTCGCTCACCGGCGACGGCGAGCGTTCCCGGTTCTTCGTGCACGACTCGCTGCTCAGCGAGTACGCCGCGATGGGCTTCGAGTACGGCTACTCGGTGGAGAACATCAACGCGCTCGTCGCCTGGGAGGCCCAGTTCGGCGACTTCGTCAACGGCGCCCAGTCGGTGATCGACGAGTTCATCTCGTCAGGCGAGGTGAAGTGGGGCCAGCGCTCCGCGGTCACCCTGCTGCTGCCGCACGGCCACGAGGGCCAGGGCCCGGACCACACGTCCGGCCGGCCGGAGCGGTTCCTGCAGATGTGCGCCGAGGACAACATGCGGGTGTCCATCCCGACGACCCCGGCGAACTACTTCCACCTGCTGCGCCGTCAGGCCCTGTCGCCCAAGCGCAAGCCGCTCGTGGTGTTCACGCCGAAGTCGCTGCTGCGGCACAAGCTCTGCGTCTCCTCGGTGGAGGACTTCACCACGGGTACGTTCCAGCCGGTGCTGCGCGACACGGCGGCGCCGGCGCCGGAGGCGGTGAAGCGGGTGCTGCTCTGCTCGGGCAAGGTCTACTACGACCTGTTCCAGGCCCGGCAGGAACGTGGCGTCAGCGACACCGCGATCCTGCGGATCGAGCAGCTGTACCCGCTGCCGGTGGAGGAGATCCGGGCCGCCCTGGCGCAGTTCCCGAACGCGGAGGACTTCGCCTGGGTGCAGGAGGAGCCGGCCAACCAGGGTGCCTGGTCGTTCGTCGCGCTCAACCTGCTGGAGCACCTCACGGACGTCCGGCTGCGGCGGATCTCCCGCCCGGCCGCGGCGGCCCCGGCGGTCGGCTCGGCCAAGACCCACGAGGTCGAGCAGACCGCGCTGATCGAGGCGGCACTCCCCCGCCCGTGACCTGACCGCACCGCGTGAGCCGGGGCAGGGCCGTTTCCCACGGTCCTGCCCCGGCTCACGTCGGTCCATCCGCCCGGCCACACACGCCGGGCCGAGCACGAGGACGTACGCCGTGTACTTCACCGACCGTGGCATCGAGGAGCTGGTCGAGCGCCGGGGCGACGAGCAGGTGACGCTGGAGTGGCTGGGCGAGCGCCTGCGCGACTTCGTCGACCTCAACCCCGAGTTCGAGACGCCGATCGAGCGCCTGGCCACCTACCTGGCCCGCCTGGACGACCCCGACGAGGACTGAACAACCCGGCGGGGTGCGGTCGGTCGCTCAGCCGGTGCGGGAGACGGTCGGTTCGAGGCCGGTGCGGCGCAGTTTCTGCCAGCCCAGCCGGCCGCCCGTCAGTGCGGTGACCACCGCCTGGATCATCACCAGGTACATCAACTGCCGGTAGACGAACTGCTGGAGCGGCAGCACCCACAGCACGCCCAGCTTCTCCCGGTCCAACCGGAACGCCACGATCGCGGTGACCATCTGCACGCCGAGCATGACCAGCCAGGCCACCGCCGTGGCGGTCCGGTCGAGGAAGAGGAGGCCGTACACGGCCAGCAGGTCGATAACCGGCGCGAGCAGCGGCAGCAGCACCCCGAAGAGGCTGAGGAAGAACAGGCAACGCCTGGTGAACCGGCCCGACGCGCCCCTGTCGAACACGGACCGGCGATGCTTCCACATCGCCTGCATGGTGCCGTAGCTCCACCGGTAGCGCTGTTTCCAGAGCTGCCCGAGGCTCGTCGGCGCCTCGGTCCAGGCGCGGGCCGTCTCCTCGTAGACCACCTTCCAGCCGGCCCGGCCCAGGGCCATGGTGATGTCGGTGTCCTCGGCGAGGGTGTCGTCGGTCATCCCGCCGGCGTAGCGCAGAGCCTGCCGCCGGAAGCCGCCGATCGCCCCGGGCACCGTCGACATGCAGCGGAGCGTCTCGTAGAGGCGCCGGTCCAGGTTGAAGCCGATGACGTACTCGATGTGCTGCCACTTGGCGATCAGGCTGCGCCGGTTGCCGACCTTCACGTTGCCGGCTACCGCGCCCACCTGCGGGTCGGCGAAGGGCTGCACGAGCCTGCGGACGGCGTCGGGTTCCAGGATCGTGTCCCCGTCGACCATGACGATCAGGTCGTGGCGGGCCAGTGCGACGCCTGTGTTCAACGCGCTGGGCTTGCCGCCGTTGGGCTTGCGGACCACCCGGACGTTGGGCAGGCCGAGTGCGTCGACGATGTCCGCCGTCCCGTCGGTGGAGCCGTCGTCGACGACGACCACCTCGATCCCGCCGGGATGGTCGCCGCTGGCCAGGGAACGGACCGTGGCGGCGATGCCCTCCTTCTCGTTGTACGCCGGGACGATCACCGACACCGGAGCGGTGACGGGCGGCCCCCACGTCCAGTCCCTGGCCCGGCGGCGGCGGGCGTGCCGCCCGGCGAGCAGAAACAGCACCGCGGTGCGCCCCACCGTGAGCACGCCGACGAGCACGAAGAGGATCCCGAACACGCTCAGCACGTGGTCGGCGCCCCGGACCGCCCAGACCAGCATCCGGCCCCGCCAGCGGTCCCCCGAGGTGGCGGCCACGCCGGATTCCACCCGGTGCTCGACCCCGGCGGCGGAGAAGGCCAGGTTCAGTCCCTCGGTAGCGGTGACGAAGCGGTATCCCCGTTGCTTCATCATCGGGATGAACCGGTCGAGGGCGGCGACGGTCTGTGCGCGGTCACCGCCGGCGTCGTGCCAGAGGGTGATGGCGCCCGAGGCGCCGGCCGGGGTCGCGTTCTCGATGATCCGGTCGACGCCGGGCAGCGCCCAGTCCTGACTGTCGGTGTCGTTGAGCACGGTCAGGTAGCCCCGGTCGCCGGCAGCGGTAAGCACCGGCCAGTCCTCGTTGTCGATCGCGTCGGCGTGCGAGGAGTAGGGGAACCGGACCAGCGAGGTCCGCACACCTGTGACGGCGGCCAGGGCGAGCTGCGTCTGGGCGTACTCCAGGTCTCGCCGCCATCCGGGCAGCTCGGTGAGGTCGGGGTGGGTGAACGTGTGCACGCCGAGTTCGTGGCCGCCGCCCACCAGCCTGCGGGCCAGGTCCGGGTGCCGGGAGACCTGCGAACCCAGCACGAAGAAGGTGCCCTTGACCTGGTGGGCGTCGAGCACGCGCAGCACCTCGGGGGTCCAGACCGGGTTGGGTCCGTCGTCGAAGGTGAGCGCGATCGTCCGCTCCGGCAGCCGGTAGGAGCGGACCTGCTCGCTGTTGGCACTGATGATCGGTCCCCCGGTCACCACCGAGGTGGGGACCTCCCGTTGCCCGCGGTTGTTGCGCTGGTGGTCGGGGGTGAAGGACGCGTTGGTGTACGCGTTCACGAGGAGCACGCCGGCCAGCACCGCCAGCACCATGCCGAACAGGATCCAGCGCGGCGGCGGTACGGCGCGGCGGCGGCGGGCTGCCGCGGTCGTCGGCTCAGCCATCGGCGGGTAGGTCGTCGGGCCCGACGAGCGTCTCCTCGGGCGAGGGCGGCGGGTCCTGGGTCGACGGTGAGCCGGCGGGTGTCGGTGCCGCCGGTACGGTCGGCCGCGGTGTGGGGGTGGGCGTGGCGGGTGTCCTGGCGGGGCGGCCGCTCGACGAGGGGGTGAGGCTCGGCGACCGGCTGGGGACGACCGAGCGGGGAGCCGCCGGGGCGACGCTGGGAGCCACCGTGGCCGTCGGCGCACGGGGGACCGTCGACGGCTCGGGGGTGACGGTGATCGCCTCGGCCTGCGGCGACCGGGGCCGCTGGGGCTGCTCGACCTCGTCCACGAAGGGGAGCACCGTGCGCGGGTCCACCACGCCGCCGGCGAAGCTGACAGCCACCAGCCCGGTGTAGAGCAGACCCACCAGGCCTACGGCGTACGCGAGCCAGCGCAGGCGGGAGCGGCGGCGGCCGCTGGGATCGACGAAGACCGGCGGTGACTGGGGTACGACGGCGATCAGCGCCGTGGGGCCGTCGGGCGGACCGATCACCATTGTCGGCTCGTCGACGGATGCGGTTGGTCGGGTCGGAGCGCCACCGGGCATGCCTGCGGACGTCGACCTCCCGGTCGATGCATCGTCGCTGCTCAGGTGCCGGTCGGTCATAGGAGGCGAGTCTAGGTGTGAGACTTTCTCGGCTCTCGTGACGCCGCGCGGATGAGATGCCTGCCGCACCCCCCAGCCTGCTCCGATTACCCATAGTGATCGATAGGTCGCGCAGAACAACCGTCGGATCCCCCGGGGATCGCCGGGTCGGGAACGACAGTCGCCGTCGACCGACCGGATAGTGGCCTCGACCCGGCGAGCGGCGGGCGTCACCCGTCGACCGGGCCACCTCGACCACCCGGCCCGGTAGCCTGGCGAGCGAAGGCGGCACGTTTTTCGTCGTCGCGGACCGCGCACGCCGGACGGACGGCGAGCGCAGGGCACACGTCACAGGGCCATTGGACCCCGGACGGGCCCGGCGGTGATCTTCTAGGGTGGGTGCGTGGCCCGCAGCGTCTATCTGACCAGCGTGGGGTCCGGCGGCGGTAAGTCGACAATCGCCCTCGGCCTCGCGGAACTCCTCTCCCGGCAGGTCGAACGGATCGGCGCGTTCCGACCGCTGGTCTCCGGCGCCGGTCCCGACCCGATCCTCGCCCTGCTGCACGACCGCTACCGGATCGACCTGCCCGAGGCCGAGCTGACCGGCGCGACGTACGCCGAGGCGGCGGCAATGGTCGCCGAGGGACGCCGGGAGGAGCTGATCTCCCGGATCGTCGAGCGGTATCGGGCGGTCGAGCGGCGCTGCCCGGCCGTGGTCGTGGTGGGCAGCGACTTCGCCGACGGCGGAGACGGCGCCGGCCCTCGGGAACTGGCCTTCAACGCCCGGCTCGCCACGGAGTTCGGCAGTGTGGTGGTCCCGGTGGTGGACGGCTTCGGGCAGCAGCCGGAGGCGATCGCGGCGACGGCGCGTGGGGCGTACCACGATCTGGCGGACCTGGGCGCGACGGTGCTCGCGGTGATCGCCAACCGGGTGACAGGTCCGATGACGCTGCCGGAGCTGCCGGTCCCCGCGTACGCGATCCCCGAGGTCCCGACGGTCTCGGCGCCGACGGTGGCCGAGGTGGCGGCGGCGCTCGACGCCACCCTGCTCGCCGGCGACGACGCCGCGCTCGGCCGGGACGTGCTCGACTACGTCGTCGGCGCGGCGCACGTGCCCATCCTGCTCGACCACCTGACCGAGGGGGCGCTGGTCATCACCCCCGGTGACCGCGCCGACCTGCTGGTCGCGGCAAGCGCCGCGCACGTCGCCGGCCAGGTCTCACTTGCCGGCGTGGTGCTCACCCTCGGCGAACACCCGGATCCCCGGGCGATGCGGCTGGTGCAGCTGCTCAACACCGGTGTCGCCGTGCTCTCGGTGCGCAGCGACAGCTACGACACGGTGGAGGCGTCGAGCCGGATCGAGGGACGACCCAGCGCGGCCAACCCGCGCAAGGTCGAGGCGGCGCTCGGTGCGTTCGAACGCTGCGTGGACACCGACGACCTGGCCCGCCGGCTGCGGGTCAGCCGCTCCGAGCGGGTCACCCCGCTGATGTTCGAGAACGACCTGATCGACCGCGCCCGCTCGAAGCCCCGGCACCTGGTGCTGCCGGAGGGCTCCGACGAACGGATCCTGCGGGCGGCGGAGATCCTGCTGCGCCGGGGCGTCGCCGAACTGACCCTGCTCGGCCGGCCGGACGACATCGCCAGGCGTACCCGGGAGCTGGGCATCGACCTCAACGACGCCACCATCGTCGACCCGGTCACCAGCGAATGGCGGGACGACTTCGCCGCCGAGTACGCGCGGCTGCGCGCCCACCGGGGCGTCACCGCCGAGCTGGCGCACGACATCGTGGCCCAGCCCAACTACTTCGGCACGCTCATGGTGGCCACCGGGCGGGCCGACGGCATGGTCTCCGGCGCGACGCACACCACCGCCGCGACGATCCGCCCCGCGTTCGAGATCATCCGTACCGTGCCCGGCGTCTCAGTGGCGTCGAGCGTCTTCTTCATGCTGCTCGCCGACCGGGTGCTGGTCTACGGCGACTGCGCCGTCAACCGCGACCCGGACGCCGCCCAGCTCGCCGACATCGCGATCTCGTCGGCCGACACCGCCGCCCGGTTCGGCATCGAACCCCGGGTGGCCATGCTGTCGTACTCGACAGGCAGCTCCGGCGCGGGCGCCGACGTGGAGAAGGTCGCCAAGGCCACCGCGCTGGTCCGGGAACGCCGACCCGACCTGCTCGTCGAGGGGCCCATCCAGTACGACGCGGCGATCGACCCGGCGGTGGCGGCCACGAAGCTGCCCGACAGCCCCGTCGCCGGGCACGCCACGGTCTTCATCTTCCCGGACCTGAACACGGGCAACAACACGTACAAGGCGGTGCAGCGCTCGGCCGGGGCGGTCGCCGTCGGCCCGGTCATGCAGGGTCTGCGGCGGCCGGTGAACGACCTGTCCCGGGGCGCGACAGTGCCGGACATCGTGAACACGGTGGCGATCACCGCCATCCAGGCAGCCACCGAGGAGGCCTCGTGAGCCGGGTGCTGGTGCTCAACTGCGGGTCCTCGTCGGTGAAGTGGCGCCACTACGACGGTGACCGGGTGCTCGACCAGGGCACCGTCGAACGCATCGGTGAACCCGACGGCGGCCCGACGGACCACTCCGACGCCGTCCGGCGGATCCTGGACGGGCTGGACCTGACCGGACTGACGGCGGTCGGGCACCGGGTGGTGCACGGCGGCCGGAAGTTCACCGAACCGGTGCTGATCGACGACGCGGTGCTGACCGCGATCCGGGACCTGATCTCGCTGGCTCCGCTGCACAACCCGGTCAACCTGGCGGGCATCGAGGTGACCCGCGCGGCCCTGCCGGACGTGCCGCAGGTCGCCGTCTTCGACACCGCGTTCCACCACACCCTGCCGGACGCCGCCGCGACCTACGCGATCGACAGGGACACCGCCGAGCGGTACGGAATCCGCCGGTACGGCTTCCACGGCACCTCGCACGCGTACGTTTCCCGCCGTGCGGCCGACCTGCTGGGCCGCCCGTACGACACGCTCAACACCATCACCCTGCACCTGGGCAACGGGGCCAGCGCCTGCGCGGTGTCCAACGGACGCAGCGTCGCCACCTCGATGGGCATGTCGCCCCTCGAAGGGCTGGTGATGGGCACCCGCAGCGGCGACATCGACCCCACGGTGATCTTCCACCTGCGCCGGGAGGGTGGGCTGTCGGTCGACGACATCGACGACCTGCTCAACCACGGCAGCGGCCTGCTCGGCCTGACCGGCGTCAACGACATGCGCGAGGTGCTCCAGCGCCGGGCCGCCGGGGACCGCGCGGCGGCGTTGGCCTTCGACGTGTACTGCCGGCGGATCACCGAGTACGTCGGGGCGTACTACGCGCTGCTCGGCCGGGTCGACGCGATCGCCTTCACCGCCGGGGTCGGCGAGCACGCGGCGCCGGTGCGGGCAGCCGCGCTTGCCGGCCTGCACCGGCTCGGCATCACCGTCGACGAGGCCCGCAACGACGGCGAGGGCGACAGGCTGATCTCACCCGACGGAGCCGAGGTGAGCGTCTGCGTCATCCGCACCGACGAGGAACGGGAGATCGCCCGGCAGACCCGGGACGTGGTGGGGGCGGGCTGACTCAGCCCATCGCCAACCAGGCGACGAGGGCCACCAGCAGCACGACGACCACCGCCGCACCGACGATGAGCGGCAGGCGGGACGGCGCGTCCGCCGGGCCGGCCGCCTCCGGCGTCTGGGAGAAGGCGCGGAACGCCTCGGTGTTGCCGCTGGGGTCGGTGTAGTTCTCAGGCATGCGGTGACCCTAGCGAAGCCGGTGGCGCCGTACCGCCCCCGCCCACGTCACCTCGGCGGGTCGACCCGGGCGGCGGAGGCCACCCGGCCGGGTGGCGGGCACAGCCGGTCCGGACGGCGGGGTCGCCGAGCCGGCCCGGGCACCTACCGTGGAACGATGGGGGCGGGGCGGCTCGTGGCCGCACTTGTGACAGCGCTGCTGGCCGGTTGCGCACCGGCGAGCGCCGTGGCCGGCGGGTCCACCGGACCGGTGTCGTCACGCCGGGCGCCCGAGGGGTCGTACGCCGTCGGCGTGCGTACGCTCACCCTCGATCCGCGCTCGGCGCGCCCCCTGCCGGTGACGATCTGGTATCCGGCGTCGACCGGTCAGGTGGCGGCCGGGCGGTTCCCGGTGGTGGTCTACAGCCACGGGCTGGGCAGTCTGCCCGAGCTGCACGCCGGCCTGACCACCCGCTGGGCGGCAGCCGGCTTCGTGGTGGCCGCACCCGCGTACCCGCACACCCGCCAGGGCGCCGCGCACTTCACCCGCGCCGACGTCCGCAACCAGCCCGCCGACGCATGGCGGCTGATCAGGCATCTGGGCCGCCTCGACGCCGAGCGCGGCGACCCCCTCGCCGGGCATCTCGACCTCACGTCGATCGCCGCCGCCGGGCACTCGGCGGGTGGCTTCACCAGCTCCGGCATGTTCTCCGAAGGGCATCAGGCGCGGTTGCGGTCCGGAATCGTCATCGCCGGGGGTGGGCTGCCCGGCAGCTTCGCCGGACCGGCCGCGCCTGTGCTCTTCGTGCACGGCACGGCCGACTCCGTGGTGCCGGTGACCGTCGGCCGAGCCGCGTACGCGCGTACCCCCGGCCCTGCCGCGTTCCTCAGCCTGCTCGGTCAGGACCACGGCGCGTACCTCACACCGGGCCACCCGGGCTTCGCCCAGGTCCTCGCCACCACCACCGACTTCCTGCGCTGGACCCTCTACGGCGACCGGGCCGCCGGTGCCCGCCTCCCCGCCGACGCCCACTCCCCCGCCCTGACCAGTTACGAGTCCCGCCCGGCCCACTGACCCCGCCGACACCGGTACGGTCTTTCGGTGGACGAGCTTGCGCGCCGGCAGTTGGCGAGCATCGCCGAGATGGTCGCGGTGGCCGGGGCGGCCGCCATCCCGGTGTGGCTGCGCGGCGGCTGGGCGATGGACTTCCAGCTCGGCCGGATCGGCCCGCTCACCGCGCCGACCATTTCGGTGGCGGCCCAGATCGAGTTCAAGCAGATGTACCCGGTCTGGATGCCGGAACGTCCCCGCCGCCCGAAGGACGCCGAAGACCTGGCCCGGCTGCGCGCCGGACCTGATCGAGCAGGTCCTCGTACACCCCGACCTTGAAGGTGATCAGGTCCAGGCACTGGGCGAGCCGGCCCATCTGGTCGGTGACGCGCCCGTGGTGCTCGCGCAGGAGCGCGAGTCGTTCCTCCTCGTTGCCCTCGCCCTCGCGAACGAGGTCGGCGTAGCGGCGGAGCGCCGGCAGCGGCATGCCGGAGGCGCGGAGGATGATGCAGACGTTCAGCCAGTCGACGTCGTCCTGGCTGTAGACGCGACGCCCGGCAGGCCCACGGCGTACGGGGCTGACGAAGACACCCTGCTGCTCGTAGAAGCGCAGCGCGTGCACGCTCAAACCGGTGCGTCCGGCGACCTGTCCGATGCTCAGACCCGCGGTGACCTCAGCCATGCCGAGCAGGGTAGCGAGGGTTGACCTAGAGCCGACTCTAGCTCCTACGGTGCCAGGTGATCACCACCGAACCACCCAGGAGAATCGGCATGCGCTATCGCACCCTCGGCGGCACCGGCATCGAGGTGAGCACCCACTGCCTCGGGACCATGATGTTCGGTGCCGTCGGCAACCCCGACCACGACGACTGCGTCCGCATCGTCCACGCCGCCCTCGACCAGGGCGTCAACGTCGTCGACACCGCCGACATGTACGGCGGGGGCGAGTCCGAGCAGATCGTGGGCAAGGCGTTGCGCGGGCGCCGCGACGACGTCGTGCTCGCCACCAAGGTGCACTTCCCGATGGGCGAGGGCCCCAACCAGGGCGGCAACTCGCGGCGGTGGATCCTCAAGGCGGTCGAGGGGAGCCTCCGGCGGTTGGACACCGACTGGATCGACCTCTACCAGGTGCACCGTCCCGACCCCTCGACCGACATCGAGGAGACACTCTCGGTGCTCACCGACCTCGTCCGCGAGGGCAAGATCCGCGCCTTCGGCTGTTCGACGTTCCCCGCCGAGGAGATCGTCGAGGCGCACCAGGTCTCCGAACGCCGCGCCCTCGGACGCCTGCGCACCGAGCAGCCGCCGTACTCGATCCTGGCCCGCGGCGTCGAGACCTCGACCCTGCCGGTCTGCCAGCGCTACGGCATGGGGGTGCTGGTCTGGAGCCCGCTCGCCTTCGGGTTTCTCAGCGGGAAGTACCGCAGGGACCAGCCCGTCGACCTGTCGACCGGGCGTGCCGCCCTGCGGCCGGCGCAGTTCGATCCGACGATCGCCGAGAACGCCGCCAAGCTCGACGCCGTCGAGCAGCTCGTCGACCTCGCGGCGAGCATCGGCTGCACGCTCCCACAGCTCGCCATCGCCTTCACGGTGGCCCATCCGGCCGTCACCTCGGCGATCATCGGACCGCGCACCATGGGGCAACTGGAGGACCTGCTCAAGGGCGCCACGCTCACCCTGGACGACGCGACCCTCGACCGGATCGACGAGATCGTGCCGCCCGGCACCAACCGGTACGACCCGAACGCCGCCTTCCCACCGCGTTCCCTCACCGACGCGGCGCTGCGACGACGCCCTCTCGCCGACCGTGCCGCAGCCTGAGGGCACCTGACGCGGGGAGGCAGCGGCGCGTGACCGGGTGGGCACAGCGCGCCGAAGCCCGCGGGGCGGTCCACCGGGCAGGGCACAATTGGATTCATGTCGCGTCGCGTCACCCCCGCACTGATGGCCAGCACCGTGCTGCTGGCCGGTCTGGTCGGCTGCTCGGCGGACGCCCGCCCGAGTCGGAGCGAGCAGGCACCGCCCGCCGAGCCGAAGGCCGCCGCCACGCCGACGCCGCAGGTCCCCGCCGGGAAGGCCCCGCAGCGCGCCTTCGCGGTGGGCGTACGCCAGCTGAAGCTGAACCGGGACGGCCGTGCGCTGCCGACGACGCTCTGGTATCCGGCGGCCGGGCAGGCCGGTGGCGCCGCGAAGCGGTCGGCGGCGGCGGCCGAGGGCCGGTTCCCGGTGGTGATGTTCAGTCACGGCCTGGGCGGGCGGCCGGACGACTACGCGACGCTGCTGACCCGCTGGGCGGCTGCGGGGTTCGTGGTGGCCGCGCCGACGTTCCCGAAGACCTCCCGGGGCGGCGACAACAACGTCCTTGACGTACTCAACCAACCGGCAGACGTGTCGTACGCGCTGACGCAGGTGCTGGCGCTCGACGGCAAGGCCGGCGACGCGCTGCGCGGCAGGTTGGACGCCGAACGGGTGGCAGCCGCCGGGCACTCGGCCGGTGGGGTGACCACCATCGGCCTGTTCACCGCCGGCCGGGACGAACGGCTGGACGCGGGCGTGGTGTTCGCCGGCACGGCGCTCGGTGTGGGCACCGCGTTCGCCGGCGCGGCCGCCCCGCAGCTCTTCGTGCACGGCGAGCTGGACGAGGTGGTCGAGTACGCGGCCGGCAAGGCCGCCTACGACAAGGTGCCCTGGCCCAAGGCGATGCTGAGCCTGCCGAAGGGCGACCACGGGCGGGCGCTGCTCGGCGACGGCGCGACGCTGCGGGTCGTCTCGGACACGACAGTGGAGTTCCTCCGCTGGTCGCTGTACGGCGACGCGGCGGCGAAGGAGCGCATCTCCACCGACGCGACGCGCGGCGACATCGCCACCTTCGACAACCATCTCTGAGGGCGCCCGCGTCCCTCTCCCCTACGCGATCTTGCACTTACGGTCGCGACATAGGGATGTCGTCGGCAAATCACCAACCGGAATTGCAAGATCGGCGGGGTTGTGTGGGTGGCGCGGCTCGTCAGGCGGTGTGGTCGATGACGACCTTGCCGAAGGTGTCGCCGGAGTGCAGGCGAGCGAAGGCCTTCTCGACCTGGCTGAACGGGACCACGCTGTCGACAACGGGGCGTACCGCGTTGTCCGCGCAGAACGCCAGCAGCTCGTACAGCTCGCCCGGGGTGCCCATCGAGGTGCCCAGGATCTCCAGCTGCATCGCGAACACCCGCCGCAGGTTGACTGTCGGCTCGTGACCGGCGGTCGCGCCGGACACCACGATCCGGGCCATCGGCGCGGCCGACTTCAGCGAGTGGTCGAAGGTCGCCGCGCCGACCGTCTCGATCACCACGTCGACCCGTTCCGGCAGCCGGGCACCCGGTTCCACTGCGGTGGCGCCGAGCGCGGCGATCCGTTCCCGCTTGGCGGCGTCGCGGCTCGTCGCGTACACCCGCTTGCCCATGGCGACGGCGAGCGCGACGGCCGCGGTGGCGACGCCGCCGCCCGCGCCCTGCACGAGCACGCTGTCGGCGTCCTCGACGCGGCCCTTGGTGGTCAGCATCCGCCACGCGGTGAGCCAGGCCGTGGGCAGGCACGCCGCGTCGGTCGCCGCCAGGCCGTCGGGCAACGGGACCAGGTTCGACCGGGGTACGGCCACCCGCTCGGCGAGCGTCCCGGCGTAGTGCTCGGAGAGGATCGACACCCCGCGCGGGTCACCAGGGGTGACCACCACCGGGTAGACGACCACCTCGTTGCCCTCGGGGTCCACGGCGACCGCGTCGCAGCCGAGGATCATCGGCAGCTGCGCCTCGGTCAGCCCCACCCCGCGCAGTGACCACAGGTCGTGGTGGTTGAGCGAGCTGGCCCGGACCCGCACCGTCACCCAGTCGTCTTCCGGGAGGGTCGGATCGGGCCGCTCACCCACAGTCAACGCGGACAGTGGGTCGGAGTCGTCGAGGCGGGAGGCGAAGGCAGCACGCATGATCGGCACGGTAACAAGCTGAGCGCTCGTTAAGAAGGGCCCGTACGCACAGGCCGGCCGGCGGCGCATGCTGCGCCCGAGCGCCCCCGGCCCGTGCGGCCTACCGGCGGGCGACTCCGTCGCGGCGGGCGGCCTCGGCGACCGCCTCGGCGACGGCCGGGGCGACACGCGGGTCGAGCGGCGACGGGACGATCGCCTCGGCGGTCAGCGACTCGGCAACCACACCGGCGATGGCGTCCGCCGCGGCGACCTTCATCCCCTCGGTGATCCGGGTGGCGCGGGCGTCCAACGCGCCCCTGAACACGCCGGGAAACGCCAGCACGTTGTTGATCTGGTTGGGGTAGTCGCTGCGCCCCGTGGCGACCACCGCGACGTGCCGGGCGGCCACCTCGGGGTGCACCTCAGGGGTCGGGTTGGCCAGCGCGAACACGATCCCGCCGGGCGCCATCCCGGCGACCGCGGTCTCCGGGATCTGCCCGCCGGAGACGCCGATCAGCACGTCCGCGCCGCGCAACGCCTCGGTGATGTCGCCCTGGCGGCCGTCGGCGTTCGTGGTGGCCGCCAGCTCCGCCTTGGTGCCGGTCAGCTCGGCCCGGTGCCGCCCGATGATCCCCCGCGAGTCGCAGACCACCACCTGGTCGGGGTTGACGCCCCCGGCGATGAGCATCTTCGTCACGGCCACCCCTGCCGCGCCCGCGCCGCTCACCGTGACCCGCAGGTCCCCGAGCTTGCGGTTGAGCAGGGCGGCGGCGTTGCGCAGCGCGGCCAGCACCACGATCGCGGTGCCGTGCTGGTCGTCGTGGAAGACCGGGATGTCGAGCGCCTCGTCCAGCCGGCGCTCCACCTCGAAGCAGCGCGGCGCGCTGATGTCCTCCAGGTTGATCCCGCCGAACGAGGGGGCCAGCGCCCGCACCACCGCGACGATCTCGTCCACGTCCTGGGTGTCCAGGCAGACCGGCACCGCGTCCACGCCGGCGAACTGCTTGAACAGCACCGCCTTGCCCTCCATCACCGGCAGCGCGGCCCGCGGGCCGATGTTGCCGAGCCCGAGCACCGCCGAACCGTCGGTGACCACCGCGACGGCGTGCGCCGCCCAGGTGTAGTCGTCGGCCAGGTCGGGGTCGGCGGCGATCGCCTCACACACCCGGGCAACCCCGGGGGTGTACGCCAGGGAGAGGTCCTCCCGGCTGGTCAGCGGCACCGTCGAGGCGACGGCCATCTTGCCGCCGACGTGCAGCTGGAAGACGGGATCAGCGGGGTCCACGATGGACGAAGACATGGTGGTGACTCCAGGATCTGTCGAGCAGACGGGGCGGCCGGGCCTCGCCGCGAGGTGGGCGGCGAGCGGTGGCACGCGGTGCGGGGGGTCACCCGGGCACTTTCCGAGCATAGTGTCGTCACCTCCGCTCGGATGTGAGCAGGGTCATAACGGTGCGCGGGGCACCCGTCCGGGGCGCGGCCAGTAGCGCGCCACCACCCTGCCCCGCACGTCGGCCACCCCGTACGCCCGGGAGTCGTCGGTGACCAGGTCGTTGTCCCCCCGCAGCCACCACCCGCCGTCCTGCGGCCGGACCGCCCGCTTCACCACCAGCAACTCCGGACGCGTCCGGAACACGGCGACCACCACGTCACCGGGCCGGATCGGGCGCCCACCCGTACGGACCAGCAGCGCGTCGCCGTGCCGCAACGTCGGCGCCATGGACGGGCCGGTCACCGACACGGCCGTCAGCGGACCGCGCAGGAGCGGCACCTCCGTCGGGTGGTCGGCGTCCACTGGTTTCACCTCCAGCCCGTCCGGGGAGCACTGTCAGGAGTAATGTCGCCTTTGATCATCGCAAACTTCCCATGGAGGATCCCGATGCGACTTCCCCGCATCCTTGCGCCCCGCGTCACCGCAAGCGCTCACTGCGACCTGCCGTGCGGCGTCTACGACCCGGCTCAGGCCCGGATCGAGGCCGAGTCGGTCAAAATGATCTGCGAGAAGTACCAGGCGAACACCGACCCGGAGTTCCGCACCCGCGCGATCATCATCAAGGAGCAGCGCGCCGAGCTGGTCAAGCACCACCTGTGGGTGCTCTGGACCGACTACTTCAAGGCGCCCCACTTCGAGAAGTACCCGAACCTGCACACCCTGTTCAACGAGGCCACCAAGCTCGCCGGCGCCGGTGGCGTCAAGGGCAGCCTCGACCCGGCCACCGCCGACCAGCTGCTCGCGAAGATCGACGAGATCGCGAAGATCTTCTGGGAGACCAAGAAGGCGTGACCACTCCGGTCATCCCGACGATCCGGCCGGTACGTCCCGAGGACGTGCCGGCCGTCGTCGCCATGGTGCACGAGTTGGCGGAGTACGAACGCGCTCCGGACGAGTGCCACCTCACCACCGACCAGCTGACCTCGGCCCTGTTCTCGACCGCTCCGGCGCTGTTCGGCCACGTCGCGGTCGACGAGCGCGACGAGCCGATCGGCTTCGCGCTGTGGTTCCTCAACTTCTCCACCTGGGCCGGCGTGCACGGCGTCTACCTGGAGGATCTCTACGTCCGACCGGCGGCCAGGGGCACCGGCGCTGGTCGGCTGCTGCTCGCCACCCTGGCCGACATCTGCGTACGACGCGGCTACCGGCGACTGGAGTGGTGGATGATCGACTGGAATCCGGCAGCCGGGTTCTACGCCTCCATCGGGGCGCAGCAGATGAGCGAGTGGGTGCCCTACCGGCTCAGCGGTGACGCGCTACGCGAGTTGGCCGGTCAGGCCACCGCCGCCAACACGCGTTCCGGCGACTGACCGGGTAGAGTCCCCGACCGGGGGGGATGAGGCGTGACTCAACTGACCGGCCAGCCAACGATCGACGACGATGTGGTGCACCTCACGGTGCCCGCCGACGGCGGTTACCTAGGCGTGCTCCGTACCGCTACCGCCGGCCTCGCGGCCCGGTTGCAGTTCGCGCTCGACGAGATCGAGGATCTGCGGATCGCGGTCGACGAGGCGTGCGCGATGCTGCTCGCCATCGCCACCCGTGACGCCGAGCTGGAGTGCCGCTTCGCCGTCACCGAGGACGCGCTGACGGTCGAGGTGACGGTGCCGACCGTGCGGGGCGCCACCCTGCCCGCCGAGTCGTCCTTCGCCTGGAAGGTGCTCACCGCGCTGACCACGTCGGCGTCCGCCACGGCCGCCGACGGCCGGGCCACGATCTCGCTGCTGACCCGCCGCTCGGGCGGCTACTGACCGGCAGGTCCGGTCACTCGAAGCCGAGAGCCCGGGTCGTCGGAGGGCTCACCAGCAGCCACGCCACGCCCAGGCCGAGTGCCATCAGCGGCACGCCCAGCCACCCCAGCCCGCCCTGGATCATGAACCAGCCGATCGGCAGCAGCATCAGCTGGAGCACGATGGCGGGGGCGCGCGCACCGGCCCGGCGGCGCAGCAACGCACGGCCCAGGGCCCAGAGCACGACAGCCGCCCCGACGGCGAACACCGTCACCAGCACCGCCGACAGCAGGTCGGTGGTGGTGGCCGTGAGGTCCGCCCAGATCAGCCAGAGGGCGATCAGCCCGACGACGACCGCTTCCGCCCACAGGAGCCGGACCGCCCAGCGGAGCGTGACGGGAATCGGGGCCGAGTCGATGGTCACGCGCGCCACGATACCTGGGCTACCGGGAGGTACAGTGCCGCCCATGCGGGCCGTCCTGGTGGTCAATCCGAAGGCCACCACCACCAGCGAACGCAGCCGGGACGTGCTCGTCCGGGCGCTGCGCAGTGAAGTCGATCTGAGCGTGCGCTACACCCGCCGTCGCGGGCACGCCATGGCGCTGGCCCGGGAGGCCGCCGTGGAGGGGGTCGACCTCGTTGTCACCCTGGGTGGCGACGGCACGGTGAACGAGGTGGTGAACGGCCTGATGGCGGCCGAGCCGCCGGCCGGCGCCGCGGGCGCCACGAAGGCGGATCGACTTCCCGCGCTGGCGGCAGTTCCTGGCGGTTCGACGAACGTCTTCGCGCGCGCCGTGGGCCTGCCCCGGGACTGGCCGGAGGCGACCAGCATGATCCTCGAAGGGCTGCGCCTGGGCCGGCACCGGACGGTCGGGCTGGGCCTGGCGGACGACCGCTACTTCACGTTCTGCGCCGGGTTCGGCCTGGACGCCGCGGTCATCCACCGGGTCGAGCAGGCCCGGCGCAAGGGTCGGGTGTCGACTCCGTCGCTCTACCTGCGCTCGATCATGAACCAGTACTTCCTCGCCTCGGACCGGCGGCACCCGGCGATCACACTGGAGCGCCCGGGCGAGGCGCCGGAGGGCGAGCTGGGCACCGTCATCATCCAGAACACGGCGCCGTGGACCTACCTGGGCGACCGGGAGGTGAACCCGAACCCGGAGGCGTCGTTCGACCTCGGGCTCGACGTGCTGGCGTTGCGTCAGCTGCGGGTGGCTAGCACAACACGGACAGTGACGCAGTTCCTGTCCCGGCACCCCGACCCTCGAGGTCGTCAGGTGTTACGGCTCCATGACACGGCGGAGTTCACCCTGCTCTCCGCGCGTCCGCAGGCGTTCCAGCTGGACGGCGACTATCTCGGCGAGCGGGAGAAAGTCAGATTCACATCCGTTCCCGCCGCACTGAGAGTAATCTGCTAGGTCTCGGGTACTGCCCTAGGCCGACGCGGCGCCACACCGCATCGGTGCCGGCGCCGCCACACCGAGAGGCAGGTGCCGGAAATGTCAGCAATGTCACGCGGACTGTACTATATTGATCCTCGGCTGTGGCACGGCGGGTAACCGGGAACGCACCGGAACCCGGACAAATGGGTTGTGGGCTTGCTCACCGCCCGGAGTTTTTCCGAGCGTCACCCTTGACATCGGCAATGTTCGTGAAAGTATTCACAAGCGAACTTGAGTTACCGGGACATTGCCTGGATATGCTCGTCAGGTTGAGCTGTTCCAGCAGGTCCCCGGAGCTAACTGCCTGCTCACGCACTGCCGAATGGACGGACGCGAACTGTCACCGTCGGCATTGCTGATGCATATAGGAAAAGCACGACAAGCAATAATTGCCACCCACCCAGAATGAGGAGTGTTGCCGCCATGGACTGGCGTCACCATGCTGTCTGCCGCGACGAGGATCCGGAGCTGTTCTTCCCTATCGGGACGTCCGGACCGGCTCTCCTGCAGGTCGAGCAGGCCAAGGCCGTCTGCAGGCGCTGCTCCGTGACCGACCAGTGCCTGCAGTGGGCGCTCGAGTCGGGTCAGGACGCCGGCGTCTGGGGCGGGATGAGCGAGGAGGAGCGGCGCGCCGTCAAGCGGCGCGGCGGCCTCCGGGTGCTGCGCGCTCACTCCGCCTGATCCCAACGACACAGCTGCACGCCCCGGTGGGTCCGCCCGCCGGGGCGTTCCGCTGTCCGCAGACAGGTGCGGCGGTGACGGCCCGGAATCACCCGGCCGGCGCCACGACCCGCCCGGACCGGTCGTCGACCCGGCGCAGCACCAGATCAACCACCTCCGGCGCGTCGGTCAACGGCGCGGACACCGCCACCGCACCAGCCGCCCGAGCCGACTCGGCCACCGCGTCGTGGAACAGGCCCGGCGCCAGGAAGTACCCGGCGACCGCCACCCGCCGGGCACCGGCCGCCCGCAACCGGGACACCGCCACACCGGCCCCCGGCGGAGCCGCCGAGGCGTACGACACGCGGCAGGGCACCCCGAACTCGACGCCAAGCGCGTCCGCCACCCGACCCACCGAGCCACGCGCCCGCGCGTCCCTGGTGCCCGCGGCGGCCAGCACCAGCGCATCGAAACGACCAGGGCACACCTCACCGAGGCGACGCCGCAGCCCGGCCAGCAGCGCCGTGTCCACCGACCCGTCCGCCGGGCCGAGCACGCCGGTGACCCGTACCGCCAGCGGTGGCCCGGACCGGGTCGCCTCGGCGACGGCCGCCGGGATGTCCACCCGACTGTGGTACGCGGCGGTCAGCAGCAGCGGCACCAGCACCGCCCGCCGGTGACCGGCCGCCGCCAGGGCACGCAGCACCTCGGTCGGCCCAGGCTCGGTGTGGTCCAGCCAACTCGGCCACACGTCGACGCCGGGGCGGGCCGCCGACACCGCCCGGGCCAACGCCCGGGTGGCCTCGGCCGCCCGCGGATCGCGGCTGCCGTGCGCCACAAGCACCACCGGGTCCGCCCCGCCGGCCGCATCGAGGCCGGTCGGGGGCGACACCGGGGAGGTCAGACGTGCAGTCCGCACTCGGTCTTCTCGAACATGGCCCACCGGCCCGCCCGCGGGTCCTCGCCCGCCTTCGTCCGCCTGGTGCACGGCCAGCAGCCGATCGAGCCGTACCCCTGCTTGAACAGCTCGTTGACAGGCACGTTCCACCTGGCGATGTAGCCGTCCACGTCCGCCTGCGACCACGCCGCGATCGGGTTGACCTTGACCTTGCCGCGACGGGCGTCGAAGGTCACCACTGGCGTGTTGGCGCGGGTCGGTGACTCGTCCCGACGCAGGCCGGCGGCCCACGCGTCGTACCCGGACAGCGCCCGCTCCAACGGCTCCACCTTGCGCAACTGGCAGCAGTCGTCAGGCGACTTGTTGAACAGGCGCGGACCGTACTGGCCGTCCTGCTGCCCCACGGTGAGTCGCGGCCGGATCGACCTGACGTTCACCGGGAGCGTCCGCGCCACCTCGTCGCGCACCCGCAGCGTCTCGGGGAAGTGCAGGCCGGTGTCGAGGAAGACCACGTCGACCCCCGGCGCCACCCGGGACACCAGGTGCGCCAGCACCGCGTCGGCCATCGAACTGGTCACGCAGAACCGGTCGCCGAACGTCTGCGCCGCCCACCTGGCGATCTCCAGCGCCGGAGCGCCCTCCAGGTCCCGGCCGGCCTCCTCGGCCAGCGTGCGCAGCTCGTCCGGGCCGCGCCGGGACGGGTCGACGGGCGTCGGGCCGCCCGGGCCCACCAGGCCCAGGCCTGCGGCGGAGACCAGGCTCATCGGGTCACCGCCCGCGACAGCAGCCCGGTGAACTTCACCGAGAAGACCCGGGCGCAGGCGTGGCACTCCCAGGCGCCGTGCCCCGCCTCGTGCGGCCGCAGGTCCTCCTCGCCGCAGTAGGGGCAGTACAGAGGTGCCGCTCGGTTCTCGCTGCTCACCGCAGTTCCTCCTCGTCGACTCTGATCACCCAGTTGGCGAACGTCTCGCCCTCGCTCCGACCGGCCAGGTAGCGGCGGGCCAGTCGTTCCACGTACTCCGGAAGCTCGTCGGCGGTGGTCTTCAGGCCGCGCAGCTTGCGGCCGAAACCGGCCGTCTGCCCCTGCGCCATGCCCAGGCCGCCGCCGAGGTGCACCTGGAAGCCCTCCACCTGGCGGCCGTCCGGGCCGACCACCAGCTGGCCCTTGAGCCCGATGTCGGCCACCTGCGTGCGCGCGCAGGCGTTCGGGCAGCCGTTGATGTGGATCGAGATGTCCGCGTCGAAGTCGCGCAGCCGCTGCTCCAGCCGGGCCACCAGCTCCTCGCCGCGGGCCTTCGTCTCGACGATGGCGAGCTTGCAGTACTCGATGCCTGTGCATGCCATGGTGCCGCGTCGCCACGCCGACGGACGGGCCTCCAGACCGATCCCGCGCAGCGCGTCGACAAGCGACTCCGTCCGCTCCGACGGCACGTCGAGCACCAGCAGCTTCTGGTACGGGGTCAGCCGTACCCGGTCACTGCCGTGCGCCTGCACCACGTCGGCCAGCTGGGCGAGCTGCCCGCCCGAGACCCGCCCGACCACCGGCGCGGCGCCCACGTAGTACCGCCCGTCGGCCTGCTCGTGCACGCCCACGTGGTCGATCGGCTTCGCCGGCAGCTCCGCCGGCGGCCCGTCGAGCAGCGTCCGACCCAGGTACTCCTTCTCCAGGACCTCGCGGAAACGCTCCACGCCCCAGTCGGCCACCAGGAACTTCAACCGGGCCCTGTTGCGCAGCCGGCGGTAGCCGTAGTCGCGGAAGATCCCGACCACCCCGGCCCACACGTCCGGCACCTCGGCCAGCGGCACCCAGACACCGAGCCGCTGGGCGAGCATCGGGTTGGTGGACAGGCCGCCGCCGACCCAGACGTCGAAGCCGGGGCCGTGCTCGGGGTGCTCCACACCGAGCAGGGCGATGTCGTTCGACTCGTACGGGGTGTCCACCAGCCAGGAGATCGACGTCTTGAACTTGCGGGGCAGGTTGGAGAACTGCTTGTCACCGACGTACCGGGCGACGATCTCGTCGATCGCCGGCGTCGGGTCGAGCACCTCGTCGCGGGCCACCCCGGCGACCGGGCTGCCCAGCACGATCCGCGGGCAGTCGCCGCACGCCTCGGTCGTCTGGAGGCCCACCGACTCCAGACGGCGCCAGATCTCCGGCATGTCCTCGACCCGGATCCAGTGGTACTGGATGTTCTGCCGGTCGGTGATGTCGGCGGTGTCCCTGGCGAACTCCCGGGAGATGTCCGCGATCACCCGCAGCTGGGCCAGGCTGAGCTGCCCGCCGTCGATGCGGACGCGGAGCATGAAGAACTCGTCCTCCAGCTCGTGCGGCTCCAGCACCGCCGTACGCCCGCCGTCGATGCCGGCCTTGCGCTGGGTGTAGAGGCCCCACCAGCGGAACCGGCCGCGCAGATCCTGCGGGTCGATGGAGGCGAAACCGCGGTGCGCGTAGATGGTCTCGATCCGCGCCCGGACGTTGAGCGGGTCGTCGTCCTTCTTGATCCGCTCGTTGGGATTGAGCGGCTCGCGGTGGCCGAGCGCCCACTGACCCTCACCCCGAGGCTTGCGCGGCGCCCGGGCCGGGCGTGCCGTCGAATCTCCGGAACGGGCCGGGATGCTGCTGACCGCCATCGCGGCGTCCTCCGTTGTCTGCTGTGCCTCGGGGTACGCGGGGCGCGGCGGCCGGCCCGGCGAAGCGGGCGGGACAACGGTGTCTTCAGACAGCCGGCGCGGAGCGCGCCCGAGACGGATTGGTCGGGCGTCGTCAGTAGGCCGGACAGATCGCGCTGCGCACGCGGCCGTAATCGACGTGGCGACGTGCCACGAAGCGGCGGACGACAGCGGCGGTCATGTGGTCATGCTGCCACACCCCATGGGGGCCGGCCAATGTCCGCGTGCCGGATCCCACATCACGGGCCAGGCTTAGCCGACCAGTTGGTCACCGAGGACAGTTCGGGCATAACGCACTAGCCTTCCCTGCCGAACACCGGCGATCAGGCCGTTGTCCCGGAGGGTGGTGAGGTGGTGGGAAGCAGTCGCCGGTGCGAGCCCCAGCATCGCGGCCAGCTCCCCGGTGCTCAGCGGCGTGTCGAGCAGTGTGAGCGCCGCCGCCCGCGTCCCGCCGAGCAGGGCGCCCAGTGCGGCGTCCGGCGGAGGCGAGGCCCACAGCCCGCCCAGCCCAGCGGGCGGATAGCAGAGGGCGGGCCCGGCGTCACCTTCCATGATCGCGTGTACGGTCGACCCGGAGAACGAGGTCGGTAGCAGAGTCCACGGGCGTCCGTCCTGATCCCTGGGTCGGGTGGTGCCGACGGCGACGCGCAGCGCCGCGCCGTCCCACCGGATCGACGGGTGCAGCTCGCGCAGCAGCATACGCCCGCCCTGCTCCGCCGCGAGGAGCGTGCGCCGCCGAATGTCGGCCAGCGCGACTGCCCGCAGCCGTGGCCAGTCCGGTGCGATCAGCAGGGTGAAGTACCGGCGAAGCTGCGCGACCAGCTCGTCCGGGGCCAGTCGGGGCGCACCGGCCCGGTCCAGTTGCCGGCGTACCCGGGACGGGTCGGTGTGCGCGACCGCCCGGAGCTCGGCGGCCAGATTGGGGGCTACCCCGACCGGGGTGAGGAAGTCCGGCACGTACCCATTTGACGATCGGAGCACCGCCAGCAACGGCTCCAGCCCGGCACCCGGCAACAGCCGCTCGGCGCGCTCCAGCCATGGACGGTGCATCCAGTACTTCGTCGGTTTACGTAACGCCCAGCTACTTGCCACCAGCTCGGCCAGCGGCGAGTGCACGAACCGGACGCGGCTCAGGTCGTCGGGCGAGAACCGGACCTCGATCATTCACGGATTCGACCACGCTCGAACGGTTCGGCGACAGCGCCGGTGCGACCGAGGATCGGCGCATGGAGTACAGGCAACTGGGCCGGTCGGGCCTGCGCGTGAGCGCGGTCGCGTACGGCAACTGGGTGACCCACGGCAACCAGCTCGACGACGATGCGGCTGCGGCCTGCGTGGCCGCCGCCCTCGACTCGGGCATCACCACCTTCGACACCGCCGACAGGTACGCCCAGGGGCGGGCCGAAGAGGCACTGGGCAAGGCGCTGAGCGGCGTCCGACGCAGCTCCATCGAGTTGTGCACGAAGGTGTGCCTGCCGGTCGGGCCGGGCGCCAACGACGCCGGGCTGTCCCGCAAACACATCCTTGAGAGCTGCCACGCCTCGCTGAACCGGCTGGGCACCGACTACGTCGACCTCTACCAGGCGCACCGGTACGACGACAGCCTGCCGCTGGAGGAGACGATGCTCGCCTTCGCCGACCTGGTCCGTCAGGGCAAGGTTCTCTACGTCGGTGTCTCCGAATGGACTGCCGCCCAGCTGCGCGCGGGTCAGCGACTCGCCGCCGAGCTACGCGTCCCGTTCATCGCCAACCAGCCGCAGTACTCGATGCTGTGGCGGGTGGTGGAGACTGATGTGTCGCCCGCCTGCGCCGAGCTGGGTCTGGGTCAGCTCGCCTGGGCGCCGCTCGCGATGGGCGTGCTGACCGGGAGGTACCAACCCGGTCACCGTCCGCCGGCCGGCTCCCGCGCGGCGGACGGCTTCGGTGGGTCGTTCATCGCCCGCTACTCGTCCGAACTGCTGCTGTCCCGGGTACGCCAGCTCCGGCCGATTGCCGAGGCGGCCGGCTGCACGATGGCCCAGTTGGCGGTGGCGTGGGTACTGCACCGACCGACCGTGGCCGGTGCGATCGTCGGCGCGTCCCGGCCCGAGCAGCTCGCCGAGACGGCCGAGGCCGTGACGGTACGCCTCGATGACGAGCTGCTGGCAAGGATCGACGCGGTGCTCGACGACCTGATCGAACGTGATCCGGCGAAGACCGCCCGACCGAACGACGTAATGCCCGCCTGGCGTCCGTCACCTGCCCCGGGCTGAGGCCCACGGACGGCGGGATCATGGCAGGCTCGGATGGTGGGGCAATTGTCCGAGAGGTCGGCCGGGGCGGCGCGGAACCACCTGCGCCGTACCCCGGTCTGGCTTCCCCCGGCGCTGCTCACTCTGGCGGTGACGTCGACCGGGCTCGGGTCGGCCCAGCTCTGGCGCGACGAGTTGGCCACCTGGAGCGCGGCCACCCGATCCCCCGGCGAGCTGGCCCGGCTGGCCGGCACCATCGACGCCGCCACCGGCCCGTACTACCTGCTCATGCACGGCTGGACGAGCGTCGCCGGCGATTCCACGGTCGCCCTGCGCCTGCCTGCGGTGCTGGCGATGACCGTGGCCGCCGGACTGCTCGCCGTCGTCGGCGCGGCGCTTGTCGACAGGCGGGCCGGCCTCTTCGCGGGGTTGCTGTTCGCGGTGCTCCCCGGCACCTCCCGCTACGGGCAGGAGGCCCGCCCGTACGCCCTCGCCACGATGCTCGCGGTGCTCGCGACCCTGTTGCTGGTCACCGCGCTGCGCCGGCCGAGCTGGGCCCGTTGGGCCGGGTACGCCGCCGCCGTCACCGCCCTCGGTCTGATCCACCTGATCGCGCTGACGCTGCTCGCCGCGCACGCGCTTGTCGTCCTGGTCGCCTGGTGGCGCGGACCCACGGTGGCGGGCATCTCCACTCCGGCGGGCAACTCCACGGCGGCGGATCGCCCCGCTGGGCCGGACCGGCGGTTGTGGCGCTGGGTGGTGGCAGTGCTGCCGGCCGCGCTGATCGCAGGTCCGCTGCTGGTCAAGGCCCGGACACAGCAGTCCCGGCAGTTGAACTGGGTCCATCTGGCCCAGCTGGACGATCTGAGCGCGCTGCCCGGCGGCGTGACCCAGAGCGGCGTGGTGGGTGGCCTGCTGGTCGGCGTCGCCACGCTCGGCGTGGCCCGGCTCGGACGGCGGGCACTGCTGCCGCTGAGCGCGGTGCTGCTGCCGGTCCTGCTGCTCTTCGCCGCCGGTGGGGTCGTACCCCTGTGGGTGCCCCGGTATCTGGTCTTCGTGGTGCCCTTCGCCTGCCTGCTGGCCGGCGCGGCGCTGGGCGCGGTGGCCGCGCCGGCCGCGCTGGCCGTGGTGGTCCTGGCCGGGCTGCTCGGGCTGCCCGACCAGGCCGCGCTGCGGCGGACCCACGAGTGGCCGCGCAGCGCGCCGGTGGACTACGCGGGCGCGGCGCGGGTCATCGCCGAGGGGCAGCGGCCGGGGGACGCGGTGGTGTACTCCCCCCGGCACAGCTGGCTCTTTCTCGACCTGGGCATCGAGTACCACCTGGGTGACCCGCCGCGCGACGTGCTGGTCACCGAGGACGAGGTCCACCGGGGCGACCTGTGGGCCGCCGAGTGCCCCCGGCCTGCGCAGTGCCTGGCCGGCACGGAACGGGTGTGGCTGGTCGTCGCCGGTCGGCACAGCGAGCCGCTGGCCACCGTCTCCGGCGCCAAGGGCAACGCGCTGCGCGAGGACTTCACCGTCGCGCGGGTCTGGCAGCGCCCTGGCCTGACCGTCGCACTGCTGACCAACCGCCCCGGCCACTGAGCCGGCGCAGCGTGACGGCGGCCCGGAGACAGCGTCATCGGCCTGAGTCAGTCCCGGCCCGACGACAACCCAGCCGCGACACACTGCAACCGGCCGCGACAGCGGCAGGAGTGGGCCACGCCGGGGCAGTCGGCCGGGCGGCCGGAACGGCCGGCTCCGAGGGCGGCACCAGGCGGCGGGTCAGGCTGGCGCGCGGCCCTCGTGGGCGTTGCGGGCCAGCGGAACGACGAGCACCGCCTCGGTGCCACCGTTGGCGCCCGCGCGCAGTTCGATGGTGCCGCGCAGTTCCCCGGTGACCAGGGCCCGGACGATCTGCAGACCGAGTCGGCTGCCGCGCTCGGCGTCGAAGTCCGGTGGCAGCCCACGCCCGTTGTCGGCCACCGAGACGTGCAACATCTTGCGGAACCGGTGCGCCGAGACCACCACCTCCGGTCGCACCGACGGATCGGCGTCCGGGACGACGGCCGGCGTCACATTCGCGGCGGGGACGGATGGCTCGTCCGCCTCGTCCGAGGGTGGGAAGCCGTGCTCGACGGCGTTGAGCAGCAACTCGTTGAGGACCATCACCAGCGAGGTGGCGATCTCCGCCGGCAGCACACCGAAGCTGCCCCGCCGGCGCATGCCGACGCTCACCTCGGTCGCCGCTACCTCGGTGGCCGCGCTCGCCACCCGGTCGACGATGCCGTCGAACTCGACAGCCTCGTCGCTGGACATGGAGAGCGTCTCGTGCACCAGGGCGATCGAGGCGACCCGTCGTACCGATTCCTCGAGCGCGACGCGGGCCTCCGGCATGGACACCCGGCGGGCCTGCAAGCGCAGCAGGGCGGCCACCGTCTGGAGGTTGTTCTTCACCCGGTGGTGGATCTCCCGGATGGTGGCGTCCTTCGTGATCAACGCCCGGTCCCGGCGACGGACCTCGGTGATGTCCCGGACCAGCACCAGCGCGCCGATCGGCACCCCGGCGGGCATCAGCGGCAGCGCCCGGGTGAGCATCGTGGCGCCACGTGCGTCGATCTCCCGCCGGGGCGGCGCCTCCCCGCGCAGCGCGGCCAGGATGCCTGTCGCCGCCTCGGTGCCGTCCAACGGGTCACCGGCCAGCCTGCGGTGCAGCGCGGCCAGGTCCTCGCCCACCAGGTGGGAGGCGTAGCCCAACCGGCGGTACGCGGACTGCGCGTTCGGGCTCGCGTAGGTGACCTTGCCGCCGGCGTCCAGCCGAACCAGGCCGTCACCGACCCGGGGCGCGGAGGTGGTCTCGCCCGGGTGTCGCGGCGGCGGGAAGGTGCCGTCCGCGATCATCTGGGCCAGGTCGTCGGCGGTGGTCAGGTAGTTCAGCTCCAGCTGGCTGGGCGTACGCGCCGTGGAGAGGTTGGTGTCCCGCCCCACCACGGCGATCACCTCGCCCGCCTCACCCTCGGCGGTACGCAGCCGGACCGGGATCGCCTCATGCCGGGCCGGCACGTCGCCGTACCAGACCGGGTCGCCCTCGCGCCAGATCCGGCCCTGGGAGTACGCCACCCCCAGGTGCGCCACCTCCGGTCCGCCGACGATCCGCCCCACCTGGTCGTCCTGGTACGCGGTGGGCGCGGTCGTCGGGCGGACCTGGGCGACGCAGAGGAACGTGCCGTCCGCGTCGACCGGCACCCAGAGCAGCAGGTCGGCGAAGGACAGGTCGGACAGCAGCTGCCAGTCGCCGGCGATCCGGTGCAGGTGGTCGATGTCGGCCGGACGGAGACGGGTGTGCTCCTCGGCGAGGTCGCGCAGCGTGGACACGGGGACCAGCGTGCCACGCCACGCCTCACATCGTCGCGGTGACCTTCTTCAGGCCGCGCGGCGCGTCCGGATCCTCGCCCCTGGTGAGCGCCAGCGCCAGCGCGAGGCGCTGCAACGGCAGGATGTCCAGCAGCGGGGCGTACCGTTCGTCGACCTCGGGAACGGCGAGCCGGGTCGCGCCCGAAACGTCTGCGGAGCCCACCACCACCACGTCGGCGCGGCGTTCACCGAGGCGGGGCAGCACCTCCCCCATCGACCGGCCGCCGGGGCCGGAGCCGACCACGGCGAGCACCGGCACCTCCGGGTCCGTCATGGCCAGCGGCCCGTGCAGCAGGTCGGCGCCGGAGAAGGCGAGCGCCGGCAGGTACGAGGTCTCCATCAGCTTCAGCGCCGCCTCCCGCGCGGTCGGGTACGCGTACCCCCGGCCGGTGGTGACCAGTTGCCGCGCGAAGCGGTAGCGCGGCGCGAGCCGGGCCGGGGTGTCGTCGGCCAGGGTGCGGGCGGCCAGGTCGGGTAGCGCGGCGAGCGCCTCCCGTTCGGCGGCCGGGAGTACGCCGTCGCCGGCCCGGACGCCCTCGACCAGCATCAGCAGGGCGAGCAGTTCGGCGGTGTACGTCTTGGTGGCGGCCACCGCCCGTTCGTGGCCGGCGGCGATGTCGATGCTCAGTTCGGCCACGTCGGCCAGCGGCGAGTCCGGGGCGTTGGTCACCGCGAGGGTCAGCGCGCCGGAGGCCCGGGCGGCGCGCAGCACCTCGGCCAGGTCGGGCGAGCCGCCACTCTGGCTGACGCCTACGACGAGCGCGTCGGACAGGTCGGGGCGGGCGCCGTAGAGGGTGACGACGCTGGGCGAGGCGAGCCCGGCGGGCAGGCCGAGCCGGATCTCGGTGAGGTACGCCCCGTAGAGGGCGGCGTGGTCGGAGGTGCCGCGGGCGGTGAAGACCACGTGCCGCGGGCGGCGTTCGGCAACTGCTGCCGCGACCCGGGCGATCTCCCCGGCGTTGGCGGCGGACAGCAGACGCTCGTAGCCGGCCGGCTGCTCATCGATGTCGGCGGCCATCCCGGCCCCTGCACGTGTCACTGACACTCCCCTCCTGCGCGATTGCCGCGCGTTTCCTGCTCAGTCTTGCACCTTTCAAGGCAACTGAGCAATCGAACGAGCAGTAGTGCGCAGTTGATCACCTAATCATCCCAATATCAACTACAGTTGGCCCGCTCTGTCAGCTGTACCTGCGACGAGAGGACACCGTGCCCGAGGGAAGGGACGACCCCGCGCTCTCCGCGACGGAGGAGCTGGCCCTTGCCCGGCTGGCGCTGGACGAGGGCGACCTGCACCACGCCGCCGGCCATCTCGCCGGCGCGCTGGCCCGCGCACCCACCCTGCCGGAGGTGCACGAGACGCTGGCCCGGCTGGCCGCCGCCAGCGGAGGCGGGCTCGACCTCTTCCCGATCAACCACCACACCTTCGTCGGCGCGGTCGTCGCCCGCGCCCACCTGCTGGCTGCCACCGGCCGACCCGCCGAGGGGCTCGAACTGCTGGCCGCCGCGACCGGGTACGCCCCCGGCACCGAGTGGGCCGCCGTTCCCTGGGTGACCACACCCGAACTCGCCGAGCGGCTCGACCCGGAGCACACCGCCCGGATCCTCATGCAGGTCTGCTCCGCGCTGCCCGACCCGGTGCCCCGGATCGGTAGGGCGGCCCTGGCGCCGTACCTCACGCTGGCCCGCAACGCGGTCACCGTCCGCCCCGACCACGGCCTGCTGCTGGGTGCGGCGTCCGCGCTGGCCCGGCGCCTCGGCGAGGTCGCGCTGGCGATCCGGTGGGCCGCCCGGGGCGTACGCGCGCAGCCGTCGAAGATGGGCGAGGTCTGGCTCGGGTACGCGTACCGCAGCGCGGGCCGGACCCGCGACGCCCTCGCGGCCCTCAACCGGGCTGTCGCGCTGGACCCCGACGACCTCGCCGTCTACGCGGACATCGCCGGCACCCTCGCCGAGACCGGCCGGCTCGACGAGGCGTTGGAGTGGACCGAGCGGGCACTGGCCAAGGACCCGTCGTTCGACTGCGCGGTGCACACCGCCCACCGCCTGCGGCATCTGCGCGACGGCGACCTGGCCCATCTCGTCGCGCTCGCCGACTTCGTCAGGGACCACCCGGACGACAGCCACGAGCACGGCGACCTGGCCCAGTGCTGTCGGGGCCGGCCCTGGCTCGGACAGCTCACGCCCGCCGGTGGCCCGCTCATCGACGCGATGCGCCGGGCGGTGGCCGACGACGACAACGGCATGGGCAGCGCCGTCCGGTTGGCGGCGGCCGCGCCGCCGAGCGCCGTGCGGACGGTCACGTCGACGGCGCCCGGGCTACGGATCGAGATCACCGGCACGCCGGAGCCGGACCCGCGCGAACCCCGCCGGGTGTCCGCCCAGCGGTTGTGGGACTACGCGGACAGCGTCCCGACGCCCGCGCTGCCGGAGCCCTCGGCGGCGGCGGTCGAGCGGATCGGGCAGGTCGCTCACCCGGCGTGGCCGCATCCCCCGGCGGCGTACGACGCGGCTGTCGGCCTGGCCGGCCTCGACGTGGCCGATCTGCTCGGCCTGCTGGTGCACCCGCCGGCGGCGCCCGCCAACGCGGTGGGCCGACTGCTGGCCGCGCACGACCCGTCGGTCTGGGTACGCGGCGTGCAGGTGTGGGCGTGCCTGGGTCTGTTGCACCACCGCACCGACGAGCCGTGGGACACCTCGACGCGACGCCGGGTGCTGGTGGACCTGGTCTGGGGCGTGGAGGACTGGATCACGGAGGCGGCGCTGTTCGCCCTGGTCACCGCCGCCTGGGTGGATCCGCAGGTACGACCGGACGTGGCACGCGTGGTGGCTGAGCGGCTGGCCGACGCGGCAGCCGTGGCCCGCGCGAGACCGGTACCGATCGCCACCTCGCTGGCCCACCTGGCGCTGGCCGCCCCGGCCCTGGACGCCACCACCGCGGCCCTGGCCACCGAACTGTTGGCCGACCGCCGGTCCCACCAGACCCTGCCCCGCCCCCGCAACCCGCTACGGCGTCTCTGGCAGCGCCTCACCCGCCGCCCCTGACCCCGCGATCTTGCGGTTGCCGTCGCCGCCGTGTGGCGTTCCGCCGGTTCTGCCCGGACCGAAAGTGCAAGATCGCGGGGGTCGGGGGGTGGGTCAGGCCACCGGGGCCTTGCCGAGGGCCACCTCGGCCTCCTCCTCCGGGGAGGCCTGCGGTGGGGCCTCGTTCGCCGTCCGCAGTGGGATCTCCTTGATGAACCAGGCGAGCACCGGGATGGCGATGGTGAACAGCACCGCCCAGAGGAATACGTGCGAGATGGCGTCGGCGAGCCCACCGAGCACCAGCTCCCGCGCCTGGGCGGGCAGCTGCTTGAGCTTCTCCAGGTCCATCTCGGCGCCGGACTTGCCACCGAGCGCGCCGCCCGCGCTGGAGCTGGCCAGCCGGTTGGCGAAGATCGCGCCGAACAGCGAGATGCCGAACGAACCGCCGATCGACCGGAAGAAGGTGGCCGCGCCGCTGGCCGCACCCAGGTCCTTCTGCTCCACGCTGTTCTGCGCGATGAGCATCGAGGTCTGCATGAGGAAGCCCATGCCGACGCCGAGCACGACCATGTAGAGCGAGGACTGCAGCTTGCTGGTGTCGGTGTCAAGCATGGACAGCAGCGCCATGCCCCCGGTCATCACCACGCCGCCGATGATCGGGTACGCCCGGTACCTGCCGTTCTTCGTGATCGCCCGGCCGATGACCAGCGAGACGACGAGCATGCCGAACATCAGCGGCAGGAGCAGCAGACCGCTGTTCGTCGCCGACGCCCCCTGCACGGTCTGCTGGTAGAGCGGCAGGAAGTTCATCGCGCCGAACATCGCGAAACCGAGCAGGAAGCCGATCACCGAGATCAGCGCGAAGTTGCGGTTGGCGAACAGCGCCAGCGGCAGGATCGGTTCCGGAACCCGGCGCTCGACCAGGCCGAACGCCACGAGGGCGAGCGCGGCCAGCACGGCCAGACCGAGGATCTGCGGTGAGGTCCAGTCGTACTGGTTGCCGCCCCAGGTGGTGATCAGCACGATCGCGGTGATGCCGACCGAGAGCAGCCCGGCGCCGAGCCAGTCGATCCGGTGCTCGGTGCGGTACTTCGGCAGGTGCATCGTGGTGATCAGCACGAGCAGCGCGACGCCGCCGAGCGGCAGGTTCACGTAGAACGCCCAGCGCCAGGAGAGGTGGTCGGTGATGAAGCCGCCGACCAGCGGGCCGGCCACCATGGCGATGGCCATGATGCCGGCGATCATGCCCTGGTAGCGCCCACGCTCGCGGGGCGGGACCAGGTCACCGATGATCGCCATCACGCCGACCATGAGGCCGCCGGCGCCCAGGCCCTGCACGGCCCGGAACGCGATGAGCTGCACCATGCCGTCCTGCGGGCCGCCGAACATGCCCGAGCCGGCCATGCCGCAGAGGGCCGAGCCGACGAGGAAGACGACCACCGAGGTCAGGAAGACCGACTTGCGGCCGTAGAGGTCACCGAGCTTGCCCCAGATCGGGGTGGAGACGGTGGTGCCCAGGACGTACGCGGTGACGACCCAGGTGAAGTGGTCGAGGCCGCCGAACTCGCCGACGATCCGCGGTAGCGCGGTGCTGACGATCATGTTGTCGAGCATCGCGAGCATCATCGCGATCATCAGCCCGAACAGCACGACCCTCACGTTGGGTCGTGCGCCGGCCTGGGTTGCCTGAGTCATGGGTAAGCTCCCCCCGAGGATTGCCGCACTTACTTGCCGCCCGGCTAGTCACCTTACTAGCCGCACGGTAAGTTGGGTAGCAAGAACGGGTCAAGCCAATTGGAGGGCGTGCGTGAGCGAGAGCACAGGCGGGACGCGGGAGCGCATCAAGGCCGTCGCTCTCGAGCTCTTCACCGAGCAGGGGTACGAGAAGACCTCGCTCCGGGAGATCGCCGAGCGGCTCAACGTCACGAAGGCCGCCCTCTACTACCACTTCAAGAGCAAGGACGACATCGTCGCCAGCTTCGTCGAGGACCGGCTGAAGCAGATGGACGAGCTGAACTCCTGGGCCGAGACGCAGCCGCCGACCCTGACCACCCGACGTGTGCTGATCTCCCGCTACGCCGACACGATGTTCGGCGGCGACATGCCGTCGGTGATGCGTTTCTTCGAGCAGAACCAGACAGTGCTCAAGAGTCTCTCCTCCGGCCAGCAGATGCGCGGCCGGCTGATGCAGCTCGCCAACGCGCTCTGCCGGGGCGACGACTCCCCCGCCGCGCAACTGCGCGCCGCCCTGTCGCTGTTCGCGGTGCACACCAGCTGGTTCGCCGTACGCGCACCGAACCTGACCGACGCGGACCGCCGCCGGCTCGCGTTGGAGGTGGCCGACGAACTGCTGGCCGCGATCGGCGGGGCGCCCGACGAGACGGCGGCCACCGCCAGCTCGGGCGGCACGCCCGGCTGACCGGCCGGGCCGGTCAGCCGCAGGGCAGCTCCAACCGCAGGCCGAGCAGGTCCACGCCCTCCACCGGCGACCAGTCCTTCTCCGGCGACCTGACGAAGCCGAGCCGCTCGTAGAGCCGGTGCGCCGAGACGGCCATCCCGGCCCGGACACAGATCACCACTGCCGCACAGCCCAACCCGGTCGCGCGGTCCACGCACGCCCGGACCAGCGCCACACCGACGCCACGCCCCTGCGCGGCCGGGTCGACAGCGAGCATCCGGAACTCCGCCTCGCCCGGCCCGGACAGCTCGGCGAACGGGGTGCCCGGCAGCACGAACGTGACAGAGCCCAGCACCGCGCCCGTCGCCTCGTCCACCGCGACAAGCACCTCGCCGCTGGCGGCCCGGGTCGACACGTCGGCCAGCACCACGCCGTACCCGTTCTCACCCTTGAGCTGACCGTCAGCCTCGTACGCGGCAACGGTCAGCCGCGCCACCGCCGGGAAGTCGACCGCCTCGGCGCGCCGGATCAGCAGGCCGGTCAACCGATCACCGCGATCAGGTCACCGTCCTGCACGACGTCACCCTCGTTCACGGCGAGCTGCTGGACGACCCCGTCGGACTCGGCGATGACCGGGATCTCCATCTTCATCGACTCGAGGATCACCAGGGTGTCACCCTCGGACACGGTGTCACCGGTCGTCGCGACGACCTTCCAGACGTTCGCCACCATCTCGGCGCGGATCTCCTCGGCCATGTCCAGGCCCTCCCTTTTCGCGATGTGCCTGCCGACGTATCCAATCATGCGGCGGTGGGACGCGGCTGCGGGAGCGGCGCGGCCGGTTGCCGGTGTCAGCCCTGCGGAAGGTGACGCGCGTCGGCCGCACTACCATCAGCGGGTCGGACCCGACGCCGGGCGGCCGGAGGGTGCACGGTCGCCGAGGTTGTGCGCACGAGGGATCCGACCCATCACGAGGAGGTCAGCATGGCGAAGAAGTCCCGCAAGAAGAAGGCACGTAAGAAGAGCGCCGCGAACCACGGCAAGCGTCCCAACTCCTGACTCGGCGCGGCGGACCACACGGTCCGTCACCGATCAGCCCGCACCCGGCGGACACCGGTGGCCCGGGTCGACATCGACCCGGGCCACCGGTTTTCGTCAGTCGGATGGCGCGACGCTCAGTCGGCCAGCTCACGGGAGTCACTGGTCTCGAAGACCACCAGCTCGGTGAGCTTGACCCGCAACCGCTCGCGCAGCTCGTCCGGCGCGGTCTCGTTGCCGCAGCAACGGGCGACAAGCGCGCGGACCTCCTGCTCCAGCCCGTACTCGCGCAGGCACGGCCCGCACTCGTCGAGGTGGTGCCGGATCAGCGTCCGCCGCTCGTCGGCGCACTCCAGATCCAGGTAGAGGTAGACCTCCGCGAGCACCTCACGGCAGTCCGTCTCGTGCGGCTCCCCACAGCTCACGTCACACCTCCCGGCCGGCAGCGGCAGCGGTCGAGCCCTTCGACGAGCGGGCGGCACTGAAACCCCGCTCCGAGGCGTAGCGCTCGAGCAGCTTCCGCAGATTACGACGGCCCCGGTGCAGACGCGACATCACGGTGCCGATCGGCGTACCCATGATGTCCGCCACCTCCTTGTAGGAGAAGCCCTCGACGTCGGTCAGGTAGACGGCAAGGCGGAACTCCTCAGGCAACTGCTGAAGGGCTTCCTTGACGTCGCTGTCCGGCAGCCGGTCGAGCGCCTCGGTCTCCGCCGAGCGCAGACCGCTGGAGGTGTGCGACTCGGCCTCGGCGAGCTGCCAGTCGGTGATCTCCTCGGTGGGCGCCTGGATGGGCTGGCGCTGCCGCTTGCGGTAGGAGTTGATGTAGGTGTTGGTCAGGATCCGGTAGAGCCAGGCCTTCAGGTTGGTGCCCTGCTCGAACTGGTGGAAGGCGGCGTACGCCTTCAGGTACGTCTCCTGGACCAGATCCTCGGCATCCGCCGGGTTGCGTGTCATTCGCAGCCCAGCAGCGTAGAGCTGATCGACGAATGGCATCGCGTCCCGCTCGAAACGGGCCCTGCGCTCGTCCGTCTTCTCGGTGGTCAACCGCACATCCCCTCGCGTCGGATGCTTTCTCGCCGAGGATACGCGCACGGACGTGACCACAGATTCACTTCCGGCTGGTGTGCCCGTGCTCACCGCTCCCACCCCGCCCGGTTCCACCGTCGCGGGCCACTCCGGAGCGTCCAGCAGCCGCTTGAGCTGCCGGGCCTCCCGTTCGTCCCGTTCCCGGATCCGTGTCTCGGTCGGCACCGGTCACCCCCCTCGAAAAAGTCGTCCGGGGGTAGTAACGCGGGACGGCGGGTGGGGCATTCCGTCCGACTCTCCCCGTTCCTGGTCCCGGCCCCGACGGGCGGCCGGCGCTGGGACCAGGAAGGGCCTGGGAGGGTTGGCGCCTCCCGCCCGAATCGGTCCGGTGGCACCATCGGATGCAACGACCCGCGCCCGGGACCGGACACGGTTCTGCCGGGCGCCCGGGCCGGTTCAGTCGGCCGTCCAGCCCCGGTCGCGCAGCCAGTCGCGCACCACGTCCGCCGTGCCGGCCGGATCCCGCCGCAGGTCGTGCGTCTCCCCAGGCCGGGTCACCACGTGCGCCGACGGCCCCGGCTGCGGCACCCCGAACGGGTCCCGGTCGCCGTTGACCACGAGCGTCGGCAGGCCGGTGTCCAGTTCGGCGGCCCGCGAGCGTTCCGGACGGCCGGGCGGGTGCAGCGGAAACGCCAGCGCGACGACACCGGCCGCCCCCACCGCGTGGGCTGTCCGGCAGGCCACCCGCGCGCCGCTGGAGCGCCCGCCGACCACAAGTGCCGGCGGGTCCGGGTACCTGTCGCGGACGGCGGCGAGCACCGCCGTCCAGGCCTCGTCGAGGTGACCGGCGGGGGCCGGCGCGCGTCGGCCGGCGACCCGGTAGGGCTGGGTCACCCGGACCACCGCCACGCCGGCCGAGACCGCCGCGTCGCGTACCGCGAGCAGGTCGGGCGAATCCACGCTGCCGCCCGCACCGTGCCCGAGCACCAGCAACGCGGCGGCCGGCCGGACCGGCAGGTCGGTGTCGATCCGCGCCGGACCGCGCGGGGTGTCTATCTGGTCGCTGAGCGGCACCGGCCCATTCTGCGCCGTTCCGATGCCGGTCGGGCGGCGACCGGGCCGATGGTCAGCTCAGCGGGACCAGGGTGAGCAGCCGGTCCCGTACCGGTGGGCCGGCCTCGTCGGCGGCGGCCGGGTCGGGTTCGACCTCGCCGCGCCACGCGACGAGCATCGCCCGCCGTTCCCGGGGCGTGGTGGCGCCCCACACCCCGTGACAGTCACCGACCTCCAGCGCCCAGGCCAGGCAGGACCCCTGCACGTCGCATGTTCGGCACAGTGCGACGGCGGCGTCCGCCGGCTCGTTCGGCGCTGGAAAGAACGTCTCCGGATCGACGCTCTGGCATGTGCCTCTGGTGCGCCACGCGTCGTCCTGTCGCCGCTCCCGCAAGGCTCTCAGCAGTCTCGGATCTCGCCGCGCCGCAGCCACCTCGTGCGGGCGGGGCATACGTGCCCGTGTCATCCACCCACCTCCCCCGTGGGACCGGCAAGATCGGTGGATGTCGTCCGCCCCGTGCGAATCGACACCCACTACCGGCGCTGTGTTCTATCGCACTTGTGCGCGCCGAAACAAGGGGCTGACGGGAACATGACCGAACGGCCGGGAGACGAATAGCGCGCAACCCTGCCAAATCGGCACCCGACGATGCGTCAACGTCAGAACAGAGTCAGCTCCTGTGGCGCCGGACCCACAGGCACCCGCGCGGTCAACCGCGGACCGTCATTGCGGACGTCGCCCACCGCCGGACCCACCGGACGGATCTCCAGACCGGCCAGCCAGTCCGACGCCGGTGGGGCGAGCAGGCGCTCCGGCTCGTCCGTCGGCTCCAGCCACGACGACCACCGGTCCGCGGGCAGCAGCACAGGCATCCGGTCGTGCACCTCGGCCAGCTCGCCGAGCGCCGCCGTCGTCAGCACGCTGAAGGTCAACCGGCTGTCCGTGCCGGACTCCCAGACCGACCAGATGCCGGCCAGCGCGAGCACCGATCCGTCGGCGGGGGTCATGAAGTACGCCTGCCGGCCGCCGTCGGGAAGCCGGACCCACTCGTACCAGCCATCGGCCGGAACCAGGCAGCGCCGACGGGCGAACGCCCGGGCGTACGCCCGGCTGGTGGCCACCGTCTCCGCCCGCGCGTTGATCATGCGGGCCGCCCCGGCCGCCGAACGGGACCAGTGCGGCAGAAAGCCCCACCGACCCACGCACAGGCTGCGGTGCCCCTCCGGGGTCACCCGGACCAGCGGCACCGGGTCGGTCGGCGCGACGTTGTGATCCGGCCCGACCCCGCCGTCGGTGTCGTCGGACGACTCGAACAGCGCGCTCAGTTCGCCGGAACTCCGGGTCGTCGCGTACCTGCCACACATGGCACACACGCTAGTGCGTCGGACGCCCGGTCGGCTGTCCCGCCAACCGGGAGTACGACAGCCGGTTCCCGCCGCCGACCGGCCTGCACGGCAGAATGTAACCGTGGGGAATCTGACCGCGACCCGGCCGCCGCAGCCGTGGACCGCACCTACCGCGTCCGACCCGGTGGCGGCGACACTGCGCCTGCCCGGCTCCAAATCGATGACCGCCCGCGCCCTGGTGCTCAGCGCCCTGGCCGCCGGCCCGTCGACGCTGGCCCGGCCGCTGCGCGCCCGCGACACCGAGTTGATGGCGGCCGGCCTGCGGGCGATGGGCGCGCACGTCTCGATCAGCGACGACGAGCGCTGGCTGGTCCGACCGCACCCGCTGGCCGGCCCCGCGCACGTCGACGTGGGCCTGGCGGGCACGGTGATGCGGTTCGTACCGCCGGTGGCGGGCCTGGCCGACGGGCAGGTCACCTTCGACGGCGACCCGTACGTCCGCACCCGACCCCTCGGTCCGCTGGTCGGCGCGCTGCGATCGCTGGGCGTCCGGATCGACGTCACCGGCTCCGGCAGCCTCCCGCTGACCGTGCTCGGCACCGGCCGGATCACCGGCGGCGAGGTGGTGATCGACGCGTCCGCCTCCAGCCAGCTCGTCTCCGGGCTGCTGCTGGCCGCCCCGCGCTTCGACAGGGGTGTCGTGGTGCGCCACGTCGGGCCGCCGGTGCCGTCCGCGCCGCACCTGCGGATGACCGTGCAGATGCTGCGGGCCGCCGGCGCGGCGGTCGACGACACCACCCCCGACCTGTGGACCGTCGAGCCCGGCCCGCTCAGCGGGCGCGGCTGGGAGATCGAACCGGACCTCTCCGGAGCGGTGCCGTTCTTCGCCGCCGCCCTGGTCACCGGCGGTGAGGTGACCCTCCAGGGCTGGCCACACAGCAGCGCGCAGCCGGTCGAGCAGCTCCGTTCGCTGCTGCAACGGATGGGCGGCGAGGTCAGCCTCTCCACCGACGGGCTGACCGTGCGGGGCACCGGCGTGGTGCACGGCCTGACCGCCGACCTGTCCGACGTCGGCGAGCTGACCCTCGTGCTGACCGCGCTGGCCATGCTTGCCGACTCGCCGTCGGTCTTCACAGGCGTCGGGCACATCCGGGGCCACGAGACCGACCGGCTCGCCGCGCTCGCGCGCGAGTTCGGCGGGCTCGGGGCGGACATCACCGAGACACCGGACGGGTTGGAGATCCGGCCCCGTCCGCTGCGCGGCGGGATCTTCCACACCTACCACGACCACCGGATGGCACACGCCGCAGCGGTGGCCGGGCTCGCCGTGCCGGGCATCGAGGTGGACGACGTGGGGTGCACCTCCAAGACCATGCCCGAGTTTCCGGCACTATGGTCAGCGATGGTGACCGGCAAGAACTGACGCGAGAGAGAGGGCAGGTCCTGGCGACCAGACGGCGGGAGTACGACGAGGACGACGTACGGGTCCGACCCGGCAAGTCGTCGCGCCCGCGTACGCGCACCCGCCCGCAGCACGCCGACGCCGTGGACGGGTTCGTCATCGCCGTCGACCGGGGGCGCTACACGTGCGTGTTGTCCGGGGCCGAGCGCGGCGTGGTCGGCGCCGACCTGCCCACTGTCACCGCGATGCGGGCCCGCGAGCTGGGCCGCAAGTCGGTGGTGGTGGGTGACCGGGTCAGCCTGGTCGGGGACACGTCGGGCGCCGAGGGCGCTCTGGCCCGCATCGTCCGGATCGCCGAGCGCCGCTCGGTGCTGCGCCGCACCGCCGACGACGACGAGACCACCGCCGAGGGCCGGCTGGAACGCGTGGTGGTGGCGAACGCCGACCAGTTGGTGATCGTGAGCGCGTTGGCCGACCCGCCGCCGCGTACCGGGTTCATCGACCGTTGCCTGGTGGCCGCGTACGACGCGGACGTCGAGCCGCTGCTCTGCCTCACCAAGGCCGACCTGGCCGGGCCGGAGGAGGTGCTGGGCTACTACACCGAGCTGGAGCTGCCGTACGTGCTCAACCGCCCCGACTCGGACCTGGACGCGCTCCGTGCGCTGCTGAGCGGCAAGGTGTCGGTGATGGTCGGGCACTCCGGGGTGGGCAAGTCGACGCTTGTCAACCGCCTCGTTCCGGACGCGCTGCGCGCGGTAGGCGTGGTGAGCGCGATCGGCAGGGGCCGGCACACGTCCACAAGCGCGGTGGCGCTGCGGCTGCCACCGGTGCCGGGCGTCGACACCGATCCGGGCTGGATCATCGACACTCCGGGGATCCGCAGCTTCGGGCTGGCGCACGTCTCGGCCGACAGCCTGCTGCACGGCTTCCCCGACCTGGTCGAGGGCACCGTCGACTGCCCGCCGAACTGTCCGCACACGGCCGACGAGGCCGACTGCGGGCTGGACGCCTGGGTGGCCGCCGGCAAGGCCGACCCGCGCCGGCTGGCGTCGTACCGCCGGTTGCTCGCCTCCCGGGCGGGCGACGGCGACGGGCGCGGCGACAGCGACCAGCGCGGGCCCGGCGAGGGTGACAGGCGCGGGCCCGACGAGTGACCCGCCGGGCGTCGGCTAGGTTGCCGGCATGACCGGGTACGCCGACGACCTCGCCCTCGCCCACCTGCTCGCCGACCGGGCGGACGCCATCTCCACGGCCCGGTTCCGGGCTCTCGACCTGCGGGTGGAGGCGAAGCCCGACCTGACTCCCGTCTCCGACGCGGACACCGCCGTGGAGCGGGAGATCCGCGCCCTGCTTGCCGAGCACCGGCCGGCCGACGGGCTGCTCGGCGAGGAGTACGGCGCACAGCCGGCCAGCGGCCCCGACGACCGCCGGTGGATCGTCGACCCGATCGACGGGACGAAGAACTTCGTCAGGGGTGTGCCGGTCTGGGCGACCCTCATCGCGCTGTACGACGGCGAGCGCCCGGCTGTCGGCGTGGTGTCCGCGCCGGCGCTGGGCCGACGCTGGTGGGCCAGCGCGGGCGCTGGCGCGTACGCCGGTCCGGGGCCGGCCTCCGGCACGCGGATCGGTGTCTCGGCGGTGCGTCGGATCGAGGACGCCAGCGTCTGCTACTCGTCGCTGACCGGGTGGGAGAGCGCCGGGCGGCTCGACGCGATGCTCGACCTGATGCGGGCCAGTTGGCGCAGCCGCGCGTACGGCGACTTCTACGGCTACATGCTGCTGGCCGAGGGTGCACTGGACGTGATGGCCGAGCCCGAACTGTCGCTGTGGGATGTGGCGGCGCTGGTTCCGATCATCACGGAGGCGGGTGGCACGGTCACGGATCTGCACGGTCGACAGTCGCCGACCGGCGAGCCGGGCACCGAGAGCAGCGTGGTCGCCACCAACGGTGTGCTGCACGCCGACATCCTCACCCGGCTGCATCGACCAGCCGAGCGCTGACCCCCGGCAACCTCTATCCTCGCCAGGTGGTCTCCTCCGGCTGGTGCTTTCTCGCGGCGATGATTGTCGCGTACGGCTTCGCCAACCTGCTCCAGTCGGTGGCCGCGGCCCGCACAACGGTCCACCACACCTTCGATCCGGGCCTGCTGCTGCGGCTGGCCGGGCACCGCACGTACCTGGTCGGGTTGAGCTGCCAGATCGGCGGTTTCGTGCTCGCCTTCCTGGCCCGGCGGGATCTGCCCCTGTTCCTGGTGCAGGCCAGCGTGGCCGCCGGGCTCGGGGTGACGGCGATTCTCGGCGTGGTGGTGCTGAAGTGGCGGTTGCCGGTGGCCGAGGTGGCGCTGCTGGCCCTGCTCTTCGGAGGGATCACCGCGCTGGTGCTGTCCGCACGTCCGGCGCCGTCGAAGCAGCTCGGCACGGCCGGCTCGGTGGCGCTGCTGGTGGCGCTGGGTGTCATCGCGGTGCTCGGTGTCTTCGCCGTCCGGCTGCACGGGGCGCCCGGGTCGGTGGCGCTCGGTTCGCTGGCCGGGCTGGCCTTCTCCTCGGCGGCGGTGGCGGCCCGCCCGCTGGCCTCCGCGCCGTCCGCCGAGGCGTTCCTCGCCGATCCCCTGTTCTACCTGCTGATCGCCCACTCGATCGTCGGGCAGCTGCTGCTGGGCCTTGCCATGCAGCGGGGCTCGACGACCGCGGCTGTCGCCGCGATGGACGCGGCCGGGGCGGTACCGGCGGCGATCGTCGGCCTGCTGCTGCTCAACGACAAGATCTGGCCCGGACGGGAGTGGCTGGCCGCTGCGGGTTTCCTGGTCACCCTGACCGCGGTGATCGGGCTGACCCGGTACGCGCAACCCCAGCAGCACCGCGCGGCGCCCCGCCGCCGGGATCCGGCAATGGTCGGCGCCGGCCGACCCGTCTGACCGGCGCCTCCCCGCGTCACGCCTCGACCGGCTTGCGCCGGCTCACCACCCGCTCGTAGAGGCGCTCCAACGCGCCAGCCGTCCGGTCCCAGGTGTAGCTGCTGCGGACCCGGTCCACCGCCGCGTGGCCGTACGCGAACCGGCCGGCGTTGTCGGACAGCAGCCGGCGCAGCGAGACCCCGAGTGTCCGCACGTCGCCGGGGGGCACCAGCCGACCGGTGACCTCGTCGACGACGGCGTCCGCCAGGCCGCCCATCGCGTAGCCGACCACGGGCACCCCGCAGGCCATCGCCTCCAGCGACACCCGGCCCGCCGAGGAGTAGTGCGGCGTGCAGGCCACCACGTCCGCCGACCGGTACCAGGTGGCCATCTGGTCGTGTGGCACCGCGCCAACGAGGCGTACCTGGTCGGCCACCCCGACCTGCTCGGCCAGCTCCCGCAACCGACGCGCCTCCGCGTGGTTGACCAACGCCTCGGCAGGTGGCCCGCCGGCGATCACCAGTTCGGCGTCGCCGACCAGCCGCATCGCCCGGATCAGGTCCTCCTGCCCGTGGCCCGGGGAGAGCCCGCCGACGGAGAGGATCCGCGAGCGTTGCTCGCGCGGCGCGGCCTCACCGTCGGGGTGGAACTGTTGGATGTCCACCCCGGCCGGCACCATCGCCACCAGGCTGCGTTGCAGACCCATCCGGGTCAGCTCGTCCACCTCGTCGTTGCACTGGGCGACCGCGATGTCCACCGCCCGGGTCAGTGCCCGCTCCAGCGGGATGCGCTGCCCCGGGCCGTCGTACCGCCCGCCCAGGTGTCGCAGCTGCTCGACGCCGAGTGAGTGGAACGTCTGCACCACAGGGATGTCGGTCTCCCGCACGGCGTGCGCGGCGGCCAGGCCTCCGACCCAGTAGTGCCCGTGCACCACCTCGGGTCGCCAGGCGCCTGCCCACTCGTCGGTCAGCCAGCGGCCGAACGCCGTGACGTGCGGGATCAGCTCGGCGGTGGGCAACGGGGTGGGCGGGCCGGCGGACACCCGGTGCACCTGGTAGCCGTCGACGTCCGTGGTGTCCGGCAGCTCCGGGTCGTCCCGACGCTCGTAGATCCGGACATCGTGGCCTCGGCCGGCCAGCTCGGCGGCGACCCGCGCGATGTGCTGTTGGGTACCGACCGGCGGGCCGTCGGCGTGCCGGTACGAGCTGGTGTGCGCGCAGACGAGGCCGACGCGCATGGGTCACCTCCCTGCGATCTTTTCCTCGGCGGTGGTCCTCCCGGTCAGAGCGTCCCATTAACCCGAGGGCCCGGAGTCGAAACCTGGCAGATCGGGAACAGTCCCCGCAGGTGCCGCCGACGCTTGCGCCATGACAACCATGGCGGCCGACGCCGTGATCAGACACCTACCGGTGGTATGAGCAGCCCCGGGCGGGGGTACCGCTGAGAAATGCCCCTGACCCGCAGTCTCGACGATTCGACCGTGGTGATCACCGGTGCGTCCAGCGGGATCGGCACCGCCACCGCGTACGCGCTGGCCCGCCGTGGCGTCGCCGTCGTACTGGCCGCCCGCAGCGAGCCGGCCCTGCGCGAGGTGGCGCAACGCTGCCGGGAGCTGGGCGGCCGGGCCCTTGTCGTGCCGACAGACGTGACCGACCTGGAGTCGGTACGGCAGTTGGCGGACCGGGCGGCTGCCGAGTTCGGGCGGATCGACGCCTGGGTGAACAACGCCGCGGTGAGCGCGGTGGGCCTGTTCGACGAGATTCCGGTCGCCGAGTTCCGCCGGGTGCTGGAGGTCAACCTGCTCGGTGCCGTGCACGGCATCAAGGCCGCGCTGCCGTACCTGGAGGCGGCCGGCGGCGGTGTCCTGGTCAACAACGCCTCGGTGCTGGCCGAGGTGGCGATGCCCTACCAGTCGGCGTACAACGCCACCAAGCACGGCATCCGGGGGCTCGCCGACACCGTCCGGCAGGAGCTGCGGGTCACCGGGCGGGGGCAGATCTCCGTCTGCACGGTCCTGCCGGCAACAATCGACACCCCGTTCTTCAGGCACACGGCCAACCACACAGGCCGCGAACTCGCGCCACCCCCGCCGGTCTACCCGCCGGAGGTCGTCGCCGAGACGATCGTCCGGCTGCTGCGCCGGCCGCGCCGCGAGGCGTACGCGGGTGGCGCCGCCCGGCTCATCGGCCTTCAGTGGCGGCTCGCGCCAGCCCTGGTGGAGCGCACCCTCGCCTGGTACGCCCATCGCACCCAGTTCGGTCCTGGCGCCCGGATGGACAGCAGCGGCAACGTGTTCGACGCCGACGCCGAGGCGCGCCGGGACGGCGGCTGGCATGGCCGGCGTCGCCAGTTGGTGCGGATGACCGCCGCGTTCGGCCTCGCCGCCGCGGGTACCGCGGTCGGCACGATGGCGGCCATGAACCGCCGATCCCGGTTGGTCCGCTGATGTCGGGCGTCGACCGACCGGATGCGGCAGTGGTCACAGGCGCGCACAATGGGGCGATCATGCCGACCGCTTCGCGTTGCCTCGTCGAGATCGACGAGTCGTCGGCTGTGGTCCGGTTGACGGGTGTGCTCGACGCCGGCGCGACGGACGTGGTCCGTGCCGCGCTGCTCACCCGGCTCAGTGACCGACCCGGCCCGGTGGTGGTCGACCTGACCGGGCTGCGGGTCGCCGACCCGGCCGTCCGCGGCGTCTTCGCCGAGGTGCGCCGGGAGATCGCCGACTGGCCGGCCGCGGACCTGCTTCTCGTCGACCCGACGGTCGCCGGGCCCGACCAGCCGGACGCCGCACCGGGCGTCCCGGCCTGGCCCACCCTGGACGGCGCGCTGGCGGCGGTCGCGGCGGCACCGATGGCGGCGGTGCTCACCGCCGACCTGGATCCGGCTGTGGGAGCCGCCCGGGAGGCCCGCGAGATGGTCACCACCGGGTGCGAGCGCTGGGGCATGCCGACCCTCGTCGACCCGGCGTGCATCGCGGTCACCGAGATGGTCAACAACGTGGTGGCGCACGCCCGGACGGCGATGACGGTGCGGCTGGCGCCGCACGACAGCGCCCTGCACCTGGCGGTCCGGGACCACTCCCCGCGACAGCCGACGTTCGCGGGACTGTCCCCGCCGGACCGGGTGGGCGGCCGGGGGCTGCTGCTGATCGACACGGTGGCCCGCCGGTGGGGCAGCAGCCCCGTACCGGACGGCAAGGTCGTCTGGTGCGTGCTGCACCCGGACGACGAGGTCGCCTGACCGGGCTTTCACCTCCGGTGCCCGGTTCCGCGTCGTACCTGCGGGGACGGCCCGGTTACGGCGGGAGGGCAGCGGGTAGTGATCAGACATGCGCGACAACGAGTACCCGACCCCCGTGTCCGACACCGAGTCCCAGGGGCTTCCGGACACCGCCGATGACGACTCGACCGCCAACGACGACGTCCTCACCGGACGCGAGGCGGACGGCCCGGACCCGGCCCAGCTGCCCGGAGACCGCACTCCGGTCGCGGTGGACCGGTTCGGGACCACCGCCGAGGAGCAGCTCGACGGCGAGTCGTTGGACTACAAGCTCGACCGGGAGGTCTACGAACGCCCGGCGGACGACCCGCTGGCCGGGACGATCGACCCGAAGATCGCCTTCGAGGCGGACAACCTGGAGGCCGCCGCGGAGGCCCAGCTCGACGCCGACGTGATGGACCCGGGGCCCACCTCCGACCCGAACTCGCCGGTCTCCCTCTACGACCACGGCCAGCTCGGCACGGTGGCCGACGCGACTGTGGGCCGGCTTGTCGAACCGGACGAGGGGGCGCACACCGACCAGGAGACCGACTCGGTGGCGTACGACGCCGGCTCGGCAGGTGGCGGGGCGAGCGCCGAGGAGCTGGCCATCCACGAGACGGAGCCGCCGCGCTCGGTCTGAGGCCGCTCAGTCGTCCAGGCCGCGTTCGATGGCGTACCGGGTCAGCTCGACCCGGTTGTGCAGATGCAGCTTGCCCAGCGTGTTCTGCACGTGGTTCTGCACGGTGCGGTGCGACAGCCCGAGCCGCTGGGCGATCTGCTTGTACGACATCCCCTTCGCCACCAGTCGCAGCACCTCGGTCTCCCGGTCGGTGAGCCGGGGCGCGCCCGGTTCCGTACCGTCGCCCGGCTCGGCCACCGGCCCGGCGGCCAGCCGACGGTACTCGCCGAGGACCAGCCCCGCCAGGCCGGGGGTGAAGACCGGATCGCCTGCCGCGGTGCGGCGCACGGCGTCGAGGAACTCGGCCGGCGCCGTCGACTTCACCAGGTAGCCGGTGGCCCCCGCCTTGACCGCGTCCAGCACGCTCTGCTGTTCGCCGCTGGCGCTGAGCATGAGCACCCGTACGTCGGGCAGCGCCGCGCGCAGCCCGAGGATCACCTCGACCCCGGAGATGTCAGGTAGTTGCAGGTCGAGGACGACCACGTCGGGGCGGGCGGCGGCGGCCACCCGGACCGCCTGCCGCCCCTCGCCGCTGGTCGCCACCACCAGGAAGCCGGCCTCGGTGAGGTCGCGGGCCACGCCCTCGCGCCACATCGGATGGTCGTCGACGACCATCACTCGCACCTGCGTCATCGCCGCGCCCTCGGCACTGTCAGTTCGATCTCGGTCCCGGCCTCCGGCGCCGAGATGATCCGGACCGTCCCGCCCAGGTCGGTGACCCGGCCCCGGATCGACTGGCTCACACCGAGCCGACCCTGGTCGGCGGCCTCGCTCAGCCGGCCGTCCGGAATGCCGGGCCCCTCGTCCCGGATCGACACGGTCACAGTCGTCCCCTCGTCCTCGATCAGCACCCAGGCCCGTCCGCCGGCGTGCCGTCCCACGTTGTCCAGGGCCGCGCCGGTCGCGGCCGCCAGCTCCCCGGCCACCTGCCGGGGCAGTGACACCGGGGTGGCGGGGGCCGAGAGCGACACCGCCGACGAGGCGTACCGCCCGAGCAGGCTCCGCAGGTCCACCGTGTCGGCGTCCGACCCGCCGAGGGTGGCGGTGCCGGCGATCAGTGCCCGCAGCGCCGCTTCCTGCTCACCGGCGAGCCGGGCCAGGTCGCCGGCCTCGCCGGGCAGGTCCGCGCCGCGCCGCTGCACGAGCGCCAGCACCTGGAGCACCGAGTCGTGGATGTCCCGGGCCAGCCGCTCCCGCTCCCGGGTTGCCGCCTCCAACTCGACCGCGCGTTGCAGCCGCTCCTCGGCGGCCACCGCGAGTCGGGCCACGTGCCCGACCACCACCCCGGCGAGCAGCATCAGGATCACGCCTGTGAACGAGGACTGGCCGATCCGTTCCCGGGTGGCCAGGTCCGCGCCGGCGACCACGAGCGCCGCCACAGTGCCGCGACGGCGTCCGCCGGAGACGGCCCAGGCCAGCACCGGACCGGCCATCCAGGCCACCCCCAGGGTGGGCACGCCGTGGGCGAGCGCCGTCCGGCCGACCACCCAGGGGGTGGAGAGCACGATGGCCACCACCACCCCGAGGTCGGCCAGCAGCAGCGGCCAGCGCCGCCAGGCCGGGCGGGCGTAGCCGATGGCGGTCGCCGTGGTCCAGGCGATCATGACCAGGACCAGGGCGCCGGCGGCGTACGGGTGGGCGTACCTGTCGGCGTCGCGTACCGAGAGCACGCAGACGTACCCGAGGGACGCCACCCGGAACACCGCGAGGGCACGCCAGAGTGGCACCTCGAAACCACCCGACGGCGACGACATGGCGGTCAGGATGCCACAGCGGGGCCGGGCGCGCGGCAGGCGGCGAGTGCGGTTCGGGAAACCCTGACGTACGGTGGAAATGCCGCGAAATACTTCGAGCTTCGCCGTCGGGACGGGCCCATGACGAACGCAGATCCGCACGCACCGCGTACGGTTGTGCCCATCGAACCCGCCCTCCTTATCGCCGAGGCCTTTGACCAGGCCCAGGTGACCGAGATCCGACACTCGGTCACCTCCTGCGCGCACGCCTGCGGGCTGACCGGCCAACGGCTTGACGACTTCGTGCTCGCGATCAACGAACTGATCACGAACGCGGTGCGGCACGGCGGTGGGCGGGGTTGGCTGCGGCTCTGGCAGGAGCCGGGGGCACTGGTCTGCGAGGTCGCCGACCACGGGCACGGGATCAGCCCGCAACGGCTGGGCGACCGCAGTCGTCCGGCGCCGGACACGGCCGGCGGCTGGGGTCTCTGGCTGGCCCGCGAGCTGACCGACGCCATGGAGGTCGCCACCGGCACCACAGGCACAACTGTCCGCATCATGGCCGGCCTCACCGACAACTACCGCACCACGCGCTGACCCCGGCGTCGCCCCGCCGCGCCCATCCCGCAGTCAACGGATCGGCGAGGACGGGTCAGGCGAAGAGCGCCGAAACGGACTCCCCGTTGTGTATCCGCCGCATGGCCTCAGCCAGGGCGGGCGCCACCGAGAGCACCTGGAGTTTCGGCACCCGCTTCTCGGCGGCGATGGGGACCGTGTTGGTGCAGACGATCTCCAGTACGCCGTCCTGGTCGCTGAGCCGGTGCAGGGCGTCGCCGGAGAAGAGTCCGTGCGTACAGGCCAACCGGATCGAGCGGACCTTCAGGCCGCGCAGGTGCTCCATCAGCTCGACCACCGTGCTGCCCTTGGCGATCTCGTCGTCCAGCACGATGACGTCCCGGTCGGCCACCTCGCCGATCACCGCGCTGATCTTGACGAGGTCGTCGCTGAACCGCTGCTTCGCCCCGGCCGCCACGGGCGTGCCCAGCAACCTGGCGAAGGCCGCTGCCTCCTTGGCGTTGCCCAGGTCGGGCGAGACCACCACGGTGTCGCTCAGGTCGTAGCGCCGGAAGTGGGTGGCCAGCTCCCGCAGCGCGTGCAGGTGGTCCACCGGGACGCTGAAGAAGCCGTGCACCTGCGGCGAGTGCAGGGTCATCGCGAGCACCCGGTCCGCGCCGGCCGAGGTGAGCAGATCGGCGACGAGCCGGGCGCCGATCGAGATCCGTGGGGCGTCCTTCTTGTCCGAGCGGGCGTACGCGTAGTGCGGCAGCACCACGGTGATCCGCCCGGCGGACGCCCCCCGGGCCGCGTCGATCATGAGCAGCAGCTCGACCAGGTTCTCCTGCACCGGCGGCACCAGCGGCTGGATCAGGAACACGTCCCGCTCGCGGCAGTTGGCCTGCAACTGGACTTCCAGGCAGTCGTTCGCGAACCGGGAGACCCGCACCGGATGCAGCGGCACCCCCAGATGGGCGCAGATCTCGGCGGCGAGGTCGGGATGGGCGGTTCCACTGAAAACGGCGATGTCGCGCACGTTCGCACATCGTAGGCGACGCGTGGGCCGCCGTGACGGCGGTCGCACCGCACCGCCGGTCCGGGTACGGTGCTGCGGTGACCCCCGAGTACGTCGCCGCCATCGACCAGGGCACCACCTCCTCGCGGTGCATCGTCTTCGACTCCGCCGGGGACATCGTCGCCGTGGCCCAACGCGAACACCGGCAGATCTTCCCCCGGCCGGGTTGGGTGGAGCACGACGCCGAGGAGATCTGGGACAACGTCCAGCAGGTGGTCGCCGAGGCGCTGCGGGCCGCCGGCATCGACACGGCAGGGCTCGCCGCCGTGGGCATCACCAACCAGCGGGAGACCACTGTCGTCTGGGACCGGGCCACCGGCCGCCCGGTGGCCAACGCCATCGTCTGGCAGGACACCCGCACCGGGCCGCTGCTGCGCGAGCTGGCCTCGACGTACGGCGAGGAGCGGTTCCGGACCCGCACGGGCCTGCCGCTGGCCACCTACTTCGCCGGGCCGAAGCTGCGCTGGCTGCTCGACGAGGTCGACGGCCTGCGTGAGCGCGCCGAACGCGGCGAGGTGCTGTTCGGCACCATGGACAGCTGGCTGATCTGGAAGCTGACAGGCGCGCACGTCACCGACGTGACGAACGCCAGCCGGACCATGCTGATGGACCTCACGACGCTCGACTGGGACCCCGAGCTGCTGGAGGCGATGGGCGTACCGGCGGCGATGCTCCCGGAGATCCGCTGCTCCGCCGAGGTGTACGGCACGGCCAACGGTGTGCTCGCCGGGGTGCCGGTGGCCAGCGCGCTCGGTGACCAGCAGGCCGCCCTGTTCGGGCAGACCTGCTTCCAGCCGGGCGAGGCGAAGTGCACCTACGGCACCGGCAGCTTCCTGCTGCTCAACACCGGGGCCACCCCGGTCCCCTCGACGCACGGCCTGCTCACCACAGTCGCCTACCAGATCAAGGGCCAACCCCCGGCGTACGCCCTGGAGGGCGCCATCGCCGTCACCGGCTCGCTCGTGCAGTGGCTGCGGGACAACCTCGGGTTGATCTCCTCCGCGGCCGAGGTGGAGGACCTGGCCCGCACCGTGGACGACAACGGCGGCTGCTACGTGGTGCCGGCGTTCTCCGGGCTGTTCGCCCCGCACTGGCGCAGCGACGCACGGGGCGTCATCGCCGGCCTGACCGGTTACATCACCAAGGGGCACCTGGCGCGGGCGGTGCTGGAGGCGTCGGCGTGGCAGACCCGCGAGGTGGTCGACGCGATGGACGCCGACTCCGACGTGGCGCTGCGCCGGCTCCGCGTGGACGGTGGGATGACCGCGAACGCCCTGCTCATGCAGTTCCTCGCCGACGTGCTCGACGTGCCTGTCATCCGCTCCCGGATCACCGAGACCACCTGCCTCGGCGCGGCGTACGCGGCCGGCCTGGCGGTCGGCTTCTGGCCCGACCTGGCCACCCTGCGCGCGAAGTGGCGCTCCGACGCCCAGTGGCAGCCGTCCATGGCCCCGGAACTGCGTGAGCGGGAGCTGCGCCAGTGGCGCAAAGCCGTGCAGCGCACTCTCGACTGGGTGGAGTGAGGGCCGGCGGTCACTCCCAGCGGTTGCCGGTGAGCTTCTCGTAGACCTCGATGTAGCGGGCGCGGGTCGCCTCGACGACCTCGTCGGGCACGTCCGGTGCGGGGGCCTGCTTGTTCCAGCCGCTGCCGGTGGCCCAGTCGCGCACGTACTGCTTGTCGTAGGAGAACTGCACCCGCCCCGGCTGGTACGACTCCGCAGGCCAGAACCGCGACGAGTCGGAGGTGAGCAGCTCGTCGGCGAGGACCAGGGTGCCGTCCGGAGCCCAGCCCAGCTCGATCTTGGTGTCGGCGATCAGGATGCCCCGGTCGGCGGCCAGCTCGGCGCCGCGCCGGTAGATGTCGATGGTGATCTGCCGCAGCCGCTCGGCGGTGTCCTGCCCCACCTTCGCCACCACGTCGTCGTACGTGATGGGTTCGTCGTGCTCGCCCATCGGGGCCTTGCTCGACGGCGTGAAGATCGGCTCGGGCAGGATCGACGCCTCGCCGAGCCCTCGGGGCAGGGTTATGCCGGACACCGCGCCGGTCTGCTCGTACTCCCGCAGGCCGCCGCCGGTGAGGTAACCGCGGGCGACGCACTCGACCGGGACCATGTCGAGCCGCTGGCAGCGGATGGCCCGCCCGGCGAACTCGGCGGGCACGTCGGTGGCGGAGATGACGTGGTTCGGCACCAGGTCGGCGAGCTGCTCGAACCACCAGAGCGAGAGCGCGGTGAGCAGGCGACCCTTGTCCGGGATCGGCGTCGGCAGCGCCACGTCGTAGATCGAGATCCGGTCCGAGGCGACCAGGATCAGGTCGTCGCCGTCGGCGTAGACGTCCCGAACCTTGCCCGAGTGCAGAAGTTCCACGCGCCCTAGTACACCACGCTGCATCGGGGAGACTGATTCGCCCACCCGCGCCGGGCGCGGACGCCGGGGTGACCGGACGGACGTTGACACCCTCCTGCGCCGCCTGCGTGAATGGTCCGACCGCCGCCCACGCAGGTGCCAGGAGACCCCCGTGCCCGTTGTTCGACCCCCGATCGACGCCGACCCGGGCCGACGCCGCCTGCTCACCGCGCTGGCCGGCACTCCCTTGCTGGCTGCCGGCGGGCTGGCCGGGTGCAGCGACGGCGCCACCACGTCCAGCCAGGACGGGCCTGTCGAGCTGTCGGTCTTCTGGTGGGGTGGCCCGAGGCGGGCGGAACTCACCGAGAAGGTGCTGCGGCTCTACTCGGCGCGCAACCCCCGGGTCACCTTCCGGGTCACCTGGCAGGGCGTCGACGGCTACTACGAGCGGCTGGCCACCCAGGCGGCCGGCGGCAACGTGCCGGATCTGATCCAGATCGACGACTCAGTGCTCACCGACTACAGCCAACGCCAGATCCTCCTCGACCTCACCGACCGAGTCGCCGATCACCGGGTGGACCTGCGCGGCCTGCCGGAGGGCCTGCTCCGCTACGGCACTGTGGAAGGCCGGACGATGGCCGTCGCCGCTGGGCAGACCCTCGCCGGGGTGGTCTTCAACCGGGACCTGCTGCGGGAGTTGCGGATGCCTGAGCCGCGCGCGGCGATGAGCTGGACCGACTACATCTCCTGGGCGACGCAGGTCACCGAGGCCGGCGACGGCCGGGTGGCCGGCACCATGGACGGGTCCGGCGACTACCGCGCGCTCTGGCTGTGGCTGCGTTCGCAGGGCGGCGAGTTCTACCGGGGGCAGCAGTTGGGCTTCGGCGCGGACGAGCTGATCAGCTGGTTCGAGCTCTGGCAGCGAGCCCGCGCCGACCGGGCGACGCCCGGCGCGGCGCTGATCGAGCAGGCCGACAGTGGCGAGCCGGCCCGGCAGCTGGTCGTGACCGGCCTGACCGCCGCGTCCTTCGCCTGGTCGCACCAGCTACCGGAGATGCAACGACTCACCGGGGCCGAGTTGGGTGTGGTCGGCTTCCCCGGCCCGTCCGGGGCGCAGTGGGCGCGGGCGTCGATGTACTGGGCGGCGTTCCGGGGCACCCGCCACCCGGACACGGTCGCCGACGTCATCAACTTCCTGACCACGAACGGCGAGGCCGGCACGGTCCTCGGCCACGAGCGTGGCCTGAACCCCAGCCTCGCCGTCCGCCGCTACGCCGAGGGCAGCGTCACCGACCCCGTCCAGCGACGGGCCGCCGCGTTCGGCGCCAGCATCGCCGACCAGCTCGGCCCGGCGCCGGCGCCACCGCCCAAGGGGCACGCCAGGGTACGGACCCTGCTGGTCACCGCCGCCGAGCGCATCCGCGTCAAGCGGGACGGCACCCGTGAGGCCACCGCGCGCTTCCTGTCCCAGGCCATCGCGGCGCTCGCGGGCTGAGCACCGGCGGCCGGTCAGCGCGGCGGGCCGCCCCGACGGTTACGGGTCAGGCGAAGCACCAGGAACACGATGACCGCCACCACCACCAGGCAGCAGAGCAGCCCGAGGAAGCCGAAGCCGCCGCCGCGGGACCGCCGCCGCGCCGCCTCCACCACCAGCTCGCCGGTGCCCGTCGACGCCCAGGCCGCCACCGGCACGAAGACCGCCAGCACGACCGTACCGAGGACCGCGCCGAGCCGGCCCCACCACCTACCGAATGAAGACATGTGCCCATCCTCGCCGAAGGGCGCAACCTCGGCACGTCGGTTCCATGCCGAATTCACGGGACCGGGGCTGGCCGGGCGCAACGATCCCGGACATCCGCGAGGGGTCGGTGCCGGCCGGGCACGCGGGATGGCGGCGGAAAAGCGGAAAGCCCGCCTCCGGCGAACCGGAGACGGGCTTTCCTTCTTGTAGCGGGGACAGGATTTGAACCTGCGACCTCTGGGTTATGAGCCCAGCGAGCTACCGAGCTGCTCCACCCCGCGTCGACTGGTTAACCCTAACCCATCCCTTTTGACGATGATCGGCGGGGTCGACCCGGCCGGACGCCGCACCTCCGCAATGTCGAAAGCCCGCCTCCGGCGAACCGGAAACGGGCTTTCTCTCTCGTAGCGGGGACAGGATTTGAACCTGCGACCTCTGGGTTATGAGCCCAGCGAGCTACCGAGCTGCTCCACCCCGCGTCGGTTCGCTAACCGTAGCGCACCGACCCGGGACACCGCAAAGCGACTCCGATTCCTGTCAGTCGAGCCAGTTCTGGATCGCCGCCACCGCCCGCCGGCTGTCGGCGTCGACCTGCGCGCGCTCGGCGGAGGTGGACTCCCAACCCTGCTCCCAGAGCACCGTCACCACGTCACCGACCCGGACCGCCCGGACCAGCCGCACCTCGTCCGCCCCCGGCTCGCCCATCCCGTCCGGGTACGGAGACCGCATCTCGAACAGCACCGACTCGTCGCCGTACTCCCCCGAGGTCAACAGCCGCTGCCGCCACGTCCTGGCGTCGTCGGGCTGCTTCTGGGTGGGGCAGTCGCGAACGGCCTGCCGCAGCTCCCGCAGCGCGTCGTCGGCGCGGCCGGAGCGGTAGATGGTGATGGTGTGCCGGTAGCTGCCATCCGGCACGCTCTCTGCCGGCTGCTCCGGCTTCTTGTAGGCCAGGAACCGGCCGCGACGCTGGACCACAGCCGAGTCGCTGGGGTAGCCGGCCCCGCAGAGCGGAGGCAGCATCGCCGACGTCGCCCACGACTCCAGGCCTCTCTCGTTGGCCGCCGCCAGCCTGAAGAAGGCCCGATCGGGGATCGAGGTGGGCTGCCGGGACACTGCCGAGCCGGTTGCCGAAGCCCGCGGTCTGCCGACCGACGTGCTGGTCGCCGGTGTGGACGACTGTGACGTCGACAGCGTCGGCGAGACCGACGGCGACGGGCGGGGCGTCGAGGAGGTCGGCGGCGGCCCGGGGGTGTCCGCGGGTGGGGGCAACGGCGCCGAGCCGTCCGCCGACAACGCGAGCCGTCCACCGACTGCCACCCCGCCGAGCAGCACCGCCACCGCGACCGCGGTGCCGGCGACCCGGATCCGGGCCCGCCGGTCGGCACGCCGCCGGACCAGCTCAGGGTGGGCCACCTCCATGCCGTCGGCGACGACGGTGAGCGACCGGTACAGGTCGGAGATTTCAGCTGACATCGTTCGCCTCCAGCTTCTCGACGGCGAGGTCGGGTAGCAGCGCGGCCAGTCGGGACCGCCCCCGGGACAGCCACGACTTGACGGTGCCGACCGGGACACCGGTCTCCCGGGCGATCTCCTCCACCGACATGTCGAAGAGGTAGTGCAGGGCCAACGCCTGCCGGTGGGTGGGCGGCAGTTGGCGCAGCGCGCGAACCAGGAGCACCCCGTCCTCGCTCGGCGGTGGCGCGTCCGGCGGCGGCCCGGTACGACTGAGCACCGACCGCCAGCGGTGCAGGCGCCGCCAGCGGTCGGTCGCCAGCCGGGCCACCACGAGACGCAGCCACGCCTCCGGCGCCGGATGCTCCGACAGCCGCCCCCACTGCCGCCAGGCCCGGGTGAAAGCTTCCTGCACCAGGTCCTGCGCCTCGGTGTGGTCACCGGCCACCGCGTAGGCGTACCGCATGGTCCGCCGGGCGGTGCAGCGATAGAACTCGTCGAAGCTCTGCGCATCCCTCACGACTGACCCCCTCCTCCGCGCCCCGTTGCATGGAGGACGGCGGGCCGCCACCGTGGGTTGCGGGTCAGCGGGACAGACGGTGTCGGACAGGCGACAGGCCTGCGTGGCGTCCACACACGGCGGAGCCCCCGCCGTCCGGACCTGTGTGGTCGGACGACGGGGGCTCCGAGGGATGCTCGGCGTTGCGGGTCAGCCGCCGGCGCTCGGCGTCGGCCCGCCGCTCGGCGCGCCCGCCGGGTTGGCGGTCTGCGCCTGCTGGAACGCGGTGAGCGCCTCGTCGAGCGCCTTGAGCGCGCGACCGTACCGCTCGAAGTCGCCGGAGGCCTGCGCGGCGCGGACCTCGGTGATGGCGGCCTGCACCCGGTCCGCGGCGGCGGCCAGCTCGCCGGTCGGCGCCGGGGTGGCGGTGCCACTCGGCGTCGGCGTGGGCGTCGGCGTGGCCGTAGGCGTCGGGGTGGTCGGGTTACCCCCGGTAGTCGGGGGCGGCGACGTGCCCTGTCCGGCCCGCTTACCCTGCTCGACAAGTTGCTTGATGCCGTCGTTGATGTTGTCGGCGAGCGCCACGAACGAACCGCCGTCGCCGTACGAGAGCAGCACCTTCTGCAACAGCGGGTACGCGTCCTGCTGGTTGCTCTTCACGTAGACCGGCTCGACGTAGAGCATGCCGTCGGCGAAGGGCAGCGAGAGCAGGTTGCCGTACTGCACCTGCGCCTGGTTGCTGGAGAGCAGGTTGAGCTGCTGGCGGATGTTCGCGTTGTTCGTCATCTGCTGGTGCACCTGCACCGGCCCGGAGATCCGGGTCTGATCCGGCAGCTCCAGTACCTCCAACCGGGGCTTTCCGTCGACGTACGACCCGGAGATCAGCGCGGCGAGGTTCTGCCTGCCGTTCGGGGTGACCGCGGAGGTGAGCTGGAAGCGCGGGCTCTCCTGCCCAGGGAACTGGGTGAACAGGTAGTACGGAGGCTGCTTCTGGCCGCTGTCCGGAGCGTCCGGCACGTTCGGCACCTGCCAGAAGTCCTGCGCGGAGTAGAAGTCGCCCGGGTTGGTCACGTGGAACTTGGTGAGCAGGTTGCGCTGCACCTTGAACATGTCCGCCGGGTAGCGGAAGTGCTCGTTCAACTCGACCGGGATCTCCGCCTTCGGCAGCACCAGGTCACCACCGAACGCCTTGTTCCACGCCTTGAGCACCGGGTCGGTGTCGTCGTACTCGTAGAGCTTCACCGTGCCGTCGTACGCGTCGACGGTGGCCTTCACCGAGTTGCGCATGTAGTTGACGTTCTCCCGGGCCAGCTGGAAGGTGCCCCGGTTGGTCAGCTCGTCGGTGGTCTCGGTCTGCAGGTTGACCCGCTCGGCGTACGGGTAGGTGGCCGCCGTGGTGTAGCCGTCGACGATCCACTGCACGCGGCCGTCGACCACCGCCGGGTACGGGTCGCCGTCCAGGGTGAGGAACGGCGCGACCTTCTCCACCCGGTCCCGCGGGTTACGCACGTACAGCAGCTTGGAGTCCTTGTTGACCGCCTCGGAGAGCAGGAAGTTCGACTCCTGCTCCTTGATGGCGTACAGCAGCCGCCGGGGGAACGAGCCGATCTCCACGCCGCCCTCACCGGTGTAGGTGTAGGACTCGCCGCCACCCTCACCGACCGGCCTGTCGAACTCGGCCTTCTTGTTCGGGTCGGACTGCCCGACGATCGCGTAGTCGTCGGCAGCCATCCGCTCGCCGTAGTAGATGCGCGGCTGCTTGGCCGGGATCTGCTCGGTCTGCGAGGAGCACGCCTCCTGGGTCTTCTCGCCGAGGAAGCCGGAGACGAAGAACGGCTGCCCGCCGCAGACCACCTGGTTGGCGGGGGCGGCCACCAGCCCGTACCCGTGGGTGTAGACGGTGTGCCTGTTGATCCAGGTGTTCTGCTGGTCGGTCAGCTCGCCGTAGTTGATCTCCCGGACGCCGACCACGTAGTCGGAGGTCTTGCCGTTCACCCCGTACCTGTCGATGTCCAGCTTGGGGCCGAAGTCGTAGAAGCCCCGCACCTGCTGGAGCTGGGTGTACGTCTCGCTCACCAACTGCGGGTCGAGCAGCCGCACGTTCGACACCACCGACGTGTCGGTGGCCAGGTTCGCCGGTGGGGTGAGGTTGTTCGCCGCGTACGGCGTGGTCTCGGTGACCGCCAACCCGAACGCCGCCCGCGTCGCGTCGATGCTGCGCTGGATGTACGGCGCCTCCTTGTCCTTGGCGCTCGGCTTGACCTCGAAGGTCTGCACCGCCCACGGGTAGATGCCGCCGATCGCCACCGCCGAGACACCGAGCAGGGCCAGCGAGATGCCCGGCCAGACGAGGTTCCGCATCCAGGCGTTGGAGAACACGATGATCGCGATGGCCACCACGATCGAGATGTACGCCAGGATCTCCTTCGCCGGCAGCAGCGCGTTGACGTCTGCGTAGCCCGCGCCGTACAGCTTGGCGCCCTCGTTGTACTCCAGCAGCATCGCCCGCCGGTCCAGCACGTACGCGATGGCCTTGAGCAGCACGAAGACCGCGACCAGGCTGCTCAGGTGGGCGCGGGCCGCGTTGCTCATCCGGTCCCCGACACCCTGCAGGCGGACCCCGCCGTACAGGTAGTGCACCGCCAGCGCGCCGATCACGGCCAGCACCACGGCGGTGAAGGCGACCCCGAGCAGGTAGCGCCAGAACGGCAGCTGGAAGACGTAGAAGCCGAGGTCGACACCGAACTCCGGGTCCTTGATCCCGAAGTCGCCGCCGTTACGGAAGAGCAGCCACTGGTTCCACCGGTTCTGCGCGGAGAGGCCGGCGAACAGCCCGATCACGGCGGCGGCCAGCGAGATCCAGGTGCCCAGGCGCGGGGTGAGCGCCATCCGGTAGCGCTCCAGGGTCGCCTGCTCGACCGAGTGCGGCCGCAACCGCGGACGCAGCCGGTACGCCAGCCACAGGTTGCCGCCGACGACCACCGCCATGCCGAGGCCGATGACCAGGAAGAGCAGCAGCCGGGTGAGCAGCACACCTGTGAAGACCTCGGTGTAGCGGACCTCCTCGAACCAGAGCCAGTCGGTCCAGGCCTGAACACCCCAGCCCAGCAGGGTGAAGAGCACGAACACCCCGACCAGGACAGCGATGGTGACGCGGCCGCGCCGACTCATCCTCGGTAGGGGGCTGCTGCTACGCATGACCACTGTTGGCTCCGCACGCTCGATGTGATCGGCTCCGACCAGGCACCCAGAGTACGGGGTCTTCCTGAACGTGTCGGGGCACGGTCACACCGGTCAGCAGCGGGTCGGCTGACCCCCCGAACGGAGGGTGTCAAGAGCCGTCAATGCCTCGTCCAACGAGCCCACCCGCAGCAGCGGCAGATCGGGCTGCGGATTGCGGACCGCCTCGGCGCAGTTGTCCGCCGGCACGAGGAAGACCTTCGCCCCGGCGCGCTTCGCGCCGACGAGCTTCTGGGCGATCCCGCCGATCGGGCCGACCGAGCCCTCGTCGTCGATCGTGCCGGTGCCCGCGATGACCTTGCCGCCGGTGAGGTCGGCAGGGGTCAGCTTGTCCACGATGCCCAGGGCGAACATCAGGCCGGCGCTCGGACCGCCGATGTCCTCCAACTCGATGTCGAGCGTGAACGGGTGCGGCTGCTGCTGGTCGATCTCGACGCCGATCCGCGGCCGGCCGTCCTGCTCGCGGCTGGTCACCGTCGCGGTGGCCGGCACGCCGTCACGGGTGTAGCCGATGGTCAACGCCGTACCGGCCGGCTTGGCCCGGATCAGCTCGGTGACCTTCGCGGCCACCGGCACCGGTTGACCGTCGACCGAGGTGACCACGTCGCCGGCCTTGAGCGCACCTGCCGAGGGCCCGTCCGCGGCGACGGTCTTGACCACCACCTGCACCGGAAAACCGAGCTCGCGGAGCGCGGCGGTCTCGGCGCTGGTCTGGGACACCTTGAAGTCCTCGGCGTTGCGCTGCTCGACCTGCTCCGTCGACTCACCGGGCGGGTAGACCAGCTCGCGCGGCACCACCGCCTCGTCGTCGGAGAACCACCCGGCGATCGCCGACCGCAGTCGCACCGTGGGCTGCACGCCCACCGTGGTCAACCGGAGCTGCCCCGCCGACGTGGACGTGTCCCGTCCGGAGACCTTGATGACCTCCTTGCCGTCGGCCGTGCCGAGCGTGTTCACCGTCGGGCCCGGCCCGAGCACCACGTACGGGATCGGCACCCGGAGCACCCCGATGCTCAGCAGGGCGGTGAACAGGGCACCGAGCAGGACCGTCAGGCCACGACGTCTCATGCGCCAGAGCGTACCGACCGGTCGACGCCCCACTGTCGGATGCGCCACGCGACTTCGCCCTCAGCGCAACGCCAGCGGCGACGACCTGGGGCGTGGCGCGCGTACCGTAGACGTCGTGCCTGATATTCCGTTCGGTTTCGCGCTCCCGGGTGGGCAACCACCAGACCCCAACGATCCCGCGCAGATGCAGCAGTTCATGTCGCAGCTGCAGCACCTGCTGTCCGCACCGGGCAGCGGGCCGGTGAACTGGGACCTGGCCCGTCAGGTGGCGGCCAGCCAGCTCGCGGCCGCCGGCGACCCGGCGGTGTCACCGTACGAGCGCCACGCGGTCGAGGAGGCGCTGCGCCTGGCCGACCTGTGGCTGGAGCCGGCCTCCGCGTGGCCGTCGGGCATCCAGACCCCTGTCGCCTGGAACCGCAACGAGTGGATCTACAAGACGCTCGACGTGTGGCGCAAGCTCTGCGACCCGGTGGCCAGCCGGATGGTCGGCGCGATGGGTGACCTGGTGCCACCGGAGGCGCGCGCCCAGCTCGGCCCGATGCAGTCGATGGTCGCCACCCTCGGCGGGGCTCTCTTCGGCGGCCAGCTCGGTCAGGCCCTCGGCTCGCTCGCCGCGGAGGTGCTCTCCGCCGGCGACATCGGCCTGCCGCTCGGCCCGGCCGGCACGGCCGCGCTGATCCCTGCCAACATCCGGGCGTACGGCGAGGGCCTGGAGCTGCCCGAGGACGAGGTACGCCTCTACGTCGCCCTGCGTGAGGCCGCCCACCAGCGGCTGTTCCAGCACGTCCCGTGGCTGCGTGGGCACGTGCTCAACGCGGTGGAGACGTACGCCTCGGGCATCCGGGTCAACCGGGAGGCGATCGAGGAGGCCATGGGCCGGGTCGACCCGACCGACCCGGAGTCGATGCAGGCCATCGCCCTGGAGGGCATCTTCACCCCGGAGGACACCCCGGCGCAGAAGGCCTCCCTGGCCCGTCTGGAGACCGCGTTGGCCCTGGTCGAGGGCTGGGTGTGCCACGTGGTGGACAGCGCCGCCAGCGACCGGTTGCCGAACGTGGTGCGGCTGGGTGAGGCGTTCCGCCGCCGCCGGGCCGCCGGCGGTCCCGCCGAGCAGACCTTCGCCGCGCTTGTCGGCCTCGAACTGCGCCCACGCCGGCTGCGCGAGGCCGCGGCGCTCTGGGCCGCGCTCACCACGCACCGGGGCATCGAGGGCCGCGACGCGGTCTGGGGTCACCCCGACCTGCTCCCGTCGGACGACGACTTCGCCGACCCGGTCGCCTTCGCGATGAACGACATGGACCTGAGCGAGCTGGACAACTTCGACTTCACCGCCCCCGGCGGGGTCGAGGAGAAGGCTCCCGGCCAGCCCGACGAGACCGACGACGAGGGCGACGCCAAGTCCTGACGCCTCTCCGGGTGCCCGCGCCGTCCGGCGCCGGGCACCCGGACCGGTCAGGCGGGACGGCCCGAGCCGGAGAGCAGGGCGCGGGTGGCCTCCCAGCCCTCGAAGGCCGGGTCGAGGGTCGTGAGGTCGGCGGGGCCGCGCATCCGTCGCCAGCCGGCCGTGACGGCGACGTCCCCCGGTCGGGGCGCACCCGAGCGCGCGTCGGCGGGCGTCGCCGTGTCCAGGTCCAGCGGGGGCAGCCACTCCGGCACGGGCAGCCGTACGGCCACCCCGAGCAGACCCGGGCCGCCGCCCTCGACCGGCGCCACCGCCACCGGCCTGGTGGTGAGCGGGCGCAGCAGCTTGCCGATGGTCAGCGCGGGCAGGTCCGGCACGTCGGCGGCGAGCACGGCCGCCTGGTCGTAGCCGTCCAACGCGGCGAACACCGCGTTCGGCGTCGGCTCGGCCACCTCGTAGACGGCGGTTCCCGGCCAGACCAGCGCGTCCGCGAGTGCGCGGTCGGCCGGGGTCACGGCGACCGCGACGTCCACCTCGTTGAGGGTGGCGATCAGGTCGACGACGTCCTCGGCGAGCGCGGCCCGCCAGTTCGCCCGGTCGACGCCGGGCGGCGACCACTGGACCGGCCCGAGCAACGCCACCACCACTCGCCGTGCCATGCCCCGACCCTAGCGCCCCACCGGACGCGAGGCACCGCGCCCATCCGGCCTCGTGGCGCGGGGGTCAGGTGGGTACGGGGGCGCAGGAGGCGGCGGCGACGCCTTCGAGGTAGCCGCGGGCGCGTTCCGCCTTGGGGTAGCGACCCACCAACGCCCAGAACCGTGCGTTGTGGCTCGGCACGATGAGGTGCGCCAGCTCGTGCAGCAGCACGTAGTCGATCACCCACTCGGGCATGTCCTGGACCCGGTGGGAGATCCGGATGCTGCGGTCGGCGGGTGTACAGGAGCCCCACCTGCCGTTCTGGTTGGTGACCCACCGCACGCTTGCGGGCACCGCACGCGCGCCGTACCCGCCGAGGTAGAGGTCGATGAGCCGGGTTGCCCGGGCCAGCAACTCGTCGTCGGAGCGGGCCAGCCGGCCCTCCCGGGCGGCGAGCCGGGCGAGCATCCGGTCGACCCACTCGCTCTCCTCGGCCCGGGAGAACTGGTCCGGAATGAGGACGACGACCCGCTCACCGTCGCGGTACGCGGACACCGTGCGTCGTCGGCGCTGACTGCGCCGTACCTCGACGACCGGCTTGCGCGTCCCCGCCATCACTGGCCCGCGCAGCCTCGGCTACGTGTCACGACAGAAAGCTAATGCGTACTGACCAGGGGTCCGCAAGAGTCAACCGCACGACACGCGCCCAGAAAATGGTGATTGGTCGCCCAGCGTCCTGAAAATTTCTTGACCAGGCATCGCCACGCGCTCTCGTCACCCTTCGTGAACACCGGGGCCGGAGCGCTTCGTCTCCAACTTAGGTGATCACCGCTGCGGACGCGCGTGGGGGCACCCGCAGGGGTGGCTGAGAGGGTTTGGTCGGCGTGTCCCCGCCAAACTGACTTATCCGACCTATTTCGCCATGCACACTCTCGACGTCGACTTGCTCACAGTGTCGATGCACAGCTGACATGGAACTGCCCAGACCTGGGTAGGGTCCGCGGACCAGCGGTCACGAAGGTGGCCGCGGAGTGAAACCCAGCGCCGGCGCCCCGTGTGGCCCGCCGCCGGGCAACCCGCCGGGACCGTATTGACCGGCGGACGAGACGAGGAGGGGCACCGTGGCCGACCAGGCCCAGAGCTACAACGGTTACTGCGTGAAGTGCAAGGAGAAGCGGGACTTCGAGGGGCACGTCGAGGTCTCGAAGACCGGAATGAACATGGCCAAGGGCAAGTGTCCGGTGTGCGGGACAACAGTGAACCGCATCCTGGGCAAGGCCAAGGTCTGACCCGTTCGGGTGCACGGGGGCGGGGTGGCCGGCGGCCACCCCGCCCCCGTCGCCGTTCGGGCCCGGACCAACTGTCAGCTCCCGGACATCACTACCGGCGGGTTGTGGATAACCCGCGAAATCCTGTGGACAACGCTGGATAGCAGCCTGGCCACCTGTGGACAACGATCCACCGAGAGCAGGGAAGCGGTCACGATTCGTCAACATGAGTCGTACCGCGTTGCCCCGGCCCACCCTGCTGCCCGGCCTGCACCGCCTCTGGCGTGACAGGCACACCCTGCAACTCGGCGTCGGTCCCGGGCCCGCCGTGCTGCTGGAGCTGGCCAATCCCCGGGCCGCAGGTCTGCTCGACCTGCTCGACGGCAGCCGTAGCGAGCGGCAGGTGCTTGCCCACGCGGCCAGCGCCCGGGTCACCGCCGACGATGCCCGTACCCTGCTGGCCACCCTGCGCGCCGCGGGCCTGCTGGTGCCCGCGCACAGCCTGCTCCCCCGCGACCTGGCCGGCCCGCTCAGAGCGCGGCTCGCCGCCGAGGCGGGAGCGCTGGCCCTGGCCGCGGCCCGACTGCCCGGCACGCCCGCCCAGGTGCTGCGACGCCGACGAACCGCCCGGGTGCTGCTCACCGGCCCCGGTGCGTTCGGCGCGGCACTGGCCGTGGCGCTTGCCCAGTCCGGTGTCGGGCAGGTGATCCCGCACCTCAGCGGCCCGGTACGCCCCGTCGACCTGGTCGGCACGGGCATCACGGCCGACGAACTGGGCGACCCGCTGGCCCCGGCGGTACGGGCCGCGATCGGCAGGGCGGCACCGGGCACCGGCACCCACCCGGGCCGGGCTGCCCGCGTCGACCTGGTGATCCAGCTCGGCACCGACCGTCCTCCGGCCCTGCTCGCCGCCGGTCTCGCCCAGCGTCGCCAGCCGCACCTGCTGGTCACCCTGCGCGAGGGCGTACCGGTCGTCGGGCCACTCGTCCGCCCACCCGCTGGTCCCTGCCTGCACTGCGTCGAGTTGCACAGGGCCGACCGCGACCCGGCGTGGCCCAGGCTCGCCGCCCAGCTCGCCGCCGCCGCGCCGGCCCCCGCCGGTGCGACAGGCACGCTGCTCGCGGCGACCGGGTACGCGCTCGCCGAGGCGCTCACGCAGCTCGACGGCGGCAGTCCGGAGACCCTCGGCGGCGCGATGGAGATCGTCGGTGCCGGCAGGTTCCGCCGTCGGGGGTGGCCACCACATCCGGCGTGCGGGTGCTCGGAACGCCGGGTGAGTGCACCAGCCCGGCCGCACGGCAGCAGCGGAGCCCTCCGGTCGGTAACAATGACCGGGTGACCGACATCCCGCGCCGGGCCGTGTCCCGGACCGCCAAGCTCGCCGCTCTGCCGCTCGGCTTCGCCGGCCGGACCGTCCTCGGCATGGGAAAGCGTGTCACCGGGCTCGCCTCCGACGTGATCTCCGCGGAGATCCAGCAACGCACCGCCGAGCAGTTGTTCAGCGTCCTGGGCCAGCTCAAGGGCGGTGCGATGAAGTTCGGCCAGGCGCTGTCGGTGTTCGAGGCTGCCCTTCCCGAGGAGATCGCGGCACCGTACCGCCAGGCGTTGACCAAACTCCAGGAGGCGGCGCCGCCGCTTCCGGCGGCCAGCGTGCACAAGGTGCTGGCCGAGCAGCTCGGCCCCGACTGGCGGGACCGGTTCGTCGAGTTCGACGACACCCCGGCCGCCGCAGCCAGCATCGGCCAGGTGCACCGGGCGCGGTGGCGGGAACCGGGCTACGACGCATCGGGTGCGCCGCACGGCCGCGACGTGGCCGTCAAGATCCAGTATCCGGGTGCCGGCGACGCGCTCCTCGCCGACCTCAAGCAGCTCTCCCGGCTGGGCGGGATGTTCCGGGCCATCCAGCCCGGCCTGGACGTGAAGCCGCTCCTGGTCGAGCTCCGCGAACGGATCACCGAGGAGTTGGACTACGAGCTGGAGGCCGAGTCGCAGCGCGCCTTCGCCGCCGCGTACGCCGACGACCCGGAGATCTACATCCCGGCAGTGGTCCACGCGGCGCCCCGGGTGCTGGTCACCGAATGGGTGACGGGCACCCCGCTTGCCGACATCATCCGGGAGGGCACCGAGGAGCAGCGGGACGAGGCGGGCCGGCTGATGGCCACCCTGCACCTCTCCGCGCCGCAGCGGGCCGGGCTCCTGCACGCCGACCCGCACCCGGGCAACTTCCGGCTGCTGCCCGACGGCCGGCTCGGGGTGATCGACTTCGGCGCGGTGGCCCGGATGCCGGAGGGCACGCCGGAGCCGATCGGCCGCATCGCAGCGCTGGCCCTGCGCAACGACGCCGCAGGGGTGGTGCAGGGGCTGCGGTCCGAGGGCTTCATCGGCGCCACCGACGACATCGACGCCGAGGGGGTTCTCGAGTTCATCCGGCCGATGCTGGAGCCCATCGCCACCGACGGGTTCCGCTTCACCCGGGCGTGGCTGCGCGGCGAGGCTGCCCGTCTGGCCAGCCCCCGCTCCCCCACGTACCAGCTGAGCCGGCAGCTCAACCTGCCTCCGTCGTACCTGCTCATCCACCGGGTGACCCTCGGGTCCATCGGGGTGCTCTGCCAGTTGGAGGCGAAGGCCCCGTACCGGGGCATCCTGGAACGCTGGCTGCCCGGCTTCGCCCCGGTGGCCTGAACGTCACGAAGGGCGGGTGCCGGTCGGCACCCGCCCTTCCTCGTGGAGTGGTACTAGAGAACGCCCAGGTCGCGCGCCGACTGGTTACGGCTGTTCATGGCGACGGTACGGGCGGATCGGGTTGCCTCAGTGCTCGTGGTGGTACGACCGGCCTGAGGCCGGCGCATTCGAGCCCGGGACAACGCTTCGTGGAGTAGTTGCATCTCGAAGGCTCCAGTCGGGACGTTCAACATCGTCTTCTCACTAACTGCCGGTGTGCCACCGGCGTCGTTGGTACGGAACGGGAACATGTCAGGCTGCCAGCCGGACCGCGCCACGCACCTCGGACAGCCCACTGGCTGCCAGGCGCGCCTCGGCCTCGACCCGGAGCGCGGCGTCACGGGCGACGTCCTCCTTGCGCGGGCGGCCACGGGGCCGCTTGCGCGGGACGACCGCGCCACGCTCGAAGATCTCGCCGCCCCAGACGCCCCACGGCTCCGCTCGCTCCACCGCCCCGGCCAGGCACTCGACGCGCAGCGGGCAGTCCCCGCAGAGCGACTTGGCCAGCTCGAGCTCGGCAGGCGAGTCGGAGAACCACAGGTCGGGGTCGAACTTCCGGCAGGGCAGGTTCGCCTCCAGCTCGACGCTCACATCGAGGGGGGCCAACGCCAGACTCATCTCCCGGTCACCTCTCTCTCACTTCGATCTCGTGGATCGCATTCCGACGTACTTCGGCGGGGCAAAAAACTGAGGCCGCGGATCCCGGTAAGCGGGTTCCGCGGCCTCGAGGTGAGCCGGTGTCTGATGATCAGACCGGTTTACCTCGAGGTGGAACGCCGCGGACATCCGTGCGCTTCTTGACGCCATTGATGTCCATGCCCGTGATGCCACTGGTCCCGTTGACTCCGGTGGGCGCGACGGCCAGGGTCAGCTCGGCCTGAACCTGGTGCGCCTGCGGAACCGACGGTCGTGCGGCCGCGAGGGCCACCCGGACAGCCGACAGCGGAGCGTGGACAGACGGCATCGCCGTCAGACGCTCATAGGTGAAGATCTCCACGGTGGCCACCTCCCTCACGTTCCTCGAATCGACTGGACCGACCCCCGTGAGCAGCCGGAATGGCGCCGCTCGCGTGGTGTGTTCTGAGGCTATTCCTCGCCTGGGGGCGAGGGCAAACGAATTTACGACTGGATTTCGAAAGTTTTCTCCGGGCAGACGTCGTCCACCCCGGCGCCTCCCACGAGCGCCAGCACCGACTCCCCGTACAGCCCCAACTTGCGTGGGCCGATACCAGCGATGGCGATCAACTCCTCCGGCCGGCCGGGACGCCGCTCGGCCAGCGCGGTGAGCGTGGCGTCGGTGAAGACCACGTACGCCGGGACCTTCTGCGCCCCGGCCACCCGCTGCCGCCACTCGCGAAGCCGTTCGTGCAGCTCATCGTCGATGTCGGAGGGACAGGTGGGGCATCGGCCCAGTTTGCGGTCGGGGCCGGCGAGCAGGGTGGCGCCGCAGATCCGGCAGGACACGATCTGCGTCCGGCGCCGTTCGGGGCGGCGGGCCGGACCGGTGCCGGCGGCCGCCCGCTCGGTGCCGCCGGAGCGGTCCAACTGGGGCAGGAACCGCGACGGCCGCCGGGCCCGCCCACCCGGCGTGCGCGCGGCGGCGTACGACAGCCACAGCCACTGCCGGGCCCGGGTGATCCCCACGTAGAGCAGCCGGCGTTCCTCCTCGACCTGCTCGACGGTCTTGGCGTACGTGGTGGGGAGGGTGCCCTCGGCGAGACCGACCAGGAAGACCGCGTCCCACTCCAGCCCCTTGGCCGAGTGCAGCGACGCAAGCGTCACCCCGTCCAGGGTCGGCACGTGTTGCTGGGCGGCGCGGTTGGCCAGTTCCTCGGTGAAGTCGGTGAGGGTGACCTGGCGCTCCACGGAGGCGGCCTCGCCGATCGGCACCACCTCGGGGGTGGCCGCGTACTCCTCGGCGAGCTGGACCAGCGCGGCCAGCGCCTCCCAGCGTTCGCGGGCCGCACCGCCGGCCGGGGGTGCGTCCGGGGACCATCCGACTGCGGTGAGCGCCTCGACGACGGCGGTCGTCAGCGGCGTCTCCCCAGGGATCGAGCGGGTGGCGGAGCGCAGCGCGACCATCGCCTGGCGCACCTCGGCCCGCTCGAAGAAGCGCTCCGCGCCCTGCACCACGTACGGCACCTCGGCCTCGGTGAGCGCCTTCTCGTACGCCTCGGACTGCGCGTTGACCCGGAACAGCACGGCGATCTCCTTCGCCGGCGTGCCCGCGTCGATCAGGGACCGGCAGCGCGCGGCCACGGCGTTCGCCTCGGCCGGCTCGTCGGTGAAGATCCGCAGGTCCGGTTCCGGTCCCGGCGGGCGCTGGCCGCTCAACTCCAGGCGCAGCCGCGCCTCGGTGCCCCGGGCCTGGGAGATCACCGCGTTGGCCAGCCCCACCACCTGGGGCGTGGAGCGGTAGTCGCGGACCAGCCGGACCACTGTGGCGTTGCGGTGCCGGCGCGGGAAGTCGACCAGGTACGACGAGGTCGCCCCGGTGAACGAGTAGATGGTCTGGCTGGCGTCGCCGACCACTGTGAGGTCGTTGCGGCCGCCCAGCCAGGCGTCGAGCAACCGCTGCTGGAGCGGGTTGACGTCCTGGTACTCGTCGACCACGAAGTGCCGGTACTGGCCCCGGACCTGCTCGGCGACGTCCGGGTGCTCCTCGACGCCCCACACGGCGGCGCGCAGCATGTCCTCGAAGTCGATCACGCCGTTGGAGCGTTTGAGCTGCTCGTACGCGGTGAAGACGTCGGCCACCTTGGCCGGCTCGTGCGGCGTGTCGCGCAGTGCCCGGGCCGCCGCCACGACGTACTCCCCCGGTTCGACGAGCGACGACTTGGCCCACTCGATCTCACCGGCGAGGTCCCGGGCGGCGGCCCGGTCGGTACGCAGACCGACCCGGGCGGCGGCGAGGGTGACCAGCCGCACCTTGCTGTCCAGCAGCTCGGGCATGGCGCGGCCGGCCAGCAGCCGGGGGGCGAAGTACCGCACCTGGCGCAGCGCGGCGGCGTGGAACGTGCGCGCCTGCACGCCCCGGACCCCGAGCAGCGAGATCCGGTGTCGCATCTCGGCGGCGGCCCGGGCGGTGAAGGTGACCGCGAGCACGTGCCGGGGGGAGATCTCGCCGGAGAGCGCCCGGTGGGCGATCCGGGAGGTGATCGCGCGGGTCTTGCCGGTGCCGGCGCCGGCAAGGATGCAGACCGGGCCGGCGGGTGCGGTCACCGCGGCGCGCTGCTCCGGGTCCAGCCCGGCGAGCACCTGTTCCGACGCTGAGTGAACCACCACAACCAGGAATCATCTCAGCTCCTCCGGACGTTGCAGCGAACAGCCTCGGCTTGATCCGCAAGCCGGCGGTCAGAGGAGTTGGAGGATCCGACCATGCTGACGATGTATTCCACCCCCTGGTGCGGCTACTGCCACCGGTTGAAGTCGCAGCTCGACCGGGAGGGCATCGGGTACGAGGTGGTCGACATCGAGCAGGACCCGAAGGCCGCGGAGTTCGTGATGAGCGTCAACGGGGGCAACCAGACGGTGCCGACGCTGCGCTTCGCCGACGGCAGCGCCCTGACCAACCCCTCGATCATCCAGGTCAAGCAGCACCTGGAGACCCTCACCGCCTGACCGGCCGGTTAATCCTCGACGAGCGGCCGCCCCCACCCGGGGCGGCCGCTCGTCGTGTCCGGCGCCGGTCAGGGCGGGGGCGTCCGGCGAAGGCCGGTGGCCACCGGCGTGTCGGCGTCCTCGGCGGGGCGTCGGGGCGCGGGCAGGGTCGGCGGTGTGGGCGGGCGGGCACCCGTCGGGGTGCTCAGGTGCCGGCCCCGCCACAGGTAGCCGCCTGCGGCGAGGGTGGCCACCCCGATCAGCGCGAACAGCATCCGGTAGTCCAGGAGGCCGACGAGCAGGGCGCCCGCTCCGATGGAGAACGCCTGCGGCCCGCTGATCACCGCCTCGGTGGCGGCGGCGACCCGACCGACCAGCCCGGGTGGGGTACGCCGCTGGATCAGCGTGTGCAGACCCACCATGGTCAGCGGTAGCGACACGCCTGCCAGCAGCACCGCCACGAACCCGAGGCGGAGGTCGGGGTACGCGAGCGCGAGCGCGGCCGGCCCGAAGATCGCGACCCCTGTGGCGAGCGTGCCGACCTCACCGAGTCGACGGACCACCGCCGGTGAGCAGAGCCCGCCCAGCAGGCCACCCACTCCCTGCACGGTGACCAGCACGCCTACGAACGCGGCGTCACGGCCCAGCCCCTGGTCGACGTAGGCGAAGATGAGCGACTCGCTGAAACCCATCGCCAGCGATCCCAGCCCGTACCCGAACAGGGCCCGGCGCAGGGCCGGCTCACCGGCCAGGTGCCGCAGCCCGGCGCCCAGCTCGGCCGGCCAGCGCAGGCGCACCGTCGGCGGCGGGGGCTGCGGGGTGGGCAGCGCGCTCACCACCGCGGCAGCGGTCAGGAAGCCGACCATGCCGATCGCGGCCAGCGCCCAGCCGCCGATCGCCGCGTAGAGCGCCGCCCCGGCCAGCGGACCGATCAGCCGCAGACCCTGGCGTACGGTCTGGAGCACCCCGTTCGCCTCGGCCAGCAGTTCCACCGGGACCAGTTGCCGGATCAGCCCGCTGAGCGCCGCGCTGAGCGTGATGTACGACAGGCCGTACAGCGCGGCCACCAGGTAGACGACCCAGACGTCACCGGCGTCCCGGACGGTGAACAGCGGGGTGAGCAGCACCGCGGTGACCAGGTTCGCGGCCACGAAGAACTGTCGGCGCGGGTAGCGGTCGACGAACCAGCCGACCAGGGGCGCCAGCGTCATGGGCGCGATGACGGCGAAGATCGTGGCGCCGGCGAGCCCGTCGGAGCCGGTGAGGTCCTTGACCCAGATGGCGAGCGCGAGCAGCAGGATCGACTCGGCGGTCATGCTGGCCAGCAGGCCGACGAAGAGCAGGCGGAAGTCGGGTCGGCGCAGGACGGTGCGCATGGAGTCCCTCCGGCGGGATGGCGCGCCCGGGGTGGGCGGGGTCGACGGACTGCGACCGGGGGTCCGTCGTGCTCCGGCGTACCCGTGGTCCATTTTTCGCGAGACACGCCCCCGCCGGAACCTCCGACGCCGGTCGCGCCGTCCATACTGACCGTGGGGGGCGAATTTCATACAGTTACCGTCGCGTCTGCGTCGGTCGACGGGAAAGAGGACACCGTGCCTCCTGCCGCACCCAGCCCGATCCTGCGTCGTCGCCGGTTGGGCGTCGAGTTACGCCGCCTGCGCGAGACCGCGGGCCTCACCGGTGACCAGGTCATCGAGCGGATCGGTTGGGCCTCCGCGTCCAAACTGTCCCGACTGGAGAACGGTCGCAGTCGTCCGGACCCGCAGGATGTGGGCGTCCTTCTCGACCTCTACGGTGCCGACGCGGCGCTGCGCGAGGAGCTGCTCGGGATCACCGGCGAGGCCGGCGACATGCGGGGCTGGTTGAAGAACTTCCCGGTGATGACCCTGCAACAGCGCAGCTGGGCGGAGCTGGAGGCGGGCTGCGCGGAGATCTCCGAGTACAACCCCGTGCTGGTGCCCGGGCTGTTGCAGACGCCGGGGTACGCCCAGGTGCGGATCGTCTCGGCCCGCCGGGTCGGCGCCGGGGCGGGCGAACCGGAGCCCGGCGACGAGCCCGAGACCGAGGTGCAGGCGAGGTTGGCCCGCCAGTCGCTGCTGACCCGGGAGCCCGACGCTCCGCGCTACACCGCGGTGCTGGAGGAGGCGGCCCTCGGTCGCCGCGCGGGGCCGCCCGAGGTGCTGCACGAGCAGCTGCTCCAGCTCTGCGATCTGGCCCTCCTGCCCAACGTGACGCTGCACGTGCTGCTGCGGGACACCCAGATCGGCGATTGGTACCTTCCGCCGACCGCGTTCTCCCTCTATCGGTTCGCCGATCCGCTCGATCCGGAGACGCTGGCCATCGAAGGGGGCTTCACCGACGTCATGTCGTCCGACGCAATCGCTCTAAATCGCTATAAAGTGGTGTTCGAGTGGTTATGCACGGCGGCACTTAACGAATCGGACACCCTCTCCTGGCTGATCGAGGCGACGGGACGGCTGACCGAGGCGGCGCCCCCATCCACAGTGGCGTTCGGCCCGGCAACGGCGCCGGCCCAACGCCGCCGGGCTGCGGGGCGGCTGACGGATCGGTGATCCACGGGGGACCTCCGTCGGGGCGTGCGGCACCACTCGTCCCATCGGATCGGTTCACACCAGGAGCAGAACCATGAACGACATCCGCAACACGCCGTCCGTCTCCGCGCACTCGTTGGCGGACGCCCCGTGGCGTACCAGCACACGTAGCCAGACCTCCAACTGCGTCGAGGTCGCCCCGCTGGGCACCGGCCCGTCGGCGGTCGCGCTGCGCGACAGCAAGGACCGGGGTGGTCCGGTGCTGCTGTTCAACCGGGCAGGCTGGCTCGGCTTCATCACCGGAGCCAAGAAGGGCCAGTTCGATTTGAGCTGATCCGGTGACCGCAGCGGGGCCGTCGGCGAATCGCCGGCGGCCCCGCTGTCGTACGCGAGGCCAACCCCGCTGAGCAGCCATCGGTTGATCGGACGAGGCTCGAAACCAATAGGCGCGTTTCAGTTGCTGAGATGAATACGCGGCGTAACATGGCCCTCGGGTACGTGGAACTTCCACACTGGCTCATCGCGGTTCATCCGGAGACCCTCATGCGGTTCCTGATCGTTCGCACCGACATCCGCGCCGTCGCCGACGGGGACATCGCCGCCGCCTGGGCGGACGGCCACCGCCTCCGCGACGAGACGACCCAGCCTGAGCCGCGCCGGCAGATCGTGCACGCCGAGGACCGGGACGCGGCGTTACTGCTGGCCCGCGCGCTCGCCACCGTCGGTGCGGTCCGCGCCGGCCGGCAACGCGTCAAGGTCCTGCCGCTCAGCGAGCCCCGCACCGCCTTCCGACACAGACCGGGCCGCACCGGCCCCTGACCCACCAGACGTCCGTCGTGGTCGGATCGGCTCCCCCGCCGTGTTCCTTGCCTTCGACCACGACGGCCCGTGTTCCCGGCCCGTGACCGCCGCGGCAACGGCGGCCACGGGTCGGGACCGTGCTCACCGGTCGCCGTCCACCCAGCCGTCCAGCCAGCGGTGGATGAGGAACAACGCGATCGACGACGCAGGCGGCAGGATCAGCCGGGCCCCGTCGCCGACGTCAACGGTCCGCCCGGCCAGCGCCGCCCCGATCTCCCGGCGGGAGAACCACCGGGCGTACGCGATCTCCGACGGGTCGACCCGGACCGGGTCCTCCGGGTCGGCGGTGGCCAGGAAACCCAACATCAGCGAGCCGGGGAACGGCCACGCCTGGCTGCCCACGTACCCGATCCGCTCGACGGCGATGCCCACCTCCTCGCGGACCTCGCGCAGCACTGCCGCCTCCGCCGACTCCCCCGGCTCCACGTAGCCGGCCAGGCAGGAGTAACGCCGACCACCAGGGGTGCCCGGCCAGCCGGCGTTGTTGCCGAGCAGGCAACGACCGTCGGGCCCGTCGACCCCGTCGTGCACCAGCACGATCATCGCCGGGTCGGTACGCGGCCAGATCCGCCCGCCGTTGCGGTCCACCCGGGACCAACCAGCCTCGTCCATCGCCGTCGGAGCGCCGGTGCTCGCCGAGTAGCCGTGCCTGGTGTGCCAGTTCACCAGCGCCAGGGCGGTGGTGAAGATGCCCGCCTCCCGGTCGGCGAGCAGGTGCCCCACCTCGCGCAGGTTCACCGCCCGGGTGCCCGGCAACGCCGGCAGCGGCGCGTCGACCGCGAAGACCGGCACCCCGTCCGGCTCGACGCCGAGGAACATCGCCATCGCCTCGGACCCGGCCGGCACGTCCGCCGCGCCGAACAGCACGAGCGTCGGAGGCGACGCGTCGGTACGGGCCAGCGTCCGCCCCTCGTTGGTCGAGTCGAGCAGCAGGATCCGCCCCCGCAACCACGCCTCGGTCAGCCACTGCGAGTCGCCCCGCCGGTGCGCGGCCCGGTCCAGTGTCGACCGGGCCAATGGTGGCGCCGCCTCCCCGCTCACGGCAGCGACTCGGTACGGATCGTGGTCAGCGCGGACAGCCCCGGGGTGACCCGCTCGGCGTCACCCAGCACCACGAGCGCGGCCCGGGACGGCGCCAGGTAGCGGGCCGCCGCCTCCGCGACATCGTCGATGCTCGCCTTGGCCAACCTCGACGCGTACTCGGCGAGGAAGTCCAGGCGCAGCCCGTTTCCGGCGTACGCGCTGGTCAGCGCGGCGAGCCCGGCCTGGGTGGACATGCCGAGCTGGAGGGTGCCGAGGGCGTACTGGCGGGCCTGCTCCAGCTCCTCGGGCTTCGGCGGCAGCGACGCCAACCGGCCCAGCTCGTACGTCGTCTCCAGCAACGCCGGACCGGTGACCTCGGTGGCCACGTCGGCGCCGGCGACCAGCACCGACCCGGCCACCGAGTGCTCGATCACCGAGTGCGGCCCGTACGTGTAGCCCTTGTCCTCGCGGATGTTCTCCACCCAGCGGGAGGAGAAGTAGCCGCCGAAGATCAGGTTGGCCAGTTGCAGCGGGGCGTGGTCGGGATCGGTGCGCGACACGGCCGGCAGCGCGACACGCAGCGAGGACTGCACCGAGCCGGGCCTGTCGACAAGCAGCAGCGGCCCCGGCTCCAGCGGCGGTGTCGGCGGCAGCTCGGCCGTACGCCCGGCACCGGTCCACCCGGCAAGCGCCCGCTCGGCCGCGTCCAGGGCCTTCTCCGGCTGCACGTCGCCGACGAGCACCAACTGCGCGCCGGTCGGGTGCACCCGCTCGGCGTGCAGGGTACGCAGCGCGGCCGGCCGGACCGCGCGGATCTGGCCGGGCTCGGGGGTCTGCGTCGCGTACGGGTGCCGGCCGTAGATCCGCTTCAGCAGCGCCTCGCGGGCCAGGTGCGCCGGCTGGCTCTGCGCCACCTGGATCCGGTCGACCAGCCGGTCCCGTTCGGTGGTCACCTCGTCGGTCGGGTAACTCGCGCCAGTCAACACCTCGGCCAGCAGCTCCAGCATCCGGTCCAGGCCGGTGACCAGGCCGGCGCCGGAGAGCATCAGCCGGTCCGGGTCGACGCCCGCGGAGAGCCCGCCGCCCACCTTCTGCAACTCGGCGGCGATCTGCACGCTTGTCATCGAACCGGTGCCGGAGAGCATGGTCTGCGACAGCATCGCACCGCGGGCCAGGTTCGCCCGGCCGAACGGGATCCAGAGGCGCAGCTCGACAAGGGGTACGGCGGGCCGGCGTACCGCGATCACGGTGAGGCCGTTGCGCAGCATGCGTTCGGCCTGCTTCGGCACCTTGAGCTTGCGGTTGGGGCCGAGCGCGGGCAGCGTACGCGGAGCGGTGGTGGTCGTCGCGCTCATCGGGCACCTCCGGGGATGACCTCGACCACGGCGCGGCGCTCCGGTCGCAGGGCGGCGGCGGCGATCTGGACCTGTTCCTCGGTGACCTCACCGACCAGCTTCGGCAGGTCGTTGAGCAGGCCGGGCTCGCCGCGTTGCTGTTCCAGTACGGCCATCCGCAACGCCCGGCCGAGCACCGCGTCGGTGTCGCGCAGCAGGTGGGTGGCCATCCGGGCCTGGGTACGGGCCAGCTCGCCGTCGGTCAGGCCGTCGGTGGCCAGCCGTTCCAGTTCCTCGTCGACGGTGCGCAGCACCTTGTCCACGTCGCCGCCGGGCGGCAGGTGCGCCTGGAGCAGCAGCGCGGTGGGGTCCCGCACGTCGAACGGGTCACCCATGAAGCCGAGGTAACCGCCGAGGCTTGTCACCGAGCGGTCGCGTTGGACGAGCCGCTCGACGAGCCGCGACGCGTCACCGTCGGTGAGCACCTCGGCGAGCACCACGTACGGCAGGTACCCGGCGAAGTCGGTGATCGGGTCGGGCACCCGCCAGGCCCCGGCGACCGCCGGCAGCGGTGCCAGCTTGTCGGTGTACGAGGTGCGCCGCTCGGCGGTCAGGTCGGGCTCGGTGAAGTCGGGTCGTTTCGGCGCGGGGCGGGCCGGCACGTCGCCGAAGTGTCGGGTGACAAGTTCGGTGGCCTCGGCCACGTCGATGTCACCGCTGACGGCGAGGACGGCGTTGCCGCTGGCGTAGTAGTGGCGGAAGAAGTCCGCGGCGTCGGCGACAGTCGCCGACTCCAGGTCGTCGAAGGAGCCGTACCCGTCGTGCGCGTTGGGGAACGTGTCGAACATGACAGGCGGCAGGGTCAGCCAGGGAAATCCGCCGTACGGGCGGTTGAGCACGTTGACCCGGATCTCCTCCTTGACCACGTCGACCTGGTTGCGCAGGGTCTCCTCGGTCAGTCGGGGCCCGCGCATCCGGTCGGCCTCCAGGAACAGCGCGCGTTCCAGCGCGTTGCTCGGCAGCGTCTCGAAGTAGTCGGTGTAGTCCAGGTGGGTGGAGCCGTTGAAGGTGCCGCCGGCGCCCTGCACGTGCCGGAAGTGGGCGAGCTTCTCCAGGTTCTCCGAGCCCTGGAACATCAGGTGCTCGAAGAGGTGGGCGAAGCCGGTACGCCCCTCCGGCTCGGAACGGATGCCGACGTCGTAGACGACCGCCACCCCGATGACCGGAGCGCTGCGATCGGGGGTGAGAACCACCCGCAGGCCGTTGTCGAGGGTGAACCGCTCGACCGGGTACTTCGTCGCTGGAATTCTGGATCTCCGCGCCGCCACGGGACTGACCCTAGCGCGTCGGAACTCGCGCCACCGGCGACCTCCACGGAGCCGCCGCCACCGCGGTGGATTGGCGTCCGCGACCGGCGGGAAGCCGGCGGTACGGGGACAATGGGCGGATGAAGCGAGAGGTACGCCTGATGCGGTTGACCGGGGCGCGCGCGAACGGCGCGGCGGCGACAGGTGCGGCGGCGACGGGCGCCCGGGCCGCGGGCGCGGAGGCTGTCGGCGCGCGGGCTGCGGGCGCGGCGTCGCTCGGTGCGCTCGCCGTGGGGGCGCTTGCCTTCGGGGCCGTCGCCGTCGGGGCGCTGGCCATCGGGCGGCTGGCGATCCGCCAGGCGATCGTGCGGGAGCTGCGCGTCGGCCGGTTGGAGATCGACGAACTGGTGGTGCACAACCGATCCACCACCGAGGAATGACCCCGGACCACCTAGGCGGGTCGGCTCGTCACCTGAGGCGTACTGCGCCTGCGCGATCTCCCGCAGGCTCGCGCCGGGCGTGGACGAGGGGCAGCACCTCGGCGCCGACCCGCTCCGCCTCCTCCCGGTGCGGCCAGCCCGAGAGGATGAACTCGTCGACGCCGAGCGCGGCGTACTCGTCGATCCGGGCCGCGACCTCGGCGTAGCTGCCGACAAGCGCGGTGCCGGCGCCCTCGCGGACCAGGCCGACCCCGGCCCAGAGGTTCGGTGCGACGGTGAGCCCGTCGTTGCGGCCGGCGTTCAGCGCGGCCATCCGGGCCTGCCCGACCGAGTCCATCCGGCGGAACCGGGCCTGCGCGGCGGCGATCCGCTCCGGGCTCATCCCGGCCAGCAGCCGATCGGTCTCCGCCCACGCGTCGGCGCTTGTCGGCCGGGCGATGACGTGCAGCCGCAGGCCGGTACGCAGGGTGCGGCCCTGCTCGGCGGCGAGTGCCCGGATGCGGGTGACCCGGGCCGCGATCGCCGCCGGCGGCTCGCCCCACATCAGGTACGTGTCGGCGTGCCGGGCGGCCACCGCCTCGGCGGCCGGGGACGCGCCGCCGAAGTAGACGGGCGGCGGGTCGACAAGCGGGGTGGCCAGCCCTCCGCCGTCGACTCGGTAGTGCGGGCCGGCGTGGTCGAAGGGTCGGCCCGCCCAGGCACGCCGGAGCACCTCGATGAACTCCCCGGTGCGCGCGTAGCGCTCGTCGTGCCCCAGGAAGTCGCCGTACGCGCGCTGCTCGGCCGGGTCGCCGCCGGTCACGATGTTGAGCGACAGTCGGCCACCGGAGACGGCCTGGAACGCCTCGGCCTGCTGGGCGATCAGGGTGGGCAGCGCGAAGCCGGCCCGGACCGCCACCAGCATGCCGAGCCGCTCGGTGTGCTGGGCGACAGCCGCGCAGACGATCCACGGGTCGGGGCAGCCGGCGCCGACGGGGGTGAGCACGGCGGCGAAGCCGTTGGCCTCGGCGGCGCGGCCGACCTCGGTCAGATAGGCGACCGTGGCGGCCCGTTCGTGCCGGGCGGCGCCGGCGGTGACGGTGGCGGCGCCTACCTGGTCGCCGTCGCCGGAGGTGGGCAGGAACCAGTGGAAGCTCATCGATCCGGTCACCCGCCTACCCTAGCGAACAGGTAGGAAATGCCGACATATCTGAGACGCGCCTTCCCGGCATGTGGATGAGTCTTGACGCTGACCCTGGCCTGGCCCACTCTTCCTACCAACTAAGTAGGAATACTGCGGATTGGATGGACGATGAGACGGCTTCCCTTGCGCCGGCTGGTCACCCTGGCCACCCTCGCCGCCCTCGGCGCGGCGACCCTGGGCAGCACCGCCGCGTGCGGCGACGACAGCGAGGGCGCGGGCGGCAGCTCCGGCCCGGTCACGCTGCGCCTCGGATACTTCCCCAACATCACCCACGCCCCGGCGGTCGTCGGCGTCGAGAAGGGCATCTTCGCCGAGAAGCTCGGCGCCAACGTGAAGCTCGACCCGAAGACCTTCAACGCCGGCCCGGCCGCCATCGAGGCCGTCTTCTCCGGCGCGCTCGACGCCACCTACATCGGTCCGAACCCGACGGTCAACGCGTTCTCCAAGTCCAGGGGCGAGGCCGTCCGGGTGATCTCCGGCGCGGCGTCCGGTGGCGTGGCCCTGGTGGTCAAGTCGGGCATCACCGGCCCCCAGGACCTGAAGGGCAAGAAGATCGCTACCCCGCAGCTGGGCAACACCCAGGACGTGGCGATCCGCTACTGGCTCAAGCAGCAGGGGCTCACCACCACCAAGGAGGGCGGCGGCGACGTCAAGATCGTCCCGCAGGAGAACGCCCAGACTGTGGAGACGTTCAACAGCGGCGCGATCGACGGCGCCTGGGTGCCCGAGCCGTTCGTGTCCCGCCTGGTCAACGCCGGCGGCAAGGTGCTCGTCGACGAGCGCGACCTGTGGCCGGACAAGAAGTTCGTCATCACCAACCTGCTGGTCAGCACCAAGTTCCTCAAGGCGCACCCGGACGTCGTGCAGAAGCTTGTCGACGGTCAGGTCGCCGCGAACGAGTTCGTCAACAGCAAGCCCGACGAGGCCCAGCAGGCGATCTCCGACGCCATCGGCAAGATCACCGGTAAGCCGCTCGACCTGAAGCTGATCAAGCAGGCGTGGCCGACGCTGGAGTTCACCAACGACCCGATCGCCACCTCGCTCAAGGCCGGCCTCGACCACGCCGTCGAGGTGGGACTCACCGAACCGGTCGACCTCAAGGGCCTGTACGACCTGAAGTACCTCAACACCGCGCTCAAGGCGGCCGGCAAGCCCGAGGTCACCCAGCCATGACGTCGACCACGACAATGCCGCCGAGCGCGACCACCGCGGTCGCGCTCTCCGGCGTGACAAAGGTGTACGGACGCGGGGCGAACGCCGTACTGGCCCTCGACGGGGTGTCCCTGGACGTCGCGCCGGGCGAGTTCGTCTGCCTGGTCGGCGCCTCCGGCTGCGGCAAGAGCACACTGCTCAACCTGGTCGCCGGGCTGGATCGGCCCAGCGGCGGACAGATCGGCCTGGCCGGCGGCGCCAACCCCGGGCTGATGTTCCAGGAGCCGGCGCTGTTCCCCTGGCTGACCGTCGACGGCAACGTGGAGGTGCCCCTCAAGCTGCGCGGGATGCCCCGGGCCGAACGACGCGAGCGGATCGCCGAACTGCTGCGCACCGTGCACCTCGGCGACTTCGGCCGCAAACGCCCGCACGAGCTGTCCGGTGGCATGCGGCAACGTGTCGCGCTCGCCCGCACCCTGGCCCTGGACACCCCGGTGCTGCTGATGGACGAGCCGTTCGGCGCACTGGACGCGATGACCCGGGACATCCTGCACGACGAGCTGGAACGGATCTGGTCCGAGCGGAACCTCTCGGTGCTGTTCGTGACGCACAACGTCCGCGAGGCGGCCCGGCTGGCCGACCGGATCATCCTGCTTTCCAGTCGCCCCGGACGGATCATCTACTCCACCGAGGTGAACATCCCCCGCCCGCGACGGATCGACTCCCCCGAGGTCGCCGCCATCGCCGCCGAGGTCACCGAACGGCTCCGTACGGAGGTGGGCCGCCATGGCCAGTGACACCCTCACCAGCTCGGCGCGTACCGACGCGCAGATCTCCGGCCTCGACGCCCTGGAGATCGCCGGACGGGACAAGGAGATCTCCCGGGGCGCCCGGATCTGGGCGGCCACCTGGCCCAAGATCGCCGCGCTGACCATCGCCATCGGGATCTGGCAGATCGTTGTCTGGACCGGCTGGAAGGACCCCTGGGCCCTGCCGGGCCCGGGACCCGTGTTCGGCGACCTCGCCGACTACGCCCTGAGCTCCGCACTCTGGGACGGGGTGGCCACCACCGCACGCCGGGCGGTGGTGGGCTTCGCCGCCGCGGTGGCCGTCGGGCTGCTCCTCGGCCTCGGCGTCTCCCGATCAAAGGTGCTCCGTGCGGCCATCGGCTCGATGATCACGGCATTGCAGACGATGCCGTCGATCGCCTGGTTCCCGCTGGCCATCCTCCTGTTCGAGCTCAGCGAGCAGGCGATCTTCTTCGTGGTGGTGCTCGGTGCCGCGCCATCGATCGCCAACGGTGTCATCCACGGCGTGGACTACGTGCCACCGTTGCTGGTGCGCGCCGGCCGCAACCTGGGTGCCCGACGGCTCAACCTCTACCGGTACGTTATCGCCCCGGCCGCGCTGCCGGCGATCGTGGCCGGATTGAAGCAGGGCTGGGCCTTCGCCTGGCGCAGCCTGATGGCCGGCGAACTGCTTGTGGTGATCGCCTCCCGGACCTCGATCGGCGCTCAGCTCACCTACGCCCGTGACTTCTCGGACGCGGAGCGGCTGATGGCCATCATGATCGTGATCCTGGTCATCGGCCTGGCTGTGGACTCCGCGTTCGGCGCCGCGGACAAGGCGATCCGGCGGCGCTGGGGCGTACTCGACCAGGCGGGCAACTGACCGGTGTACGTCTCCGCGCGCAGCGACTATGCGCTCCGAGCGATGCTCGCCGTCGCCGCTGCAAGCAGCGGCGACGGCGGGGGCGAGCTGGTGAAGGCGGCCAGCCTGGCCGAGGTGCAGGACATCCCGCTCAGCTTTCTGCAGGGCATCCTGCTCGACCTGCGCCGGGCCGGCCTGCTGCACAGCCACCGCGGCGCCGAGGGCGGGTACGCGCTGACGCGACCACCTGCGGAGGTCACCGTCGGGGACGTGCTGCGTGCGGTTGGCGGCTCACTCACCACGGTGCGCGGCCTGCCCGCCGAGCGCGCCGGCTATCACGGGGTGGCCGCCGGCCTCACCGACGTCTGGCTGGCGGTGCACGGGGCGATAGCCACAGTGGTCGACAGCACGAGTCTGGCCGACCTGCTCACCCGTGACCCGACCGGCCACGCCCGCAGCTCGCCTCAACAGACCGCGAGAGAACGCCACCACTCCACGCTCGATCATGGGTGAGGCGACGACGGGCGGAGGCGGTGTGGTCGGGCCGGTGCCCCGCCGGCCCGACCACACCTCGTACCGATCCTGACCGGGCCTGCCCCTCCGCCGGCACCGGTCGGCCGGTCGCTGCTCAGCCCCGGTGTGTGACGGTCGGGCCGGAGCCCGGGGCGTCGGGGCTGCGCAGCTCCACCAGACCGGCGGGAGCGTTACCCGCCGGGGTGGCATGCCAGGGTGTGAAGGCCGCGACCATGGCGAGCAACAACCCGGCGAGCGCGACGGCGACCACCAGGATCAGTTCGCGCAGCGCCCCCGAGCCGGCTTCGCCCGCCATGGTCACCCCTCCCGTGCCGGGTCCCCCGCCCGGCTGCCCCCGTTGGCCAGCCTCGACCACGCGCGGCCGGGGCACAGTCGGCCAGCCGACCGAGCCGAGGCCGATTACCGACTCGGACGTGCAGTCGGGCAGTTTGACCGACCGGCCACAGCGTCGTCTCCGCACCCCGATTCATGGCTCCTGGCGACAGACCGGGACCAGGGTCGGCGCCGCCACCCTGCCCGTCGCCTTTGCTCTGCTTCAACGGACGCAACACCGCCCGTCCGCTATCCGGACAGTGCCCGTTGCCTGGGTTGAAGCAGAGCAAAGGGAGTCACGAGGGGTCGGTTGCCCGCGCACGGCCCGGCCGCCTGTGCGACCGCCGCCGCGTCCCAGACAGACAGACGAAACCGACCCGCCCCGCCGAAGCGGAACGGGTCGGTCGAAGTGCGGGAGCTCAGACGGTACGGGGGCGGCGCGGACGGCGGGACCGACCCGACGCGCGGTGCGCGGGACGGGCGGCACCGTCGGTGGTCGAGCCACCTGAGGCGCGTACCCGGGCAGCCGACACCGGCGGCGCGGCGATGACCACAGGCACACCGGACGGCTCGCGGGCACCCGTCACCCGGGCCAACGCCCCGTCGCCCGGGCGCACCTGGACCGACTCCGGCCGGATGCCGGCGACGGCCATCAGCCGGGACACGTCCCGGCGCTGCTCGGGCAGGACCAGGGTGACCACGCTGCCGGACTCGCCGGCCCGGGCGGTACGCCCACCCCGGTGCAGGTAGTCCTTCGCCTCGGTCGGCGGGTCCACGTTCACCACCATGTCCAGGCCGTCCACGTGGATGCCCCGGGCCGCCACGTCGGTGGCGACCAGGGCCGTCACCTGGCCGTTGCGGAACTGCTCGAGGATGCGGGTGCGCTGCGGCTGGGACTTGCCGCCGTGCAGTGCGGCCGCGCGTACACCCTTGGAGAGCAACTGGCGCGCGAGCCGGTCGGCGCGGTGCTTGGTGCCCATGAACAGGATGGTGCGGCCCTCGCGGGCGGCGATCCGGGTCAGCGCGTCGGGCTTGTCGATCGCGTCGACGTGCAGCACGTGGTGGGTCATCGCGGTGACCGTTGCGGTGCCCGGGTCGACCGAGTGGGTGACCGGGTTGCTCAGGAAGCGGCGGACCAGCCGGTCCACGCCACCGTCGAGGGTGGCGGAGAAGAGCATCCGCTGCCCCTGCGGCGCGACCTGCTCCAGCAGCTTGGTCACCTGCGGCAGGAAGCCCATGTCGGCCATCTGGTCGGCCTCGTCCAGCACGGTGATCTCGACCTGGTCGAGCCGGGCGTCGCCACGGTTGATCAGGTCGTGCAGCCGGCCGGGGGTCGCCACGACGACCTCGGCGCCGGCGCGCAGCGCGTCCGCCTGGCGCTGCAACGACAGCCCGCCGACGACTGTGGCGCAGCGCAGCCCGACGGCGCGGGCGTACGGGGCGAGCGCGGTGGTGACCTGCTGGGCCAGCTCACGGGTAGGCACCAGCACCAGGGCCAGCGGACGGCCCGGGCGGGCCTTGCGGCCGGCGGTGCGGGAGAGCAGCGGAAGCCCGAAGGCGAGTGTCTTGCCGGAGCCGGTGCGGCCCCGGCCGAGCACGTCACGGCCGGCGAGCGAGTCGGGCAGCGTCGCCGACTGGATCGGGAACGGCTCGGTGATGCCCTGCGCGGTCAGCGCGGTGAGCAGCGCCGGTGCCAGCCCGGTATGAGCGAAAGAAGGAATAACTGTGGTCATGCGGAAGCCTTCCTCGACGCGGCACGTGTCGAGGGAGGGCGCCGAGATCGGCGCTGTCACCGGCGGCCAGAGGCAGCCAGGACTCACAAGCACGAACCGATTGGAGTACAGGCCGGCCCGCCGCCGGGCCGCCGCCTGCGGAGGCAGGCGGCGGCGGGGCGGGCCGGTCCCGTCACCGTCACACCCGGAGGGTGCGACAGGTAATGCTGACCGATCCGAAGATCAGAGCGGGCGGATGTTCTCCGCCTGCGGGCCCTTCTGGCCCTGGGTCACCTCGAACTCGACCCGCTGGTTCTCGTCCAGGCTCCGGTAGCCGGAGGACTGGATCGCCGAGAAGTGGGCGAAGACGTCAGCGCCGCCGCCGTCCGGGGTGATGAAGCCGAAGCCCTTGTCAGCGTTGAACCACTTCACGGTGCCAATAGCCATGTGTTTCGTCTCCTTGACGGAACGTCGGACGCGCACTTGTTGCGCGCCCGAAGAGGAGCGCTCCGCGCGGGAATGCGCGAATCGCCTGTCGCTTCTGGTCGCCCCGCCCGGAGAACTCCGGACACAACAAAGAGCGCCTGGGGCCACAATCCCGCCAGGCGCACACAGAGTCTCTGGTAACCAAAACTGCAACCCGATCAACCTACCACGGTTTTCCCGCCAGCGGTCAAGCTTGGCCGGAATCTTCGGGCAACTGGGCGATCATGGCGGTGAGCCCGGCCACATCCAGCAGGTCCGTGGGGCGCACCGTCACCCCGTCGCGGACGTAATGGAACGCCGCGCCCACCCGGTCGACAGGCACCCCGGCCAGCTCCGCCCAGGCCAGTCGGTACACGGCCAACTGCACCGCCGCCACCTGCGCCGCCGGGCCGGTGGGCTGCCGACCCGTCTTCCAGTCGACCACGTCGAACCGACCACCAGGCCTGGCGAAGACCGCGTCCATCCGGCCCCGGACCACCACCCCGGCGATCACCGTGGCGAACGGCACCTCCACCTCCACCGGCGCCCGGTCGGCCCACTCGCTGGCCAGGAAGCGCTCCTGAAGCTCCACGAGCGCCTCGTCCGGTGCCGCGTCCGCGTCCGCCGCGCCGGGCAGCTCGTCCAGATCGAGCAGCCGGTCGGCACCGAAGCGCTGCTCCAGCCACGCGTGGAAGGCGGTGCCCCGACGGGCGTACGGGTTGGGCTCGGCGGGCACCGGACGGCGCAGCGTACGCGCCAGGGCCGCCGGGTCGTTACGCAACGCGACGAGCTGGGTGACGCTCAACTGCCCCGGCAGGGCCACCTCGACCGCGCCGGAGAGCCGGGTCAGCTCGGCCCGCTCGGCGAGCAGCAGATCAGCTTCGCGCCGCCAGCGCGCCACCTCCGGATCGGGCTCCGGCCCGGCCGTCGCGGCGACCACCGGCCCGACCGGCCCGACAGCCACCGAAGCCGGACCGTCGGTCATCAGGCGGCGGACCAGCCCGGCCGCCTCGGCCAGCGCCGGCCGTCGACCGCCCAACGGGTCGGCCGGCCACTCCGCGCGGAGCACCACCTCGGCCGTCGGATTGGTGGCGTCCGGGGTGGGCTCGGGCGCCCACACGTCGACCAGGTGCCCCGGGCCGCCGTCCAGGCAGGCGTCGTACACCTCGCGCAGGAAGACCGACGGGCCGCGCGGCCGCTTCGTGCCCTCCCCCCACCAGTAGCCCGAGCAGAGCAGCAGCCGGCGCGGGCGGGTGACCGCCACGTACGTCAGCCGGCGTTCCTCCCGCTCGTCGTGCGCCCGCCAGGCGTCGGTGAAGTCGGTGACCGCCCGGGCCACGGCCCGCTGGTCCCCCGCCTCGTCGAGCATCAGCTCCGGCAGGCCGTCGGCGTCGCCGCGCAGCGGGAACGGCAGCACACCCAGCCCGCCCAGCCAGTGATCGGAGTTGCGTGCCGGCCCCGGCCACGACCCGCGGCACAGCCCGGCGACCGCCACCACGTCCCATTCCAGGCCCTTCGCGGCGTGCGCGGTGACCACCTGGACCGCGCCCTCGACCACCTCGACCTCGCCGGGGGTCAGGCCGCGTTCCTCGTCCTCGGCGGCGGCCAGGTAGGACAGGAAGCCGGACAGGGTGGCGCCCGGCGTCTCGCCGCTGAAGCGGGCCGCCACGTCACCGAGGGCGTCCAGGTGGCCCCGGGCCAGGCCGGCGTCACCCGCGCCGTCCCGGCCGGCCCGCACCGCCACCTCCACGTCCAGGCCGATGGTCCGCTCGATGTCCGCGATCAGGTCCGGTAGCGCCTGGTCCAGCCGGTAGCGCAGCAGCGCCAGCTCCATGCCGTACGCGCGCAGCCGCGCGAACCCCTCCGCGGAGTACGCCTGCGCCGGGCCGAGGTCGGCCAGCGCCTCCACCAGGGTGGCCTCGTCCAACAGGTCGGGGGTGATCTCCGGGGTCTCGTCGGCGGCCACCTGCCGGCGGGCGTTGGCGATGGCCCGGGCCCGCCGGTGCAGCGCCACCAGATCCCGTGGCCCGATCCGCCAACGGGCGCCGGTGAGCAGCCGCAGCAGCGCGGCGCCGTCGGTCGGGTCGGCCAACACCCGCAGCGTGCACACCACGTCGCGGACCTCGGGAGTGTCCAGCAGGCCGCCCAACCCGACGACCTCCACGGGCAGGCCCCGCTCCCGCAGCGCCGATTCGATCGCCGGGATCTGGCTGCGGACCCGGACCAGCACGGCAGTCGTCGGGCGCTGCGCCACCGGGATGTGCTCGGGCGCCGCGCCGGGCATCCGGGCCGCGCCGCGCCAGGCCGCGAGCACGCTGTCGGCGATCCAGGCCGCCTCGTCGGCGTACGTGGGCAGCAGCGCGCAGTGCACAGTGCCGCCCGCCGCCCCGCCGGGGCTGCGGTGCGGGATCGGGTCCAGGACGGTGAGCGCCGAGCGCAGCTCCGGCACCCGGGCTCCGGCCGCGCGCAACGGGGTGGACAGCGCGTTCGCCACCCGGAGGATCTCCGGGCGGTTACGCCAGCTCGTGGTGAGCCCCAGCGCCCGCGCCGGCTGGCCGTCGGACCGCGCGAACTCGGTGGGGAACCGGTCCAGTGTGCCCGCGCTGGCCCCCCGCCAGCCGTAGATGGACTGGCACGGATCACCCACCGCCGTCACCGGGTGCCCGCCACCGAACAACGCGTTGAGCAGCACCACCTGGGCGTGGCTGGTGTCCTGGTACTCGTCGAGCAGCACCACCCGGAAGCGGTCCCGCTCGATCTCGCCAACCGCCGGATGGTCCCGGGCCACCCGCGCCGCCCGGGCGAGCTGATCGGCGAAGTCCATCGCCTCGAAGTCCAGTTTGCGCCTGGCGTACGCCCGGACCAGCGGCAGGAGACGCAGCCGGGTCTGTTGCAGGGCGAGTGCCTTGCGCACGTCGGCGTACACCCGCCCCGGGCGCGACTGCACCTCGGCGAAGAACCGACCCGTCCACGCCGCCAGCTCGTCCGGGGCGACCAGGTGCTCGTCCAACTCCCCGGCGAGCGCCAGCACCGCGTCGGTGATGGTGCTCGGCATCCGGTCCACCTCGGACATGTCACCGTCGTAGTTGCGCACCAGCAGGTCGACCAACTGCCAGCGGGACGCCTCGGTGAGCAGCCGGGTGGACGGTTCGTAGCCGGCCCGCAACCCGTGCTCGGTGACGATCCGCCCGGCGTACGAGTGGTAGGTGGAGACGGTGGGCTCGCCGGCGAGACGGTCGCCAAGCGGGTCGCGGCCCTGCCGGCCGAGTCGGCGGATCAGCTGGTCGAGCCGTGTACGCACCCGGTGGGCCAGCTCACCGGCGGCCTTACGGGTGAAGGTCAGGCCGAGGATCTGCTCCGGCCGCACGTACGAGTTGGCGACCAGCCAGACCACCCGTGCGGCCATCGTCTCGGTCTTGCCGGAGCCGGCACCGGCCACTACCAGCAGCGGCTCCACCGGGGCGGCGATGATCGCGGCCTGCTCCCGGGTGGGCGCCGGCAGCCGCAGGAGTTTCGCCAGCTCGACAGGGGTGTACCGGGGGCCGGAGTCGGCGAGCCGGGGCGTCGGCGCGGGGCCGGCGCCGAACAGGGTGGGCTGGGTCACGGTGTCGCCTCGACTCCTGACACCGGCTCACTCCTCGCCCTCGGTGGCGCGTCGGACGGTCGGCGGCTCGACGACCTGGCGCCCCTGCCCGGAGACCGGGCAGCTGGTGCGCACCGGGCAGACCCGGCACTTCGAATTGGCCACCGCGGCGAAGGTGGCAGCGGCCATCGTATCGGCGGTGCGCCGGACCAGCGCGGTCGCCCAGCCGGCCGCCGGGCCCTCGCCAGCCGCCGGCTGGTTCTGCTCCCGGGCGTCCTTCGCGGACGTGCCGAGCTGCACCAGCGCCGCGCCTCCGGACTCGTCACCGAACTCGGCGAACGCCCCCGCCTCCACCGCCGCCTGGTAGGCGCCGAGCTGCGGGTGCTCGGCCAGCTCGCTGCCGGTGACCGCCGTGGACTTGCCGGTCTTCAGGTCGATCACCACGAGCCGGCCGGCCTCGTCGACCTCCAGCCGGTCGACGCGCCCGGTCAGGTCGACCGGGCGGTGCGGGTCGTCCAGCCGGACGGCGAACTCGTGCTCGATGGCGAGCAGCCGGCGCGGGTTGGTGGCCAGCCAGCGCAGCAGCTTGTCGACCATCGCCTCGGCGCGTTCCCGTTCAGGCCCGGCCATCCAGCGGGCGGCCAACTCGATCGCGTCGAAGCGGGCGGCCACGTAGTCGAGCAACGCGCCCCGGTCGGCGCTGGCGTCCTCGGCGAGCATCGCGGCGGCGTGCACCAGGTTGCCCACGCCCTGCGCGGTGCTGGTCGGGCCGCTGCCGCCGTGCCGCTCCAGCAGCCAGCGCAGGCTGCACCGCAGCGCGCTCTCCATCGCCGACGGGGTGACGCGTACCGCCTCGCCGTCGTCGACGAGGGGCCTGTCGTCGGAGAGCGCCCGCAGCCCCCACCAGTCGTCCGGGTGCGCGCCGGGCACCCCGGCGGCGGCGAGGCGGGCCAGTTCGGTCGCCGCCGCGCGCCGCCGGCTCGCCGGCACTGCCGGGTCGGTGATGGCGGTACGCAGTTCGGCGACAAGCGCCGGCAGGGTGAGCGCCCGGGGTGGTCGGGTCACCGGCAGCGCGCCGGGGCTGTCCGGCTCCTCGTCGCCGTCCTCGCCCGCCGCCACGCCCTCGCCGGACGAGGGACCGTCGAGCGGGTCACCGGAGGGCGGGCCGGGCGGAGGGACGGCCGGCGGAGCGGGTGGCGCGGCAGGAGCCAGCTCGTGCAGGAACCGGCTCGGCTGCTCCTCGTGGTCGTCGCCGCCTACCGCCGCCGACGCCACCGCGCTGACCAGCAGGCGGTGCCGCGCCCGGCTGACGGCGACGTGGAAGAGGCGGCGTTCCTCGTCCAGCAACGCCGAGGTCTGACCCACCACGTTCGCCGCTGCCGCCCCGCCCACGGACCGGCCGGTCAGCACGTCGACCAGCCGCTCCGAGCCGAGCAGGCTGCCGCGCAGCCGCAGGTCCGGCCAGATGCCCTCCTGCACGCCGGCCACCGCGACGAGGTCCCATTCCAGACCCTTCGCCGCGTGCGCGGTGAGCAGCCGCACCGCCGCACCCCGGTCGGCGGTCGGGGCGATGGTGTCGGCCGGCAGGTCCTGGGCGAGCACGTGGTCGAGGAAGACCTCGGTACGGGCACCGGGCAGCCGGTCGGTGAAGCGCGCCGCCGCGTCGAAGAGCACGAGCACCGCGTCCAGGTCCCGGTCGGCCGCCTCGGCGCGCCTGCGCCGGGCCAGGTCCCCCTCGCCTGCCGCCGGTCGCCCCTGGGCGATCGCGCCGGCCCAGCGTTCGGCGAGGCCACTGGCGTCCCAGACCTCCCAGAGCACCGTCTCGGCTGTCGCGCCGGGCTGGGCGGCCGCGTCCCGGGCCGTGGCGAGCAGCCCGGCGACCGCCTGCGCGGGCTCCGCCCACCGCCTGTCGATGCCGGCCAGCTCCGTCGGGTCGCGCAGCGCCTCGACGATCAGCTCACCGGAGGGGCGCCGGTCACCGCCGGCCAGCGCCAGGGCGCGCAGGCCCTGCCGCAGCCGCCGCTCGGCGAGCGGGTCAGCACCGCCGAGCGGCGAGTGCAGCAACGCGACGGCCGCCTCCTCGTCCAGGTGCTCCGGCTCCAGGGCGCAGCGCAGCAGGAGCAGCAGCGGCGCCACCGCCGGTTGCAGGTGCAGCGGCAGGTCCTCGCCGTGCACCACTGTGGGTACGCCGGCAGCGTGCAAGGCCCGTTGCAGGGTGGGCAGCTGCAACGCGGTGGACCGCACCAGCACCGCCATCCGCGACCAGGGCACACCGTCGAGCAGGTGGGCGGAGCGCAGCGCGTGGGCAAGCCAGGCAGCCTCGCTCGTCGCCGAGCGGAACGTGTGCACCTCGACCACACCTGGCGGCGCGTCCGGCAGCGGGTGCAGCCGGCGGTGCGCCGCCGGGCCGCGCAGCCGGCGACCCAGCCGGGCGATCGCGGCGAGCAACTCCGGCCCGGCCCGGTACGACGTGCTGAGCAGCACCTGCGCCGCCGGCGCACCGGACGCGGTCCGGAACCGGTGCGGGAAACTGCCCACCGCCGCCGGGTCGGCGCCCCGGAACGCGTACGTGGACGAATCGGGGTCGGCGAAGGCGACAAGCGAGGTGCCCCCGCCGGCGATCACCGAGAGCAGCTCCAGTTGGGCGGGGTCGGTGTCGGCCAGCTCGTCGACGTACACGTGGGCGAGGCGGCGGCGCTCGGCGGCCAGCAGCTCCTCGTCGTCGCGCAGCAGACCGGTGGCCGCCCGGACCAGCTCGGCCGGGTCGTACGCGATCGAGCCCCGGTTGCTGACGTCGCGCAGCGCGAGCACTGCCACGTACTCCCGCAGGAAGCGGGCGGCGGCCGGCCAGTCGTCGCGGCCGAGTTTCTCGCCCAGCCGGGCCAGGTCGACCGGGCCGACGCCGCGTTCGGCGGCCCGCATGAGCAGGTCGCGCAACTGGCCGGCGAAGGCCCGGGTGCGCAGGGCCGGGCGCAGGTCGTCCGGCCAGCCGACCGGGTCGTCGTCGGGCTCCTCGCCCACCACGTCCAGCAGCTCCCGGATGATCAGATCCTGCTCGGGGCCGGTGAGCAGGCGCGGCGACGGCTCGCCCCGCTCGGCGGCGGCCCGGCGGAGCAGCCCGAAGGCGTACGCCGGGAAGGTGCGCACGAGCGGCTCCCGCAGCACCCGGTGGCCGTCCTGCGCCACCCGGGCCTCGATGCGTTGGCGCAGGGCGGTGGCGCCCCGGCGGCCGAAGGTCAGCACCAGGACGCGTTCGGGGTCGACGCCCTCGCGGACCCGGGCGGCGACGGCCTCGACCAGGGTGCTCGTCTTGCCGGTGCCGGGGCCGCCGAGCACCAGCATCGGCCCGTCCGTGTGGCCGATCACCTCGGCCTGCACGGGGTCGGCCCGCCAACCTGCGGGACCGGTCCCGGAAGACGCGCCGCTGCCGGCGGCCACTACGGGCCGCCGCACCAACCGGTACGCCTGCATCAGCTCATCCCATCAAACCGGTACGACACTCACCCACCCCAACCCCACCGCATCCAGCTCTGTCGACCATGACGTTGGCGGCGCGACACGCCGGCGCGGTGCCGTCAACCTCATGATCGACGGGGAGGACGCAGGCCCGTGGTCAGGTGAGGGCGGACTCCAGCGCGTCCAGGGCCGCCGGGACGGACGGTGCCACGGTCAGGAGGCCGAGGCCCGCGGGTTTGAGGAAGTGCTCGTCGGTGAGGGTGGCGAGCCAGTCCAGCAGCGGGCGGTAGAAGCCGTCGGCGTCGACGAGCACCATCGGCTTGCGGTGCAGGGTGAGGGTGGCGGTGGTCCACACCTCGAACAGCTCGTCGAGCGTGCCCAGCCCGCCGGGCAGGGTGAGGAACGCGTCCGACTTCTCGATCATCAACGTCTTGCGGCTGGCCATCGAGTCGGTGACCAACAGTTCGTCCGAGGCGAGGTCGGCGACCTCCAGGTCGACGAGCGACTGCGGGATCACGCCCAGGGTGCGCCCACCGGCGGCCCGGGCGCCGTCCGCGAGCGCGCCCATCATGCCGACGCAGCCACCGCCGCTCACCAGCGTGTGACCGCGTCGGGCCAGCTCCGCGCCGGTCTCGGTGGCCAGATCCAGGAAACGCTGGTCGAGGGTACGGGAGGACGCGCAGAAGACGCAGATCGCCGCCATCAGCTCTCCCGTGGCTGGTCGGCGGTCTGCTCGGCGGCGGCCTGCTGGTCTGCCCCGGTGCGGGCGACCGCCTCGTCACGGACCGCGTCCTGCTCGACGGAGAGCGCCGCCTCGGACTCGACGATGTGCCGGACGGCCGCGTTGACGTCGTCGGTGAGGCAGATCAGGTCCAGGTCGACCGGGCCGATCTTGCCGTCGGCGGCCATCGTGTCGCGCAGCCAGTCGAGCAGCCCCTGCCAGTACGCGACACCCATCAGCACGACCGGGAACCGGGTCACCTTGCCGGTCTGCACCAGCGTGAGCGCCTCGAACAGTTCGTCCATGGTGCCGAAGCCGCCGGGCAGCACGACGAACGCCTGCGCGTACTTGACGAACATCGTCTTGCGGGCGAAGAAGTAGCGGAAGTCGATGGCCAGGTCGACCCAGTCGTTGATGCCCTGCTCGAATGGCAGCTCGATGCCGAGCCCGACGGAGAGCCCGCCGGCCTCGGTGGCGCCCCGGTTGGCGGCCTCCATCACGCCCGGCCCACCCCCGGTGATCACGGCGTAGCCGGCCCGGGCCAGTGCCCCGCCCACCTGCTCGGCGAGTCGGCACTCGGCGGTGTCGGGGCCGCTGCGGGCGGAGCCGAAGACACTGACCGCCGGCGGCAGGTCGGCGAGGGTGTCGAAGCCCTCGACGAACTCGGAGAGGATGCGTAGCGCCCGCCAGGCGTCCCTGGTCTTCCAGTCGCCGCGTCCCCGCGAATCCAGCAGTCGCTGGTCGGCGGTGCTGCTCGGGATCGCCCCTCGACGCAGTGTCACCGCGCCCCGGTGCCGCTCCTTCGCTGGGCCGCGGCTGGCCTCCCGCCCGTTGCTGTCGCTCATGGAGCAACCGTAGTGCTCCACCAGGTGCTTGCCGGGTCGGGTCGCGGACGCTGAGAAATAAGTCCCGATCAAGGGCAACTATTCGGCTCGCTCGTACGTCTTACTATTCACATACCGGGTATGCCCCGGCGCGCGCCTTCGGGGGAGGAGACAGCGTGATCAGCAACAGCGAGATGATCCGGATCCGTCGCCAGATGCAGCGACGGATCCGAGATGTGGTGGCCGAACGCCGCCGCACCCGTCAGCAGGACCCGATCCCCCTGCTCGCCCCTCCCCCATCCGGAGCCGATCAAGAGGTTTGCGTCGCCGACAACGGGCCCGGCTGACGCAAACCTCTTGATCACCGGCGCGAGCGGGCGGCCGGGGGTGCGGGCGGGGTGGGGGTTAGGCCGGGGCCAGCCAGCGGTGCAGGGTTGCCGCGCCGTCGCGGATCTTGCTGATCTCCACGTGCTCGTCCGGGTGGTGGGCCAGGTTGGGGTCGCCCGGGCCGAAGTTCAGCGCGGGGATGCCCATGGCCGCGAATCGGGCCACGTCCGTCCAGCCGAGCTTTCCGATCGGCGCCGCGCCGACCGCCGCCAGGAACTCCTTCGCCGGGGCCGCCTCCAGCCCGGGCGGGGCACCGGCCACCGAATCCGTCACCACCACCTCGAAACCGGCGAACACCTCGCGCAGGTGCGCCTCCGCCTGGGCGGGCGTGCGGTCCGGGGCGAACCGGTAGTTGACCTCGACCTCACAGCGGTCCGGGACCACGTTGCCGGCGACCCCGCCGTTGATCCGCACCGCGTTCATGCCCTCGCGGTAGTCGCAGCCGTCGATGGTGACCCGACGGGCCTCGTACGTCTGGAGGCGCCGCAGCACCTCACCTGCCGCGTGGATGGCGTTCACGCCGTGCCAGGAGCGCGCCGAGTGGGCCCGTACCCCGGTCGTGGTGACCACCGAACGCATGGTGCCCTGGCAACCCGCCTCGACGATGCCGTACGTCGGCTCCAGCAGCACCGCGAAGTCCGCCTCCAGCCACTCCGGGAACGCCTGGGCGACCAGGTTCAACCCGTTGTACCGCGACTCGATCTCCTCCGCCTCGTAGAAGAAGTACGTCACGTCGTACCGCGGGTTCGGCAGGGTCACCGCCAGGTGCAGGGCGTACGCGGTGCCCGACTTCATGTCCGAGGTGCCGCAGCCGTACATCAGGTCGCCGCGCATGGTCGACGGGAAGTTGTTGTTGAGCGGCACGGTGTCCAGGTGCCCGGCCAGCACGACGCGCTGCGACCGACCGAGGTCGGTACGCGCCATCACCGTGTTGCCGTGCCGGTAGGTGCTCAGGTGCGGTACACCGCGCAGGACCTCCTCGACACAGTCGGCGATCGCCTTCTCGTTGAGGGACACGGACTCTATGTCGACGAGAGCGCGGGTCAGCGCCACCGGATCGGCGAGGACCTCGGGGGTCAGCGGGTTCTCCATGGTTCGCACGGTACCTTCAGGTCTGTCAGCGCGAGGAGTGAGCCGAGGCCGGCCTGGCCGCGACCGAGAGGTGCAACAGTGACGTCCGCAGATTCCGCCTGGGGCATCGGCCTGGCCACCGTGACGGCAGACGGACAGGTGCTCGACACCTGGTATCCGACAGGCAAGCTGGGCCTGGGTGAGCTGCCCCTGGTCGCCGGTGAGGGTGAGTCGGACGTGCTCGACCTGCCGCCGGGCGCGCTCGGCGGCCGGGCGCTGCCCGGTCTGCGTACCGTCCAGGTGGTCACCGTGATCGGCTCGCTGGACGACCCGATCAAGGACGCCCCCGACGCGTACCTCCGGTTGCACCTGCTCTCGCACCGCCTGGTCCGGCCCAACCAGCTCAACCTGGACGGCATCTTCGGCAAGCTCGCCAACGTGGCCTGGACGTCGGCCGGGCCGTGCCCGCCGGAGCGGGTGGACGAGCTGCGGGTGATCGAGCGCGCGGCCGGCCGGCACCTGGCGGTGTACGGGGTGGACAAGTTCCCCCGGATGACCGACTACGTGGTGCCCTCAGGCGTGCGGATCGCCGACGCGGACCGGGTGCGCCTCGGCGCCCACCTGGCCGCCGGCACCACTGTGATGCACGAGGGCTTCGTGAACTTCAACGCCGGCACCAGCGGCACCTCGATGGTCGAGGGGCGCATCGTGCAGGGCGTGCTTGTCGGCGACGGCTCCGACGTCGGCGGCGGCGCCTCGATCATGGGCACGCTCTCCGGTGGCGGCACCGAGAAGGTGAGCATCGGCGAGCGCAGCCTGATCGGTGCGAACGCGGGTGTCGGCATCTCCCTCGGCGACGACTGCGTGGTCGAGGCGGGCTGCTACATCACCGCCGCCTCGAAGATCACCCTGCCGGACGGCCGGGTCGTCAAGGCCCGGGAGTTGTCCGGCGTCGACGGCCTGCTGTTCTGGCGCAACTCGGTCACCGGCGCGCTGGAGGCGAAGCCGCGTACCGGCCGGGGCATCGAACTGAACGCCGCCCTGCACGCCAACGACTGACGTCCCCGCCGGGTCCGCGGCGCTCGGCCGCGGACCCGGACGGGGTACGCCTCAGCGCAACCGGTACGCCTGGATGATCCGTTGGGTCACCGTGTTGCCGGCGGCGTCCCGGGCGGTGGCCCGCAGCGACGCGTAGCCGGCGCCCGACGGATGCCTGACGGTGGCCGTCCAGCCGTGCCCACCGTGCCGGACCCGGGCGGGTTGCCAGCTCCGGCCGCCGTCGTAGGAGACGTCCACGGTCAGCCCGGTCAGGCGCGACCCGGGGGCCCCGGGCTGTCGCTGCACCTGCACCGGGATGACCAGGCTCCGGCCGGCCGGGGCCGTGTTGTCCCGGCCGAGCGGTGGAGTGAAGGAGATCGCCGACACCGGCAGCCGCCGGTAGTCCTCACCGGGTACGTGCCCGGACCGGAACGTCCACGCCGCGTCGACCTCGGTGCTGAGGTCGGTGAAGCTCCGCTTCGCCGACACCTCCAGCCGGTACTTCGCGGCACCGGGCGGCACCGTGAACTGGCCGTACCCCGGGTAGGTCAGCTCGTCGACCAGGACGCCGTCACGGTAGAGGGCGGTCCGGGCCGTGTCCGCGATCGACCCGCCGGCGTGGCCGTCGGCGTCACCGTGCATCGGAACGTCCACCACGATCTCGTCACCGAGACGGGTGACCCCCTGCCCCGGCCAGCGCGGCGTCGGGAACGACGGCCCGTACGGCGCGCTGTTCCAGCTCTCCCGCGTGTGCCGGCCGGCCCGGTACGCCTTCGGTTCGGCGACCAGCACCGCCTTCGTGTCGAGCCACCCCTCCTCGGTGGGCACGCCGAACGTCAGCTCCGAGGACCAGCGCAGCCCGTCGGTGTTGTAGTGCTCGACCCGCTTCCCCGGCACCGTCGTGGGCAGGACGACCGCCCAGCCACCCAGGTCCGGTTCGAGGTGCGGGAAGACCACCCGCTCGGCGGACAGCCCCGGGTAGCCGCCCCGGAACTCGTGGGTGACGGTGGCCAGGTCCCGGGCGCGGTAGGTCCTGTCGAAGCCGGTCGGCATCCGGCCGGGGATCTTCTCACTGAGCGCGTACAGGTAGGGGCTGTCGGCAACGTCCGGCTTCCTCCACTGGCTGCTCACCGTGGCGAGGAACCGTTCGCCGGAGACCGCCCGACCGAGGTGCCCGGTGGCCAGCCCGGTGAAGTCGAGCCCGAGCAGACCGAATCCGTACGAGCCGCCGTCCTCGCCGAGGAAGATGGCGCTGATGTCCACCAGGTCCGGGACGGCAGTCGGCTCCGGGATGCTCGTGCGCACCGGCCGTGCCCTGCGGGCGTCGACAGTGACAGTCGTGTCGGCGGTCACCGCCAGCTCGGGCTGCGCCAGTTGGGCGGCGCCGGTGTCCCCGCTGAAGACGATGCTTGCCAGCCCGTAGCGGCCCTTCGGCACGCGGAGCTCGTCGGTGCCGTCCGGGTCGTACAGGTTGTAGCTGTCCAGGGTGTCGAGCCGGATCAGCGTGGTGATGTGGTCCGTGGCGGCGGCACCGGTGGCGTCGAGGTGCCGGACGGTGAGCTGGTAGCTCTCCACCTCCCGGTTCACCGCCACCGGGGTGACAGCCACGGCCGTACCGGAGCTGGCCACGATGCGGCCGGTCCAGTAGCCGTCCGTACCGATCCGGGTGTCCACGGTGACAGTGGTGCCTGCGGTGCCGCCCGGCGGCACGGTGACCTGGCCCGCGCCCAGGGCGAACATGCCGGCCGGTGCCGGCTGGCCGTCCGGGCCGGTCACCTCGAGGGCGAGGTCCAGGGTGAGCGGGTCCGGGCCGTCGTTACGCCAGTCGACGTTCCTGGTGATCGGCGTGTCGTCGTCGTGCGGCCAGGTCGGTCGACCGAAGGAGACGCTCACCGGGTCGCTCGTCACCCGCTGGGTGATCGCCCGGGCCACGTCGACCCGGCCGGCGCCCTGCTGGAACGCGGTCTGCTCCGGGTGCGGTTTCGCCGACGCCATCAGTGTGGCCTTGAGCTGCGTCGCCGTCCAGCCGCTGTGCTGCTGGGCGAGCAGCGCCACCGCTCCGGTGACGTGCGGCGCGGCCATCGAGGTGCCGGAGAGCGCGACGTACCCGTCCCCCACCGGCGTACCGATCTCCGTGCCGTCGGCGCGGGCGGCCACGATCTCCACCCCGGGCGCGGTGATGTCCGGCTTCAACCCGCCGTCGCCCACCCGGGGGCCCCGGCTGGAGAAGTCGGCAAGGGCGTCGTCCCGGTCCACCGCGCCGACCGTGAGCGCCGCGTCGGCGCTGCCCGGCGAGCCGACCGAGCCGTCGGTGCCGTCGTTGCCAGCGGAGAGGACGAAGAGGGCACCGGTCTGCGCGGTGAGCGAGTCGACTGCCGCCTCCAGCGGGTCGACGTCCGGTGTGTCACCGCCGCCCAGGCTCATGTTGATCACATCGGCGTGCTGGTCGGCGGCTGCCCACTGCATGCCGGCGAGGATCGCCGACTCCATGCAGCCGCCCTCCTCGCAGACCTTGCCGTTGAGGAGCGTGGCGTCCGGGGCCACACCGTGGTACTTGCCGCCGGAGGCCGCGCCGCTGCCCGCGATGATCGAGGCGACGTGCGTGCCGTGGCCGACCGTGTCACCGGCGTCTGCGGCCTCGGTGAAGTTGTGCGCCTCGGCGACCCGGCCGGTCAGGTCGGGGTGGCCGGCGTCGATGCCGGTGTCCAGCACCGCGACGCGTACGCCCTGACCGGTGAGGCCGGCCTGGTAGGCGGCCGGGGCGCCGATCTGCGGCACGCTGTGGTCGAGGGTGAGCTGTCGGCGGCCGTCGAGCCAGATGCGGTCGGCGCCCCCCGCCGTGCCGACCCGGGCGCCGGCGCCGGTGAGCGCCGCCCAGACGTTTGCGGCCTGCCGCTTGTCGGCAGTGGCGGCGACCCCGCCGATGGCCGGAAGTTGGGTGGTGACGGTCAGCCCGGCCGGCGTCGCGGCCCGCTGCCGCGCGCCCGCGTTGCCGGCGACCAGCACCGGCAGGTCGCCCCGACGGGCGTCGTCGTAGCCGGCGTCGACCAGCCCGGTCACGTCGAAGAGCCGCCTGTCGACCCGGCCGTCGCGGACCAGCGGCAGGGCGTCCTGCGGCAGCACGATGAGGTGACCGCGGTCGCGGGTGGTGAGGAAACGCAGGTGGGTACGCCCCGGGCCGGGACGGATCGCGGCGGACCCGGACGGGGTGACGGTGACCCGGTCGCCGGTGAGCAGGGTGACGGTGGTCGTGGTGGTGGACGCGCGACGCGGGCTGGCGTCGGCAGTGGTGCTTGTGGGTGGGCTTGCCGCGGCGGTCACCGGAGTGCCGAGCACGAGGGCCAGGGCTGCGGTGGCGGCGGTCATTCTGCTGCGTCGACGCAACGGATCCTCCTTGGTGGAGCGTTGAAATCGGTGGAGACGCATTGACCGCCGCCAGTATTACATACCGGGTATGCAAAAAAGACGGCCAAAATATGACGGACCTGCCAACTCGCGGCGTGCCGGCCGGCATCATCGACCTGGTGACCTCCATGAAGGACAAGATGCTCGCCGGTCAGCCCTACCTCGCCGACGATCCCGAGATCATCGCTGACCAGGACCGGGCCGCCCGCCTGATGGAACGCTTCAACACCAGCCCGGCAGCCGATCCGCGGGCTCGACTCGCCGCACTGCGGGACCTCCTCGGCGAGCTGGGCGAGGACACCTGGATCCGCCCGCCGTTCTACTGCGACTACGGCTGGCAGATCCGCATCGGCCCGCGCACCTTCGTCAACTACAACGCCGTCTTCCTCGACGTCGCCCGGATCACCCTCGGCGCGGACGTCCAGGTCGGCCCGAACGTACAGCTGCTCACCCCGACGCACCCGGTGGAACCCGCGCCTCGGCGCGACAAGTGGGAGGCCGCCAAACCGATCACCATCGGCGACAATGTGTGGCTCGGCGGCGGCGCGATCGTGCTGGCGGGAGTGACGATCGGCGCGAACACCGTCGTCGGCGCCGGAGCGGTGGTCACCCGCGACCTACCCGCAAACGTGGTCGCGGTCGGCAACCCGGCCCGACCGGTCCGCGAACTCGACTAGGGCGTGTCCTGCCGATCTTGGTGGGGCGAGACGGAACCTCACTGTTAGCGTGTCGATGTGACGACTGCCCGGCCGCTCGACAGCGAGGAACTCGCGAGCACGGCTCCGGAACGCGAGCTTCTGGAAGCCTTCATCGACGCGTACCGCGATGTCATCATCGCCAAGCTCCGAGGGCTGTCGGAGGATGACGCCCGCCGGAGCCTGGTGCCCTCGCTCACCACGCTCATCGGTCTCGTCAAACACGCCGCCGCTGTTGAGCGGAACTGGTTTCAGCACTGCCTGGGACAGCAGCCGCGTGAACAGATCAGCGGTAACTCGTTCGGTGACGACGCCAGTTGGCAGGTCGGCTCGGGCGAGACGGTCGCAGACGTCATCGCGGAGTACGCCGCGGTCTGTGATCGATCGAGGCAGATCGCAGCCGGGTTCGCCCTCGACGACACTGTGCCTCATCCCCGGCTGGGCAGGGTGTCGCTGCGCTACGTCTACGTGCACATGATCCGCGAGTTGGCACGGCACTGCGGCCAAGCCGACATTCTCCGGGAACAGATCGACGGCATGACCGGCGACTAACGTGCATCTGCTGATCATGGAAGCCAGATGACAGCGGCGATGAGGACCAGGCTGGACCGGTAGAGGGATGCGCGTTTGGCGTAGCGGGTGGCCAGGTCACGCCACTGCTTGAGCCGGTTGAAACAGCGTTCCACGACGTTGCGCTTGCGGTAGACCTGCTTGTCGAAAGCTGGTGGTCGTCCGCCGGTGCTGCCCTTGGCGGCGCGGCGGACGATCTGGTCGGAACGTTCGGGTATGACGTGCCGGATCCCGCGTTGCCGCAGTGCTCGGCGGGTGGAGTCGTGGGCGTAGCCCTTGTCGGCGATCAGCACGTCAGGGCGTTTGCGGGGCCGTCCGGGGCCCGGCTCGTTGACGCGGATCGCGTCAAGCAGGGCGAGGATCTGGGGGTTGTCGCCGGCCTGCCCGGGGGTAAGCAGGATCGACAGCGGCCGGCCGCGTCCGTCGACGGCGAGGTGGATCTTCGTGCTCAGCCCGCCTCGGGAGCGGCCGATGGCCTCACCATCTTGCGCACCAGGCGTCGCCGAACTTGTCGGGGAGCCCCCTTTTTGCGGGCGCCAGCGGCATGCTGATGCGCCCGCACGATCGATGAGTCAATGCTGATCGTCCATTGCACCGGTGTGCCGTCGTCATACACCTGGGCCGCCGCGAGGATCCGATCCCATGTCCCGTCGGCGGTCCACCGACGCAGGCGTTCGTGGCACGTCTTCCACGGCCCGAAGCGTTCCGGCAGGTCACGCCACGGCGCACCCGTTCGCAGCTTCCACAAGATCCCGTTGATCACCTGACGGTGATCCCGCCACCGCCCCCGCGCACCGCCCGGCTCGGGAAGCAGCGGCGCGATCACCGCCCACGCCTCATCGGTCAACTCACCACGACGCACCACCGGCACATCGTCAACGACCTACCGCTACAAGATCGGCAGGACACGCCCTAGGAGGACAGCATGGGCACCATCCACATCGACCTGTTCGCGACACTCGACCTGGTCGCCCAGGCACCGGGCGGCCCGCAGGAGGACCCGGAAGGCTTCCCGTACGGAGGTTGGCAGGCGCCCCTGTTCGACGAGACGGGCGGCCGACAGGTCGAACAGGGCATGCGGGGCATGGACGCGCTGCTCCTGGGCCGCAGAACCTACGACATCTTCGCCGGATACTGGCCGCAACAGGTCGACGGCGTCGACGGCGGCATAGCCACCCTGTTCAACAGCATCCCCAAGTACGTCGCGTCGCGCGGCAACCCGGACCTGGACTGGGCCGGCTCGACGCAACTCGGACCCGACCTGGTGAGCGCCGTGGCCGCCCTGCGGGACCGGCACGAGCACATCCATGTGATCGGCAGCCTGAACCTGGTGCAGACCCTCCTGCACGAGCGCCTCTTCGACCGGCTCAACCTGTGGATCTTTCCCATCCTGCTCGGCGTCGGCAAGAAGGTGTTCGACGGCGGCGCGGTGCCGAGCAACCTGACCCTCCTCGAACCACCCGCCACCTCGGGCAAGGGTGCGGTGCTCCTGCGGTACGGGCTCGCCGAGGGAACGCCCGCCACCGGGGACATGAGTCGCGAGGACCGGGGCGTCACGGGGTGAAACCGCAGCGTCGGCCGGGTCAGGGCGCTGGCGGCTCGGAGAGGCGCAGCACCAGGTCGGCACGGTCGGCGGTGGGGGTGATCAGGGCGGCGTTCGACTCGTCGCTGCCCAACGCCCAGGCCCGCGCCTGCTCCGGTGACCGCCCGAACGCCTCGTGCCGGGCCGCCAGCCGCCGCTGACGCACCTCGGCGTCCAGGTCGAGGAACCACGCCTCGTGCAGCAGCGGCCGGATCTCCTGCCAGGGGAAGTCCGGAAGCAGCAGGTAGTTGCCCTCGGTCACCACCAGCCGGACCGACGGCGGCACCTCGATCGCCCCGGCCACCGGATCCTCCAGCTCCCGCCGGAACTCCGGCGCGTACACCGAGGTGGGCTCCAGACGGCGCAGCCGGCGCAGCAGAGAGACGTACCCGTTGGCGTCGAAGGTGTCCACCGCGCCCTTGCGGTCCGCGCGGCCCAGCCGGACCAGCTGCGACTGCGCCAGGTGGAAGCCGTCCATCGGCACCAGCCGGGCGGCCGGCCCCACCTCGGCCACGATCAGCTCGGCGAGGGTGGACTTCCCGGCACCAGGCGCGCCGGCGATGCCGAGCAGTTGTCGCGGACCGGCCTCGGCCAGCGCCGACGCCCGCGCCACCGCCTCGTCGACGGACAGCACCCGGGCCGGCGGCATCAGCCCAGGACCGGGGTGCTGATGGTGAAGCGCGCCTGCACGGCCGCCTGCACGGTCTGCGGCTGCGGATCCAACTCCAGCTCCGGCGTGGCGTCACCCCCGGCGAACGCCGCGCGGGCGAACATCGGCCGGTCGGCGGGGCCGGCGTCGGCCAGCTCGATCAGTGCCGTGACCTGGGCGCCGAGCGCCTCGGCGTACTCCCGGGCCCGCAGCAGGGCGTCGCCGATCGCGGCGTGCCGTGCCTCGCGGTGCGCGGGGCTGTCCGGATGCAGCTCCCACCACGGACCGGCCACCTCGACCTGATCCTGGTCGGCCAGCCGGAGCATCAGCTCGCCGAGCGCGGTGAAGTCGGTGACGGTGACGGTGGTGGTGACGCTGCCGTGCCAGGCGACCACCCGCTCCCCCGAGCGCCGGGTCTCCGGGCGCACCCGCAGGTCACCCGTCTCCCGCCGGACCACCGCCGGCCCGGCGCCCTCCAGCAGCACCCGCACGGCGGCGGCCCGCTCGGCCAGCCGGGTCAACGTGACCTCCCGGTCCCGATCACGAGCCGTCGCGGTGACCGCGAAGCGCGCCAGCTCGGGCGGCACCTCCCGGTACGCCTCGCCGCGCACCTGCACCACCGGGCCGTCCACCGCCATGCCCTCAGCCTAGTCAGCAGTCGGGCGTCGCGCCGCGTAGGAGACGGTGTCGGCACCGACGCGCAGCCCGGTCAGGTGACCGCCGGCCACCCCCAGACCGCACAGCCAGGACACCTCGGCGGCGTGGTCACCGTCGAGGGGGAACCGCCGCTCGTACGCGTCGAACCGGCGGTCGCGCAGCGCCATCCGGGAGGCCCGCGCCTCGTCGTACCGCGCCGTGAGCGCCGGCCCGTCACCGGCGTGCAGCGCGGCGGCCAGGTCGTCCAGGAACGCGGTGACCTCGGTCAGCTCCCGCAGCACCCGCTGCCGGTTGCCGAGCAGCATGTTCGCGGTCCGGTCGGCCGGAGTCCCGGCGACCCGGGTGCCGTCGGAGAAGCTGCCCGCGGCGAGCGCCAGTATCGCGTCGCGCAGCGGTGCGCGCTGCACGGCGCCGGCCAGCGCGCCGGCGAGCAGGTGCGGCACGTGTGAGGCGAGTGCGGCGGCCGAGTCGTGCTCCGCCGGGGACATCGGCACCACCCGGGCCTCGAAGAGGTCCACCAGCAGCCCGGCCAGCCAGCGGAACGCGGCAGTGGCCGGCCCGGGCGCGGGACAGAGCACCCAGGCGGCGCCGGTCAGCAGATCCGGCCCCGCGGCCGTCAGGCCCGCCCGGTCGGTGCCGGCCATCGGGTGCCCCGGCACGAACCGGTCCGTCAGGCCGCGTGTGGCGGCGAACGCCGCCACCTCCTCCTTGGTGCTGCCGACGTCGGTCAGCACGCAACGCCCACCGGTCATCGCGGCCACCTCGACAAGTGTGGCCGGCAGGGTGGGCAACGGCCCGCACAGGAACACCACGTCCCGGTCGGCCACCGCCTCGACAAGCAGATCCGGAACGGGTACGCCCATCAGGCGGGCCCGTCGCCTGGTGTCCTCGTCCGGATCCCACCCGGTCACGTCGACGCCCGCGGCGTGCATCCGGAGCAGCACCGAACCACCGATCAGGCCGGTGCCGACCACCGCCGCCCGTACCCGCGCACCGGTCCCGTCCACCATCCGCACACCTCGACGTTCCTGCTGGGGTGCGGGGCCGGCGGCCCCGACCAGGTCCGGCGCCGAGGATATCCCCCGGTGCCGGCCCGGACGCCTGTCAGTCCTCGACGGCCATCGCGTCGTCGCGCCACGCGACGAACGGGATCACCGGGTCGTTGTTGATGTACTGCCAGGGCCAGTTGGTCACCTGGTCGCCGATCACCTCGAACTGGCCGGCGGCGGAGCGCAGGTCCCCCACCTTGGAAAAGCCCATGGCGAAGGTGTTGTGCACGCTCGCCCAGCCCGGCCGGCGCCGGTAGTCGGGGTGGCGTACCGAGTGGTCGGCCGCGGCGTTCATCTCCGCCCGGAGGGCGTCGTCGTCCAGGTACTCCTCGTCCTCGCCGACGGGCAGGTCCAGCCACTTCTCCAGGTGGGCGACGACGACCAGGTGCCCCAGCGGCGAGCCGGCCGGCGACTTCGCCACCGCCTCCCGGGCGAAGTCGAACATCTCCTCGTGGCTGCCGAACCACTTGTGGCAGCGGTACTGGAGCACCTGCTCGTGCGCGATCCGGTGCCACGGGTGCCGGGCGACGACGTCGGCGAAGCGCCGGTCCGCCTCATCCCGGTCCACCTGCCGCCCCCGCGCCGAGGTGACGAGGAAGGTACGCGCGGTGGTGTCGTCCGGGTCGCGGTCGGCCACCTCGTCCAGGGAGTTCTCGGCGAGCCGCAGCCGTCGCCGGAACTCCTTGAACTGATCCTGGCTCACCTGCGAGGCGCGGGCGCTGCTGCGGGCCTCCCAGGCCCAGTAGACCGCGTGCGCCCCCCGCACCAGCACCGGCAGTGTCGACCGGGGTTCGGCCTCGACCCACTCGCCGATCCAGTCCTGCAGGCCGTCGGTGTTGGCGAGCACCGAGACGTGGAAGGCGTGCTCGTCCGGGTCGGTCACCGGGGTCAGGAGATCACGGATGGTGCCCCAGTCCCGGCGCTCAACGGCCTCCCGCAGCGCCCGCGCGGTCGGGTCGCCCTCCGCCGGATCCACGATCAACGTGGGAACGGCCACCTGCCTGTTGTTACGCCGGAACGGCCACATGCCGCGTTTCCTCTCAGCCCGTCGAAGACCCGGCAGATCGTAGATCTTGAGAAGGCCGGTCCGGAAGGGGGTTGTCCACTACTGATCATCGTCGTACGGTCCGCTCCGCTGCCCGCCATCTGGATGCGGGCTAACAGCGGGAGGAAATGAAATGTCCGCGACATACCGGGCCCTGGCCTCGGTGGTCATGTTGATCGGCTTCTACGTCGTCGCGCTCCTACAGCTCGCCGCCGTCGTCGCGCTCGGGGTCTGGCTGTACGGCCACACCAACGGGCTCGTCACCGGGAAGCTGCTGCTGCCCCTGGTCGTCGCGTTGGGCGCGGTCGCCGCCGGGCTGTGGCGCGCGATCCGTACGAAGAACGAGCCGGCGCCCGGCCTGGTCCTCACCGAGCGCGAGGCGCCGGATCTGTGGGCCACCGTGCGGGAGCTGGCCACCGCGGTCGGCACCCGCGCCCCGGACGAGATCCGGCTGGTGCCCGAGGTGAACGCGGCGGTCGCCGAGCAGAGCCGGTTCCTCGGCCTGGTCGGCGGGCGCCGCACCCTGTATGTCGGACTGCCGCTGCTCCAGGCGATGCGGATGGACCAGCTGCGTTCGGTGCTCGCCCACGAGCTGGGCCACTACTCCGGCAAGCACACCCGCCTCGGCGGTGTGGCGTACCGGGGTCGGCTGGCCATCGCGGAGACGCTGGACCGGATCAGCCCGCGCAACCCGATCGGCTGGGTCTTCAAGGGGTACTCGAAGCTCTACCTGAGGGTTGACAACGCCGCATCGCGGCGGCAGGAGCTGGAGGCCGACCGCTCCTCGGTGCTGCTGGCCGGGCACGACGCCGCCACCTCCGCCCTGCGGACGCTGCCGGCGCTCGGCGCCGCCTGGGGCTTCTACATGCGCCGGTACGTCGAGCCGGGCTGGTCCGCCGGGCTCGCGCCGGACGACCTCTTCGGCGGCTTCGGCCAGTTGCTGCGGGCCCGCCGCGACGAGTTGGCCGAGCTGCGGGAGAACGCCCCCGACCGGGAGCCGTCGCCGTGGGACACCCACCCACCGATCGGCGTCCGGGTCGCCGCGATGGCGGACCTGCCGGCGGGGACCGTCGCCTCGGACGAACGACCTGCGGCGCTGCTGCTCGCCGACATCGACGGCGCCGGCCGACAGTTGCAGGGCGTCGTGGTCGAGCACGGCAGCCGCCAGGTGCTGCCCTGGCCTCAGTTCACCGCCTCGTCCGTGGCGGCGATGGTGCAGCAGCAGGCGGACGGCGTCTACCGGGCCGCGGGGCGGTTCACGGGTGTCGCCAGGCCGGGCCTCACGACAGTGCTGGAGCTGGTCAGCTCCGGCCGGCTCGGTGAGTTCGCCGAGCAGTTCTTCGGCGACGCGACCCGCAAGGAGGCGGCCGCCCGGTTCGCCGGGCCGATGGAGACGCTGCTGGACAACGCGGCAGTCCGCTCCGGTCGGGCCCACTGGCAGCTCTCCTGGTCCGGCCCGGCCCGGCTCGTCGGCCCGGACGGGCAGCCGTGGGACCTCGCCGAGATCGCCAAGCTGGCCGTCGCGCCGCAGACCCTTGACGTGGCGCTGGCCCGCCTGGCCGAGTTGGGCGTCGATCCGTCCGGCGCGACGGTGGTGGAGGAGCGGGTCTCCGGGCGGGACGCCGACCTGATCGGCGCGCTGGCCAACATCAAGATCGACGGCAGGGAGCACGACGTGCTCATCCTCGACCGGGGGCTGGTCCTGATCGCCGACCCCGGCAAGGCGAGCCAGGGCGAGAAGCGGCTGCGCGCGCTTGTCGACTCGGTGCCGATCGCTGAGCTGGCGACCGCACACACGTTCCTGCCGTACGAGGAGGTCGCCTCCGTGAACGTCAAACGGGAGGTGCCGTTGAAGGCGGAACTGACCCTGCACGACGGCCGGGTGATCGCCGTGCAGGAGCTGATGTCCAGCGAACTGCTGGAGAAGCAGAGCCGGAACACCCTGCTGCGGGTCTTCGCCCGGATCAGCGACTGACGCCGGCCGGGCGGTCGACCCCCACGGGTCGGCCGCCCGGAAGGGCGGTCAGATCTCGGCGAGGCGGGCCGCGACCGCGGCGACGTGTGCGTCGGACTCGGTGAGCGCGACCCGGACGTGCCGGCCGGCGGTGGGGCCGTAGAAGACGCCGGCGGCGACCAGGATGCCCCGTCGGGCCAGCCAGTCGACCGTCTCCCAGCAGTCCTCGTCGCGGGTGAGCCAGAGGTAGAGACCGGCCTCCGAGTGCTCGACCGTGAACCCGGCGCCGGTGAACGCGGCCGTCAGCACCTCACGGCGGGCCCGGTAACGCTCCCGCTGCTCGTCGGCGTGTCGCTCGTCCCGCAGGGCGGCCACCATCGCCGCCTGCACCGGGGCGGGCACGATCATGCCGGCGTGCTTGCGGACCTTCAGCAGCTCGGCCACGAGCGCCGGGTCGCCGGCCACGAACCCGGCCCGGTAGCCGGCCAGGTTGGACCGCTTGGACAGCGAGTGCACGGCGAGCACCCCGTCGTACGAGCCGCCGCAGACCTGCGGGGACAGCACCGACACCGGCTCGGCCGACCAGCCCAGCGGCAGGTAGCACTCGTCGCTGGCGACGACCGCACCCCGTTCCCGGGCCCAGTCGACCACCTTGCGCAGGTGCGCCGCGGGCAGCACCCGACCCGTCGGGTTGCCCGGCGAGTTGACCCAGACCAGGCGTACCCGGGAGGTCGGCCCGACCGCGGTGAGCGAGTCGGCGCGGACGACCGTGGCGCCGGCCAGCCGCGCCCCGTCCTCGTACGTGGGGTACGCGACCGACGGCACGACGACCACGTCACCGGGGCCGATGCCGAGCAGCGTCGGCAGCCAGGCCACCAGCTCCTTCGAGCCGATTGTCGGCAGCACACCGAGACCGTCGACGCCGGCGCCGCAGGCACGGGCGACCCAGGCGGCGATCGCGTCGCGCAGCACCGGGGTGCCGGCGGTCAGCGGATAGCCGGGAGCGTCGGACGCGTCAGCGAGCGCCTGGCGGATCACCTCGGGCACCGGGTCGACAGGCGTACCCATGGAGAGGTTGATCAGGCCCCCCGGATGCGCCGCGGCCAGAGCGGCCGCGGCGTCCAGGGAGTCCCAGGTGAACTCGGGCAGCCGCGACGAGACCGGCGCGGACCGGGTCAGTGGCCCTCGCCGCGCGGCGGCTGCGCGGCGACGAAGGTCGCGTCCTTCTCGACCTTGCCGATCTTCGAGGCGCCCCCGGGCGAGCCCAGGTCCTCGAAGAACTCGTAGTTGGCGCCGGTGTAGTCCTTCCACTGCTCGGGGACGTCGTCCTCGTAGAAGATCGCCTCCACCGGGCAGACGGGCTCACAGGCACCACAGTCGACGCACTCGTCGGGGTGGATGTAGAGCATCCGGTTGCCCTCGTAAATGCAGTCGACCGGGCACTCCTCGATGCATGCCTTGTCGAGCACATCCACGCACGGCTCGGCGATGATGTAGGTCACCGGTCTTCTCCTCCGCAAGACACGCCGCGATCACCGCGACGGTAAGAGCCTAGTATCTCGCCGGGGAGGGGGTCGATCGTGCTCCGACAGCAGGATGTGGGCCACCGAATCGTGGTCCGCCGGATTGTGGGGATTCGCGAAGGCCGCCCGCTGTTCTCCGACGCCCTCGGCGAGCTGGTGGAGCTGAGCGAGACTCATCTCACGTTGGCCACGGCGCAGGGTCCGCTACGGGTTCCGGTGGCGCAGGTGCACCGGGCCAAACGGGTACCGCCGACCCGCCGGCCGACCGCCGCCGCCGTGATGGCGCTGGAACGCGCCGCCGACGAGGCCTGGCCGGCGCCCACCCGCGGCCGCCTCGGCGACTGGCTGCTGAGATCGGCCGAGGGCTGGACCGGACGCGCCAACTCGGCGTTGCCGGTAGGCGATCCGGACCGCCCGCTGCCGGCCGCCGTGGACGCGGTCGAGCGCTGGTACGCCGAGCAGGGCCAGCCTGCGATGATCAACACACCGCTGCCGCTCGCCGCGCCCGTCGGCGCCGAACTGGACGACCGGGGCTGGGGCAGCCGCCCGCCCACACTGGTGCAGACCGTGCCCCTGCCCCTACCCGAGCCCACGGGCACCGGCGTGGCCGTCGAGCTGGCCACGGTGCCGAGCGAGGAGTGGCTGGCCGTCGCCGCCGGCCGCAAGGGCGGCCTCCCGGACGCCGCCCGGCACGTGCTCACCGCGGTCGAGCAGGTCCGCTTCGCCCACGTGTACGCCGACGGCACGCTTGTGGCCACCGGCCGTGGCACGGTGACCGGTGACGGCCGCTGGCTCGGGCTCAGCCTGATCGAGGTGGTGCCCGCCGCCCGCCGGCAGGGGTTGGCCCGGCGGGTGATCCACGCGTTGGCCGACTGGGGCGTGTCCGCCGGCGCCACCCACGCCTTCCTCCAGGTGGAACAGCGCAACACGGCGGCGGTGGCGCTCTACCGCACCCTCGGCTTCACCACCCACCACACCTACCTGACCCGCGTCGCCCCCTGACCCATCCCGGCCCCACCCCCTCACCACGCCGATCTTGCACTTTCTGCCGTGACAGAAGGGGTGCAGAGCACCAAATCGGCGCGCACAGTGCGAGATCGGCGCGAGGGGAGAGCGGGGCCGGGCGGGGTCAGCGGCGGACCACTCGGCGCGGCTTGGCGGCCTTGACTTCGGCGTACCGCTTGAGCTGCTGCGACCGGTAGTCCCGGCCGAGCGCGGTGAGCACCAGGTACCCGATCAGGATTCCCGCACCCGTGGCGAGCAGGTAGAGCCAGATCTGGGCGAAGAACGTGCCCGCGCCGGCGCCGAACGGGTTGTCGCCGACCAGCAGCGGCCCGACCAGGACGGTCAGCGCCATGGCGATCCCCACCACCAGGGCCAGGTCGGCCAACCAGGCGGACAGTGGCCGGCGGCTGCCCCAGCGGAAGGCGACCACGGCCAGGATCAGTCCGATCACCACGAACATCGCCAGCGACACCCGGTCGGCGGCGGTGTCGTCACCGTCGAAGCCGAGTTTGATGATCAGCCGGGCGGCCACGTTCGCCGCGAACAACGCTCCCGTGAGCACCCCGACGTCACGCCACCGTCTGTCCATCGCACGACCTCCTGCCGTACGCCCCATCGCGGGGCCGCATCCCTGGCAGGAATATCTACCACCCGCACCTGTGTGGCGTCATCAGCCGAGCAGGGTGGGCGGTGGGGTGAGGATCTGCCGGAAACCCATCACCGCGAAGGTCATCGCGCCGGCCACGATCATGGCCAGGCCTACCCAGTTGTCCCCGGCCAGCAGCAGGTCGCCCTCGGAGGTCCGGATGGCGGCCACCGCCATCAGGGCGAACCACGGCACGGCCGGCAGCGCCACCGCCCACCGCCGGCCCACCGCCTCGTGCGCGAACCAGCTCAGCACGATGTTGGCGCCGACGGCGAGCAGCACCGACACGCCGATCAGCTGACCGCCGACGCGGACCGTGGCGAGCAGCAGCTCCAGCACCCCGGTCAGCACACCTGCCACCACGACGACCACCGCACCGGCAACCCGCAGACCCAGGTCCAGCAGACGCGGGGGCGGCCCCGCCTCCGGCGGGGTGCCCTGGTCCTGCACGACCGACATCGGCGCGGCGGGCAGGGTCACCGGAGGCCGGCTGCCGCGACCGGGCGGCGGTCGGTGGCGGATTCGTCGGGAAGCCCGGCGAACAGGTCATCCTCCCAGCCGTACGGGCCGGAGCCCGGTCCCTTCGCACCGACCGCCAGGGTGAAGAACTCCACGCCCATGAACTCGCCGCCGAAGTTGCCGGCGATCGAGTAGAGCCAGGAGGTGGCCGGGATCTGGGTGGCGTGCGCCCGCATCGCGGCCTCCTTGGCGGTGTGCTGGTCGGTGCCGTCGATCCGGGCGGCGATCTCGGCGTCCGGGGTGCCGAAGGGCAGCTCGGCGAGGTCGCGGATGCCGGCGAACGGGTTGTCCGAGGATTCGGCGAAGTGCTCCAGGCCGGCCTCCAGCACGCTGAGCGGCATGGCCGTCCAGTAGACCTTGGCCGGGGCGCAACCCTCGACTGCGGCCAGCTCGACCGCGCGCATCGCCACCCGGTGCGCCTGGATGTGGTCGGGGTGGCCGTAGAAACCGTTGGGGTCGTACGTGACAAGCACCTGTGGGCGTACCTCCCGCATGATCTCCACCAGGTGCCCGGCGGCCTCGTCGAGGTCGGCCTGCCAGAAGGCGCGGGGATGCTCGTTTGTGGCGAGCCCCATCATCCCCGAGTCGCGGTAGCGGCCCGCACCGCCGAGGAAGCGGTGGTCGCTGACGCCGAGCGCCGCGCAGGCGGCGGCCAGCTCGCCGATCCGGTACCCGCCGAGCTGGTCCGCCTCGGCGGCGGCGAGCTGGGCCAGCGCCGGTACGTGGATCTCGCCCTCCTCGCCGAGGGTGCAGGTCACGAGCGTCACGTGCGCGCCGGTGGCGGCGTAGTGGGCCATCGTCGAGCCGGTGCCGATGGACTCGTCGTCCGGGTGCGCGTGGACCAGCAGCAGGCGGCGGTCGGGCAGCGTCGTCACGACGGTCACTCTAACCGGCGGTTCGGCCCTGCCGGCGCTGACGCGTCCGCCCAGGTCGGCCACATCACCCTCGCCACCGCTCTACGATTTGGCGGTGGACTTCCCGGAGCTGGCCGCCCGTACCCGCCGGTTCACCCACGGTGCGCCGCGCGCCGTCGCCGTGGCGGAGGACGGCTCCCGGGTGATCTTCCTGCGTTCCGCCGGTCCGGAGGATCCGGCGGACGCGCTGTGGCAGCTGCACGTGGCCACCGGCGAGGAGCAGCTGGTGGCGGACCCGGCGACCCTGCTGGACGGGGGCGGCGATCCCCGGGCGCTCTCCCCCGGCGAACGCGCGTTACGCGAACGGCTGCGGCTCAACGCCGGGGGCATCGGGTCGTACGCGCTCGACGCCGCCGGCCGGGTGGCGGTGTTCGCGCTGGCCGGGCGGCTCTTCCGGGCCGACCTGGTGCACGGCGACGTGGTGGAGGTGGCAGCCGTCGGCCCGGTGCTCGACCCCCGTCCGGACCCGACCGGGCAACGACTGGCGTACGTGACGGACGCGGCCGAGGGTGTCCGCCGGGGCGAGCTGCGGGTGATCGAGGCCGACGGCACCGACACCCTGCTGGCCGGCGAGGACGCCGGGGTGAGCTGGGGCCTGGCCGAGCACATCGCGGCGGAGGAGTTCGGCAGGTACCGGGGCTACTGGTGGGCGCCGGACGGGCGCATGGTGCTCGCCGCCCGGGTGGACGAGTCCCGGCTGGAACGGTGGCACCTGCACGACCCGGCCGACCCGGCGAGCCCTCCGACCGCTGTGGCGTACCCCCGGGCGGGCGGGCCGAACGCGGAGGTCAGCCTGCACCTGCTCGATCTGGACGACGGCTGGGTCGACGTGCACTGGGACCGCGAGACGTACCCGTACCTGACCGGGGTGAGCTGGGGCGAGGGCAGCCCGCTGATCACTGTGCTGCGCCGGTCGCAGCAGCACGGGCTGGTGCTCGCCGTGGACCCGCGTACCGGTGAGACGCAGGTGCACGCCGAGCTTGCCGATCCGCGGTGGGTCGAGCCGATCGCCGGTACCCCGGCGCACCTGCCGGACGGTCGGGTGCTGGTCGGCGGGGAGCTGGCCCACGACGGGTACGACGCGCGGTGCCTCTTCGCCGACGGCACCCTGCTCACACCGCCGTCGCTGTACGTACGGCGGGTGGTCGGTCGACTGCCGGCCAACTCCGGCCCGGCGGACCTGCTGGTCGAGGCGAGCGACGGCGAGCCGAGCGAGCGGCACCTGTTCCGGGTACGCACCACCATCGGCGGCGGGGTGGACGCCCGCCGGATCACCACCGACTCGGGCTGGCACACCGCCGCCGTGGGCGGGGACGTGCTGGTCATCGGGGTCGCCTCGCTGGACCACGCCGGCGTGCGGTGGACGGTGCGGCGCGGCGACCGGGAGGTGGCCGAGCTGCGGTCGCTGGCGGCGACCCCTCCGTACTCGCCGCTGCCGCTTCTCGAGCGGGTCACCGACCGGCGGTTGCCGGCGGCGGTGCTGTACCCGGACAACCACGTCACGGGCCGGCGACTGCCTGTGCTGCTGGACATCTACGGCGGGCCGGGCCACCAGGAGGTGGTGACCGCCCGCGCGGCCTGGCTGGAGCGGCAGTGGTGGGCCGACGCCGGGTTCGCGGTGGTCACCATCGACAACCGGGGTACGCCGGGAGTGGCCCCGTCGTTCGAGAAGGCGATCCACAGGCGGGTCGCCGACGTGATCCTCACCGACCAGATCGACGCGCTTACCGCGCTCGCCGGCAAGCATCCCGACCTGGACCTGGACCGGGTGGGGGTGCGCGGCTGGTCGTTCGGCGGATGGCTGGCCGGGTTGGCGGTGCTCCGGCACCCGGAGCTGTTCAGGTGCGGCATCGCCGGCGCCCCGGTGACCGACTGGGCGCTGTACGACACCGCGTACACCGAGCGTTATCTCGGCCTGCCGGAGGACGGCATGGACGTGTACGCGCACCACTCGCTGATCGAGCTGGCCGCCGAACCGGTCACCGGCCCGGATCAGGCCCGCCCGCTGCTGCTGGTGCACGGGATGGCCGACGACAACGTGGTGGCCGCGCACACGCTGCGGCTCTCGGCGGCGCTGCTGAGCACCGGCCGCCCGCACGCGGTGCTGCCGCTGACCGGGGCCACCCACATGGCCGCGAACGGCACCGCCGAACGTCTGCTCCCCCTGGAACTGGACTTCCTGCGTACGCACCTGGGGTGAGCGGCACCGGGCCCTCCATCGAAAGGGCGCCAGGAATCCAGCCAGGGCTTTGAGCGCGCGCGAACGCTCAGGTCGACGCGCTCAGGGGCGTGCGTCGTACCGGGTCCGGGCTTCGAAGACGCGGTCCATGTGCGTCTCGGCCCAGTTCTTGATCGCGATCATGACCGGGAACAGTTCGTGGCCGAGTGGGGTGAGTTCGTAGTCGACGCGGACCGGTACCGAGGCGGTGACCGTGCGGGTGACCAGGCCGTCGCGTTCCAGGGTGCGCAGGGTCTGGGTGAGCATCTTCTGGCTGACGCCGGCGACACGTCGGGCGAGTTCGCCGTGCCGCTGTGGGCCGTCGACGAGCGCTGGGATCACCAACGCGACCCACTTGTCGGTGAGCCTGCTCAGCAGCTCACGGGTCGGGCACTGGTCCAGGAACGCGTCGTAGTCGCGTTTGGACTGCTCACGGCGTTGAGCCGCACTCGTCGTCGCCATACTGTCTCCTCCGGGTGCCCTAGGCACTTTAAGGTACCTACTTACCGACAGTGCCGACCAGTCGTACGGTCGTGGTGATCACGAAATCCCACGAAGGAGACGACGATGCGCGCAGTCAGCTATGCGGAGTTCGGGGGACCTGAGGTCCTGCACGTGGCCGAGGTGCCGGTGCCCGAGCCCGGGCCGGGACAGGTCCGGGTGCGGGTCGCGGCGTCGGTCGTCCATCCGGTCGACCTGATGGTCCGCTCCGGTCGGTTCCCCGCCCCGTTGCCGACCGGTCTGCCGTACACGCCCGGCTGGGACGTTGCCGGCAGCGTCGACGCGGTCGGCCCGTCGGTCGAGGAGTTCACGATCGGCGACGAGGTCATCGGCTTCTCGCCATGGCTGCAGACCACCGTCGGCGCCCACGCCGAGTACGTGGTCCTCGACGCCGCCTGGCTGACCTCCGCGCCCGCCGGCGTCCCCGCCACCGAGGCGGCGACCCTGCCGGCCAATGGCCTCGCCGCCGCCCAGGCCCTCGACCTGCTCGCGCTCCCCGCGGGTTCGACAGTGCTCGTCACAGGTGCCGCCGGACAGGTAGGCGGGTTCGTTCTGGCGCTGGCCCGGGCGACCGGTCTGCACGCCACGGGACTCGCCGGGCCGGACGACAGTGAGTTCGTCGAGTCGCTGGGCGCGGCGTTCCTGTCGCGCGCCGACGATCCGACGGGGAAGTTCGACGCGGTCATCGACCTGGCGGTGATCGGCTCCTCGCTGCTGGACGTCGTCCGGGACGGCGGCGGCTACGTGGCCGCGTCGCCCCCGCTTCGCCCGGAACCGGTGCGGGGAATCCGGACCTTCGCGCTGGAGGTGCTACCGGACGGATCCCGGCTGAGCGAACTGGTCACACTCGTCACCAGCGGCGACATCTCCCTCCGGGTAGCCGACGTGTACCCCTTCGCCGACGCGGCGGCAGCCCACGACCGGCTGGCCCGAGGCGGCGTACGCGGTGGCGTGGTGCTCGTCCCCTGACGGTCCCACAGTTCGGCGGGTACAACACGTCGCCGGCACAGTCCTTCACTCACCGGCCGTGCGGTCGTACGCCCGGCCGCCGCTAGCATCGTCGGCATGGCGACGCGGCTCGTGCAGATCAACATGAAGGCTCACAACGACGCCGCGCTCGGCGGTTTCTGGGCGCAGGTGCTCGGCTGGGAGGTGTCCAGCGAGGGGCCGGGCGTGACGAATCTCGAACCCGAGGGTTTCGTCTACCCCGACCCCGTCGCCGTCTGCATCGACCTGGTCGCCTACCCGGACGACCCGAAGACGGTCAAGAACCGGGTGCACGTGGACCTAGCCACCACCTCGGCGGCCCATCACGCGGAACTGCTCACGCGTCTGAGGGATCTCGGCGCGACCCCCGCCGACGTGGGGCAGGGCGATGTCCCGTGGACGGTCATGGCCGACCCGGAGGGCAACGAGTTCTGCGTGCTGGACTGGCACGATGCGGTCCGGGACACCGGTCCGATCGCCTCGGTGGTGGTCGACTGCGCGGATCCGCGAGCCATGGCCCGTTTCTGGGGCGAGGCCACGGACTGGACTGTGCACAAGGTGACCGACGACAGCGCGGTGCTGCGCTCCGCCACGAACGTCGGCCCGTATCTTCAGTTCCTCCGTACGCCCGACCCGAAGACGGTGTGGAACCGCGTACACCTCGATGTGCGTCCGTATCCGGACGACGACCCGAAGGCGGAGGCGGCGCGGCTGGAGTCGCTCGGCGCGACAGTCCTCGACCTGGGCCCCGATGTCCACTGGACGGTTCTTGCCGACCCGGAGGGCAACGAGTTCTGCCTCCTCTCCCCGGCCTGACCCGGGATCTCACGTCACGCCGGCTCGATGGGCAGCCACAGTTCGCAGGTCGCGGTGCTGAAGTCCTCCGCGCGGTCGAGGATGGCGACCATCGAGGGGCCGGGTCGCAGCCGCCACGGGTTGGACGGGAACCACTCGCTCGCGGTCGCGGCCCAGGTCGCCTGGAGCGCCTGCGGGTGCGGCCCGGAGGTGCGGAAGACGGCCCACTGGCCGGCCGGCACCTCGATGGCGTCCAGGTCGTCGGGGACCGGCGTGTCCCGGGAGACCGCGACCCCGTGCAGGTAGGTCAGTTCGCTGCCCTCGGTGGCCTCGGCGTCGACGTCGTCGCTGACCTGTAGCAGTCCGCCGGGTTCGGTGTCGCTGAGGGCCTTGAGCCGGGCGTGCTCCTGTGGGGGCAGTCCGGCGATGTGCTGCTGGATGTGCGGGTTGACGCCCCGGTGGATGAGCGGGACCCGGGCGGCGTGTCCGACGAGCCGGAACGCGGGGCGGTCGACGATACGGGTGTCCATGGGGGTGCTCCCTTCGACGGTCAGGCGGAACCTGAGCTGCGGTTGTGTGCGAAGGGGGCCTCCGTCGCGGCGTACGCCACCGGGGCTGGCGCCGTGGACGGCCCGGAACGCCCGTCCGAACGCCTCGGTCGAGCCGTATCCGTGCCGGACGGCGATGTCGAGCAGATCGTCCTCGCCCCGAACGACGTCGGCGGCGGCGACTGTCATGCGGCGTCGGCGCACGTACTCGGACAGCGTCATCCCGGCCAACGACGAGAACATCCGGCGCAGGTGGTACTCGGTGGTGCCGAGCGCCCTGGCCACTTCGTTCACGTCGAACTCCTCCGTGAGGTGCTCTTCGAGCTGGTCGACGAGCTGGTTGAGCGCCGCGATCACGAGGCCTCCCTTCGACGTCAAGCCTGGCCGAAGGACCCTGCCCCGCACCCGACCGTAGCGGTCCGATCCGATCAGGTCCCCGGGCTGCCGAACGACGACAGGGGTCCCCTCCCGACGGCGTTGTCGGGAGGGGACCCCTGTCTGTCTGCGGTGTGCCTTACGGCTTGACGTGCGCGTTGACGAACGACGGGTAGCCGAAGACGCTGGAGATGAAGATCCCGCCGGCCTTGGACCCGTGCACGTTGTAGGCCACGTCGACGTACATCGGCACGACCGGCGCGTGCTCCTTCATGATCCGCTCGTCGAGCTTGGCCCACTCCGGGCCCTGCTCGGCCGGGGCCAGCGCCAGGATGCGATCCATCTCGGCGTTGACTGCCGGGTCGTTGAAGTAGGACTGGTTGCTGTTGCCCTCGGCCTTGATGGTGCGGCCGTCGTAGAGCACAGGCAGGATCGAGGCTCCGCTCGGCCAGTCCGCCGCCCAGTTACCGATGTACAGGTCCCAGGGGTTGTTCTTCTTCTTGATCTCGTCGAGCTTCGCGTCGTCCGAGATGTTCCGGACGGTGATCTTGAAGCCGGCCCGCTCCAGGTTGGCCTTGAGCTGGGCACCCTGCTGCTGCTCGGTCGTGTTGTCGGCGACACCGAGGACCAGCTCCGGCGTCTTGCCGCCGAGCAGTTCCTTGGCCTTGGCGACGTCGCCGTTCGCCCCGGCCGGGTACGCCTCGTACGCCTTGTAGCCGATCGTGGCCGGCGGCATCAGCGTGGTCAGCGGCGCGGCGACGGTCTGCCCGCCGAGCGCCTTGATCATGCCTTCGCGGTCGATGGCGTAGTTGAGCGCCTGGCGCACCTTCAGGTCGGTGACCCGCTGGTTGTTGATGACGAGCTGGTTGGCGCTGGGGGTCGGCGAGAGGATGCTGCGGGACTTGAGCGAGGCATCCCCGGCCACCTTGGCGACGAGCGAGGCGGGCACGGCGTTGAAGGCGAGCGCGCTCTGGTCGGCGCCGTTGTCGGCGATCACCCGGTTGTTGGCGGCGTCCGCGGTCGGGCCGAAGGTCCACACGAACTGGTCCGGGTACTGGTGCCGGACCGGGTCGGTGTTCGGGTCCCAGTTGGGGTTGCGCTCCAGGGTGATCTGCACGCCTACCTGGTTCTTGGCGACCCGGTACGGGCCGGACGAGAACGGCTGCTTGTCCACGTTGATGCCTGTGTCCTTGTCCGCGGGCAGCGGCGCGGTGGTCGGCAGCGAGACCGCGAACGGCAGGTCACAGCGGGGCTTGGCGAACTCGAAGCGCAGCGTCTTGGCGTCCGGCGTGCTCAGGCCCGGCGGAAGCGACGTCTTGTTCTTCTTGAAGTCCCACTTGGTGTCGAACTGCGCGGTGTCGGCCAGCCACTCCTGGATGTAGGTCGGGCCGCCGGAGAGGTCCGGGTCGAAGGACCTGGCGATGCCGTACGCGATCTCCTTGGAGGTGATCGGCCGGCCGTCCTCGAACTTCACCCCGTCCTTGATGGTGAATTCCCAGACCTTGCAGTCGTTGTTGACGTTCTTGCCCGGAGTCTCGGCCAGGTCGCCGACGAGGACCAGGCCGCCCTTGCCGTCGTCCTTCCAGGTGGTCAGGTAGCGGGACCAGAGCGGGTTGGCCATCAGACCGGCGAACGAGTACGTCCGCTGCGGGTCGAGGTGGGAGATCGGCGTCTCCCGGATGACGGTGAAGGTGCCGCCCTTCTGCGCCCCGCTCACCTCCGCGGCCGGGCCCTGCGAGTCCTTGGGGTCGGTCGCGATGACCCCGGTCTGCTGCCGCTCGGTGTCCACGGTGGTGCCCTCGCCCGTGTTCTTCGAGCACGCACCCAATGCCACCACCAGAGCGATCGCGCCGCCTGCGGCAGCCACCACGCGTGGTCTCATGAAGTACCCCCTTCACCCATGTGCCGTGCGGTTCGTCGGGGCGAGAACCGCCGACGTCCCGAGGATCGTAAGGAAGAAAACCTACGAGTTGTGTAACAGTTGTCGATAAATTTCGCCATCGACAGGTGTGCCGGCCACCCGGCGGATCAGCGCAGCCGCACCCGTGGGTCGATGGCCGCGTAGAGCAGGTCCACCAGCACGTTCGCCAACACCACGAAGACGGCGGCGATCAGCACCGTGGCCATGATCGTGGGTAGGTCACCCGAGCGCACGGCGTCCACCGCCGTACGCCCCAACCCCTGGATGCCGAACGTCGTCTCGGTGATCACCGTGCCACCGAGCGCCCCGCCCACGTCCAGACCGGCGATGGTCACCACCGGGGTGATCGCCGCGCGCAGCGCGTGCCGCCCGTACACCTTGGGTTTGGCCAGGCCCTTGGCCCGCGCGGTGCGGACGAAGTCTTCGGACAGCGTCTCCAACATCTGCGCCCGGGACAGCCGGGCGTAGATGGCCGAGAAGAGGAAGGCCAGCGCCACCCAGGCGAGCACCAGCCCGCTCGCCCACTTCGCCGGGTTGTCGAAGATCGAGGTGTAGCTGGGCACCGGAAGCAGCCGCAGGTTGTAGACGAACACCATCAGCAGCACCGCGCCGACGAAGTAGAGCTGCAACGAGGCGCCGGTAAGCGAGAAACCGATGGCCGCGCGGTCCAGCCAGGTGCCCCGGCGCAGCGCGGAGACCATGCCGAGGCCCACCCCGAGCAGCAGCCAGAGGATCGCCGCCGGGATGACGATGCTCAGCGTCACCGGCAGCACCCGGGCGATGGTGTCCGAGACGGCCTCGTTCGTGACGTACGACCAGCCCAGGCACGGCGCGTCGCACCTACCGCCCTGGGCGCTGCCCAGGTCGCGTCCGGTGACGATGCCCTTCATGTAGCCGGCGTACTGGCTGATCAGCGGGTCGTTCAGGCCCAGGTCGTCGCGGACCCGCTCCAGCCGCTCCGGGTTGCAGTTCTTCGAGCAGATGCTGGTGACCGGGTCACGTGGCAGGGCGAAGAACATCAGGAACGTCAACACGCTCACCGCGAACAGGGTCAGCGTGGCGGAGAAGAGTCGCTTGAGCAGAAATCGCGCCATGATTTGACCCCTACCGGGACGACTTCGGGTCGAGCGCGTCTCGCAACGCGTCGCCGAAGAGGTTGAAGGCGAACACCAGCGCGAAGATCGTGATGCCCGGGAAGAACACGTACGCCGGGTCGGTCTGGAGGAAGTCCAGACTGCGGTAGATCATTCGGCCGAAGCTCGGCGTCTCGTCGCTCAGGCCGACGCCGATGAACGACAGGGCGGCCTCGCTGGTGATGAACTGCGGCACCGCCAGGGAGAACGACACCAGGATCGGCGCCCAGATGTTCGGCAGCAGCTGCCGGAAGATGATGTGCCCCAATCCGGCCCCGCTGGCCCTGGCCGCCTCCACGAACTCCCGCTCGCGCAGCGCGATCACCTGCCCGCGGACCAGCCGGGCCGTGCTGGTCCAGCCGAAGATGGCGAAGACGCCGATCAGCACGCCCACCCCGAAGGCCGCCGACACCTGCCCCCGCTCGCCGTAGAAGCGCAGCGTGACAGTGGGGGTGAGCGCCAACGCGATGATCAGGAAGGGCATGGCGAGCGTCAGGTCGGTGATCCAGTTGACCACCGCGTCGAGCCAGCCGCCGAGGTAGCCGGCGAGCGCGCCGAGCACGACACCGATCGTCGCGGTGATCAACGCGGCGGCGAACGCGATGAACAGCGACGTCCGCAGCCCGTAGATCAACCGGATGAAGATGTCCCGCCCGAGCCCCGGCTCCACACCGAACCAGTGGTCCCCGGTGACCCCACCGGCGTAACCCAGCGGCATCCCGAAACCGTCGAGCAGGTTCTGGAACTGCTCCCGCGGGCCGGTCCCGTAGACCATCTCGATCAGCGGCGCGGACAACCCCAACACCATGAATAAGACCAGGAGTACGCCGCTGACCACGGCCGTACGGTCGCGGCGCAGCCGCAGCCAGGCGAGCTGCCCGGGCGAGCGGCCGACGACGCCCTTGACCGCGGGCTCGCCCACGCCGCCGTCGGACTCGATCTCGGCAAGCGCCACACCCTCCACCGGGGACAGGCTCACGACGGCACCTCCTCGACGACCTGGGTGGTCGATCCCGCGACCCCCGGGCTCGTGCTTGCTGCCTCCCCTTCGGGGAAGTGACACGCGGTGGCCTGGTTGCCGCCGTCACGCGGGACCAGCGCCGGCTCCTCGGTGGCGCAGACGTCCTGCGCCTTCCAGCAGCGGGTGCGGAACCGGCACCCCGACGGCGGGTCCAGCGGGGTGGGCACGTCACCGGTCAGCCGGATACGGCCCGCCGGGCCGAGCTGGGTGACGTCCGGGATCGCCGAGAGCAACGCCCTGGTGTACGGGTGCTGCGGGCGCTCGTAGATGTCCGCCCGGTCGCCGATCTCCACGATCCGGCCCAGGTACATGACGGCGACCCGCTGGCAGAAGTGCCGGACCACGGCCAGGTCGTGGGCGATGAACACGAACGCCAGGCCGAGGTCCCGTTGCAGGTCCCGCAGCAGGTTGACGACCTGCGCCTGGATCGAGACGTCAAGCGCGGACACCGGCTCGTCGGCGACTATCAGTTTGGGCCGCAGGGCCAACGCCCGGGCGATGCCGATGCGCTGCCGCTGCCCGCCGGAGAACTCGTGCGGGTACCTGTTGTAGTGCTCCGGGTTCAACCCGACCAGCTCCAGCAGCTCCTGCACCCGCGCCTTGATCCCACCCGGCGGCTTGATCCCGTTGACCTGCAACGGCATCGCCACGATCCGACCCACCGTGTGCCTGGGGTTCAACGAGGCGTACGGGTCCTGGAAGATGATCTGGAGTTCCTGACGCAGCGGGCGCAGCTCCCGGCGGCCGGCGTGGGTGATGTCCCGCCCGCCGAACTCGATGCTGCCGGCCGTCGGCTCCAACAGCCGCACCAGCATCCGACCGGTGGTGGTCTTGCCGCAGCCCGACTCCCCCACCAGGCCCAGCGTCTCGCCCGGTCGCACGTCGAAGTCGAGCCCGTCGACCGCCCGCACCAGACCGGTGCCGCGCAGCCCCTGACGTATCGGGAAGTGCTTCGTCAGCCCGCGTACCCGCAGCAGTGGTTCGTCGCTCATCGGGCCACCCCCACGGATGCGATGTCCTCGGCGTAGCGCTCGGCGCGCTCCTCGGCGCTCAGGTGACAGGCGACCAGGTGGCCGTCCGCGCCGGCGGGGCGCAGCTCGGGCACCTCGGTGCGGGACCGGTCGCCGTTGCGGTCCGCGTAGCGGCAGCGCGGGTGGAAGGCGCAGCCCGGCGGCAGGTTGATCAGGCTGGGCGGGTTGCCGGGGATGGGCACCAGGTCCGCGTCCGCGTCGCCGTGCAGCGACGGCACGCTGGAGAGCAACCCCCAGGTGTACGGATGCTGCGGCGAGCGGAGCACCTGCTCGACGCTTCCCCGCTCGACGGCACGTCCGCCGTACATCACCAGGACGTCGTCGGCGACCTGGCCGACCACGCCGAGGTCGTGGGTGATCAGGATGATCGCGGAGTGGAACTCGGCCTGGAGGTCGGCGAGCAGGTCCAGGATCTGCGCCTGCACGGTGACGTCGAGCGCGGTGGTCGGCTCGTCGGCGATCAGCAGCGCCGGGTCGTTGACGAGCGACATCGCGATCATCGCCCGCTGGCGCATGCCGCCGGAGAACTCGTGCGGGTACTGGTCGAAGCGGCGGGCCGGCTGCGGGATGCCCACCCGGTCCAGCATGTCCACCGCCCGCTGACGGGCCTCACGCCGGTCGGCCTTCGGGTGGTGCACCCGGTACGCCTCGGCGATCTGCCGGCCGACGGTGTAGTAGGGGTGCAGCGCGGAGAGCGGATCCTGGAAGATCATCGCCATGTCCCGGCCGCGCAGCCGGCGTACCTCCTCGTCGCCGAGGCCGACCACCTGCCGGCCACCGACGGAGATCTCTCCGGTGACGGTGGTCCGTTTGGGGTCGTGCAGGCCGAGGATGGCGAGCGAGGTGACGCTCTTGCCAGAACCGGACTCGCCGACGATGCCGAGGGTGCGACCCCTGTCGACGGCGAAGGACACCCCGTCGACCGCGCGCACCACGCCGTCCTCGGTGTCGAACCGGACCCGCAGGTCACTCACCCGCAGGTAGGCGTCCTCGTCGGAGCGCTGCGCCGGCACGGCGGGACGGTCGTCCGGTTCCCCGGACGGCGACGGTTCCGAGCTGTCCACGGCCACCTCCCTCAGTGACGAAGGGAACTTACAGGAAAGTCCCGAGGGTGAAAATAAGCTACAAAGTCGGCACGTGTCAGCGGGCCCGAGCGTAACGAGTCGGCATCGGCCCTGAACACCCCTCACCTCGCCATCCACGCCCATTCATCTCCTGATCGCACGTCGGGTGCGACCATGGGAGGAGTAACCCGGCAGAGGATGCCCCTGGCACGAGGTGGAGGTGACGATGACCGCGGCGGTGTTCAACCACGAAGGCCCGTGGACCGAAGAGGAGTACCTCGCCCTCGGCGAGACGCAGCAACGCGTCGAACTCTTCGACGGGAGCCTCCACGTGACCCCAGCCCCCACCCCCCGACACCAGAACATCTCCGGCGAACTGCGCGCGGCCCTACGGGCGCCGGCTCGCGAGGCCGGTCTGCACGTGCTGGAAGCGGTGAACGTCCGCCTCCGGCCCGGCCGAATCCCGATCCCCGACCTCGTGATCACCGGCCCGATCGACTTCGACGAACTCAACGTCGAGGCAGGGGACGTGCGGCTGGTCTGCGAGATCATCTCGCCGAGCAACGCGTCCACCGACAAAGTGCTCAAGATGCACTACTACGCCTCAGCCGGAATTGAGTGGTACCTGCTGGTGGAGCAGGCAAATGGCACGCTGCACCTCTACCGACGGCAGGGCAGCCACTACACCGAGCAGTCCGTGACCAGGCCAGGCGACCTGCTCGTGCTCACCGAGCCGGTGAAGGCCACCATCCGGCCGGAGGATCTGCTCCCCTGACGGGTGCCGGTCGACTGGCCTAGGGTCGGTCGCATGACCGAGTTCGACGCGGCCAGCGCCGCCGTCCAGGCCGCCCTCGACGCGGGGGCGCGGTACGCCGACGCGCGGGTGATGCACCGCCGCTACGAGTCGATGACGGCGCGCAACGGCGACGTGGAGGAGCTGACCCAGGACGAGAGCATCGGCCTCGGAGTCCGGGCGCTTGTCGGGGCGAGCTGGGGCTTCCACGCCGTACCCGATCTGTCGGACGCCGCCGCCCGCGACGCCGGCCGGCGCGCGACACGGACGGCCATGGCGAGCGCACGCGTGCCCGGCCCGGCGGTCGACCTGGTGCCGGTCGAGGCGGTGACGGCGAGCTGGGCCTCCGGCTGCCAGATCGACCCGCTCGGGGTTCCGCTGTCCGACAAGGGCGATCTGCTGGTCGGCGCGACCCGCACGATGACCGAGCACGGCGCGGACCTGGCCGAGGGCCTGTACCAGATCTGGGACACCGCCAAATGGTTCGTCTCCAGCGAGGGGCACCGGATCGACCAGCGGATCCGCGAGTGCGGTGGCGGCATCTCGGCCACCTCCATCGGCGACGGCGAGACGCAGCGGCGCTCCTGGCCCAGCTACCGGGGGCAGTACGGCACCACGGGATGGGAGCTTGTCGAGTCGCTCGACCTGGCCGCGCACGCCGCGCAGATCGCCGAGGAGTCCCGGGCGCTGCTGACCGCGCCGCCCTGCCCGGCCGGCGAGACCGACCTGATCCTCGGCGGCGAGCAGTTGGCCCTTCAGATCCACGAGTCGGTCGGGCACGCCATCGAGTTGGACCGGATCCTCGGGTGGGAGGCCGCGTTCGCCGGCACGTCCTGGCTGGACCTGGCCCAGCTCGGCTCGCTGCGCTACGGCTCCGACCTGATGAACATCACCATCGACCCGACCATCCCGGGCGCGCTGGGCAGCTTCGGCTTCGACGACGAGGGCTCCCCCGCGGTCAAGCGGGACGCGGTCCGCGACGGTCGCTGGGTGGGTGTGCTCGCCGGCCGCGACTCGGCGGCCATGGCAAGCCTCGACTACGGCGGCAGCGTACGGGCCGACGGGTGGGCCCGGCTGCCGATGGTGCGGATGACGAACGTCGGCCTGGAGCCCGGCCCGCACACCCTGGAGGAGATCATCGCGGCGACCGACGACGGGGTTCTGATGGACCTGAACCGGTCCTGGTCGATCGACGACAAGCGGCTCAACTTCCAGTTCGGCTGCGAGGTCGGCTGGGAGATCAAGAAGGGCCGGCGGGGGCGGATGCTGCGCAATCCCACCTACACCGGGATCGGGCCGCTGTTCTGGCGCTCGATGGACATGCTCTCCGGCGAGACGGTGCCCTGGGGCACCCCGAACTGCGGCAAGGGCCAGCCCGGCCAGATCGGGCACACCGGCCATCCGGCGGCGCCGGCCCGCTTCCGCAACGTCCGGGTAGGGGTTTCGGCGTGAGCGCGAGGAGTGAGCCGCTCTTGCGAGCCCCGCAGTCGCGAACAGAAGGAGTTTCAGCGTGAGCGCGAGGAGTGAGCCGCTCTTGCGAGCCCCGCAGTCGCGAACAGAAGGAGTTTCAGCGTGAGCGGGTCGGGCGAGCTGGAGTTGGCCGGGCAGGTCGTCGAGCTGGTCCGGCGGCTCGGTGGGCCGGGCGCGCAGGCCGAGGCGGTGGTGACCCGGGCCGATCTGGCGCTTACCCGGTTCGCCAACTCGGCCATCCACCAGAACGTCTCCGAGTCGACAGTCGGTGTCCGGCTGCGGCTGTACCTGGACGGACGGACCGCCGCCGGCAGCGGCAGCGTGGTGACCTCCGACGGCCTGGGCGCGCTTGTCGAGCGCACCCTGGCCGCCGCGCGACTCGGCCCGCTCGACCCGGCCTGGCCGGGTCTGGCGCCGCCCACGCCCGCGCCTGTGGCGCCGCCCGTCGACGAGGCGACCGCGTACGCCGAGCCGGATCAGCGGGCCGACCGGGTGGGCGCGTTCGTGGCCGCCGCAGGGGGTCTGAGCACCGCCGGTTACTGCCGTACCGCGCACCGGTCGTCGGCGTTCGCCAACTCGGCCGGGCACTCGGCGTACGGTCGCTGCGCGGACGCCGCGATGGACGGCATCGCCCGCCGCGACGGTGCGGACGGGGTGGCCCGGCGTTACGCCGACCGGCTGTCCGACCTCGACGGCGCCGAGCTGGGCGCGCACGCCGCCGCGAAGGCGCAGGCGGCGGCCGACCCGGTCGAACTGCCGCCGGGGCGGTACGAGGTGGTGTTCGAGCCGGCCGCCGTGGCGGACCTGTTGCAGAACCTGTCCTGGTACGGCTTCAACGGCAAGCGGTACGTCGAGCGGCAGTCCTTCGCCGAGCCGGGCGTGGCCCAGTTCGACAGGTCGGTGACCCTGGTGGACGACCCGTTGGGCGCGTCGGGGCTGCCGTTCGACGCCGAGGGCACCGGTCGGCGGGCACTGACCCTGGTCGAGGCGGGCACCACCCGCGCGGTGGCGCACGACCGGCGGACGGCCGTCGAGGCGGGTGCGGAGTCCACCGGGCACGCCGTCGCCGGTGGCGCCACCTGGGGCCCGATGGCCCACAACCTGCGCCTGTCCGGCGCGGTGGCTGGTCCGGTAAGCGCGGCGGGCCGGAGCACCACAGGCGCGGCGGCCGGCGCGGTCGGCGACGCGGACACCGCCGCGCTGGTCGCCGGGGTACGTCGGGGGCTGCTGGTGAGCGATCTCTGGTACACGAGGGTGCTCGACCCGAAGAGTCTGGTGATCACGGGGTTGACCCGCAACGGGGTCTGGCTGATCGAGGACGGCGCTGTCGTACGAGCGGTCCGTGACCTGCGGTTCACCGAGTCGTACCCCAGGGCACTCGGGCCGGGCGCGGTGCTCGGGCTGGGCGCGCGGCCGGTGCTCCAACCGGACCGGGTGGACGGTTCCTGGTGGGCCGCGCCCCCGGTGCGGCTGGCGTCCTGGCACTTCACCGGGGGTGCCTCAGGGTGAGCCGGCCGGGCGGACAGTGACGTTCTTAACAGCGGGCCATCGATCGGCGTGCCAGGGCTTTTCCGCAGGCCGGACACACGGGACACTCCCTTGCGCGGACGGCTCGGGAAGATCGGCGTAACGTGTGTCACTTAGCTGCGTCGGTCGATCCGGCGTGGTCGTTGGTGTGCGCATGACGTGGCAGCGGGTGCGGGTTCGCCGGTCCGCGTGCCGACCGGAGAAAGTTCAGCCCGCCCGTACGGGCCCGTCGAGGAGACGACTCGAATGACTTCAACGGCAACGAGGCCGCGGGGAGCGCGGGCGCGCGCCGCCATCGCGGCGAAGACGTTGCGTACCGACCGCTGGTGGTTCGCCCCGCTGATCACGGTGATCGGGCTCAGCGCCTGGGTCGCGTACGCGACGGTCCGGGTCTTCATGCACAAGTGGTACTGGGTGGACCAGTTCCACTACCTGACCCCGTTCTACTCCCCGTGCGTGACCGACAGGTGCGTCGAGGAGGCCTCGCACTTCGGCCGGTTCCTGCCCGGCTGGTGGATCATCCCGGACGCCGCGCTGACCCTGCCGTTCCTGCTGCTGTTCCGGCTCACCTGCTACTACTACCGCAAGGCGTACTACCGGTCGTTCTGGCTGTCGCCGCCGGCCTGCGCCGTCCCGGACGGGCACAAGGAGTACAGCGGTGAGACGCGCTTCCCGCTGCTCGGGCAGAACCTGCACCGCTACTTCTTCTACGCCGCCGCGATCATCTCGCTGATCAACACCTGGGACGCGATTCTCGCCTTCCACTCGCCGAAGGGCTTCGGCTTCGGGCTGGGCAACGTCATCCTCGTGCTCAACGTGGTGATGCTCTGGGCGTACACGATCTCCTGCCACTCCTGCCGGCACATCATCGGCGGTCGGCTCAAGCACTTCTCCAAGCACCCGGTGCGGTACAAGGCCTGGACGTTCGTCTCGGCGTTGAACGTCCGGCACATGCAGCTCGCCTGGATCACCCTCGGCACCCTGGCGCTCGCCGACTTCTACATCATGGCGCTCGCGGCCGGCTGGTTCTCCGACCTGCGGTTCATCAACTAAAGGGCCCCTGACATGACCACTACCACTCGCATCGAACGACACCACTACGACGTCGTCGTCATCGGGGCCGGCGGCGCCGGTCTGCGCGCGGCGATCGAGGCCCGGCTCGCCGGCAAGAAGACCGCGATCATCTCCAAGTCGCTGTTCGGCAAGGCGCACACGGTGATGGCCGAGGGCGGCGCCGCGGCCGCGATGGGCAACGTGAACAGCCGGGACAACTGGCAGGTGCACTTCCGCGACACCATGCGCGGCGGCAAGTTCCTGAACAACTTCCGGATGGCCGAGCTGCACGCGAAGGAGTCGCCGCAGCGGATCTGGGAGTTGGAGACGTACGGTGCGCTCTTCGACCGCACCAAGGACGGCAAGATCTCCCAGCGCAACTTCGGTGGCCACGAGTACCCGCGCCTGGCGCACGTGGGCGACCGGACGGGCCTGGAGCTGATCCGCACCCTCCAGCAGAAGATCGTCTCGCTCCAGCAGGAGGACCACCGGGAGTTCGGCTCGTACGACGCCCGGATCAAGGTGTTCTCCGAGACGACGATCACCGAGCTGCTGCTCGACGGTGACCGGGTCGCCGGCGCGTTCGGCTACTACCGGGAGTCGGGCGAGTTCATCCTCTTCGAGGCGCCGGCGGTCGTGTTGGCCACCGGTGGCGTCGGACGCTCCTACAAGGTCACCTCGAACTCGTGGGAGTACACCGGGGACGGGCACGCATTGGCGCTGCGCGCCGGGGCGACGCTGATCAACATGGAGTTCCTCCAGTTCCACCCGACCGGCATGGTCTGGCCGCCGTCGGTGAAGGGCATCCTGGTCACCGAGTCGGTGCGCGGTGACGGTGGCGTCCTGAAGAACTCCGAGGGCAAGCGGTTCATGTTCGACTACGTCCCCGACGTCTTCCGCAAGCAGTACGCGGAGACCGAGGAGGAGGCGGACCGCTGGTACACCGACCCGGACAACAACAGGCGTCCACCGGAGCTGCTGCCCCGCGACGAGGTGGCCCGCGCGATCAACAGCGAGGTCAAGGCCGGTCGGGGCTCCCCCGCCGGTGGTGTCTTCCTGGACATCGCGAGCCGGCGTTCGGCCGACGAGATCCGCCGCCGGCTGCCGTCGATGTACCACCAGTTCAAGGAGCTGGCCGACGTCGACATCACGGCCGAGCCGATGGAGGTCGGGCCGACCTGCCACTACGTGATGGGCGGCGTCGAGGTGGACCCGGACTCGGGTGCCGCGTTCGGCCACGTACGCGGGCTGTTCGCCGCCGGTGAGGTCTCCGGCGGTATGCACGGCTCCAACCGGCTGGGCGGCAACTCCCTGTCCGACCTGCTGGTCTTCGGCAAGCGGGCGGGTGGGCACGCGGCGAGCTACGCCGACGGGCTGGCCGCCCGGCCGAAGGTGGCCGTGGACGCGGTCGAGGCCGCCGTGGAGACCGCTCTGGCACCGCTGCAGCGCGACACCGGCGAGAGCCCGTACACCCTCCAGCAGGACCTCCAGGCGGTCATGGGCGACCTGGTCGGCATCATCCGGCGCGAGGGCGAGCTGGCCGACGCGCTGGTGCGGCTCGCCGAGCTGCGCGAGCGGGTCGCCAAGGTGAGCGCGGTCGGCGGCCGGCGCTACAACCCGGGCTGGCACCTCGCCCTGGACCTGCGCAACATGCTTGTGGTCTCGGAGTGCACCGCGAAGGCGGCGCTGGAGCGGCAGGAGTCGCGCGGCGGGCACACCCGGGAGGACTACCCGGCGATGGAGCCGAAGTGGCGGCAGGTGAACCTGGTCTGCTCGCTGGACGGCGACACCGTACGACTGACCCGCAAGCCGCTGCCGAAGATGCGACCGGAGCTGATCGGCCTCTTCGACCGGGCCGAGCTGGCCAAGTACCTCACCGACGAGGAGCTCGCCGACTTCGACGCTCTCGTCGCCGACGCTGGAGAGGCGGACAACCGATGAGCGCGAAGCGTCAGTTCCGGATCTGGCGGGGCGACGAGAGCGGCGGCGACCTGCAGGACTACATGGTCGAGGTGAACGAGGGCGAGGTCGTCCTCGACGTCATCCACCGCCTGCAGGCCACCGACGCGCCCGACCTGGCCTGCCGGTGGAACTGCAAGGCCGGCAAGTGCGGCTCCTGCTCCATGGAGATCAACGGCAAGCCGCGGCTGGGTTGCATGACCCGGATGTCGACCTTCGGCGAGGACGAGACCGTCACGGTCACCCCGCTGCGCACCTTCCCGGTCATCCGGGACCTGGTCACCGACGTCTCGTTCAACTACGAGAAGGCACGGGAGACGCCCGCGTTCGCCCCGCCGGCGGACGTCGCCCCCGGTGACTACCGGATGCAGCAGGTCGACGTGGAACGCTCGCAGGAGTTCCGCAAGTGCATCGAGTGCTTCCTGTGCCAGACCGTGTGCCACGTGATCCGCGACCACGACGAGAACAAGCAGGCGTTCTCCGGGCCGCGGTACTTCATCCGGGCGGCCGAGCTGGACATGCACCCGCTGGACACCCGGACCGACCGCAAGGAGTACGCCCAGGCCGAACAGGGCCTCGGATTCTGCAACATCACCAAGTGCTGCACCGAGGTCTGCCCGGAGCACATCAAGATCACCGACAACGGGATCATCCCCATGAAGGAACGGGTCGTCGACCGCAGGTACGATCCCCTTGTGTGGCTTGGTAGCAAGATCTTCCGGCGGGGCGAGACGCCCCAGACCAGCGTGACCACCGCCCGTCAGGGCTCGGCGACGTCGTCGGGCGCGACCCGGGGCGGGGTCCACTCGCACGCGGGTGGCTCCCACGACCCCCGGGCCGAGGCGCAGGCACAGAGCGGCGTCAACTGGGATCGGGAGGTGCCCCACCCGACGGCTCCGGCGGTCGACGACCGGGGCAGGCTGCCGCTGACCGAGCTCACCTTCGACCGGGCCGCCGCGCCGTCGCCGTTCGGCGACGACGTGACCTTCCCGCTGCCTCCGGAGCACCTGAACTTCGCCCACCCGGAGCAGGACGACAAGCACTGATCACCCGAACGACAACGGGGGCCGCGGCACCAGCCGCGGCCCCCGTCCCGTTCCGGGAGGTCAGGGCTTTTTCAGGTGGGGGCGGAGGGCCGCGACGATGGGGGCGTCGGCGGGGAGCCAGGTGACCGAGCCCAACTCGTCGGCGGTGAGCCAGCGCAGGGCCTCGTGCTCCAGGGCCTGCGGTTCGTCACCACCGACCAGGCGGGCCGCGTACACCTTGAGCACCGAGCGTCCGTGGGCCATCCGCACGTTGCGGCCGACCCGGTCGCCGACCTCGACGCGTACGGCAAGCTCCTCGGCGCACTCCCGGATCAGCGCCTCGGTCTCGCCCTCCCCCGGCTCGACCTTTCCGCCGGGGAACTCCCACATGCCCGCCACCTCGGGTGGGGCGGAACGCGCACAGGCGAGCACCCGCCCGTCCCGGATGATCGCCGCTCCCACGATCACCTTCAGGTCCCGTCGTTCGGTCTGCCCGCCGCCATTCGCCCGTTCGGTCCGCACGGGCGTCCAGGGTGCCAGATCAATCGGCGGTTTGGGTACCGTAACCGGCCGCTAGGCCAGGAGAACCCGGAAGTGTGGGCGTGGACACCCCTTCCGAGCGACGACAGACTAGAGGGCACCGACAAGGCACGGGATGGCGACGATTTGGCCACAAGCCGGCAACGACGCTTGGGGGGTGCGGTGATGCGCGTGCTGTTCAACAGCCGGTCCAAGCACGACTACCTTTCCGACGCGTTGACCTTGCTATCTGGTTGGACGCGGGAAGGCGGGCAGATCCGCCGGACTCTGGTGATCGACGATACCCAACACGCGGCGCTCACCGAACGCGTGAAGGTGGTCGCCGACGCGCTGCACCTGCGCCCCGAGATCAGCCGGCGGTCCGACAGCACCCAGATCCGCGTCGGGCACGGCAACGGGGAGCCGCTGACCGAGGGCGAGGTCCTGCTGGCCGCCCGCATCGAGGACGCGTACCGGGCGGTCACCGAGTCCTGAGTTTCCTGAGTGATTGCTGAGATGTGCGGGTTTCGCGAAAGGCGCTCGGGGTACCAATCCGGTGCGGGAGCAGACAACCGCCCCCATACCGGAGACACCCCTCTGACATAGCGCTTTTCAGGAGCTGACATGACCACGCCCACGCAGAATCGCGCCAACGACCACGTCGAGCACGCCGGCCAGCACGACGTCCACCGCGTCCACCGCCACGGCGACGAGACCAAGCCGTCCTGGAAGACCACCGAGCTGGCCGTCTACGTGCTGGCCGTGATCGGCGTGCTGATCGCCTCGAACGCCGTCGGCGACGGCGCCGCGAACAACGGCGCCGACTACTTCGCCGCCGACAAGGCCTGGTGGTACATCACCCTGCTGACCATCGGTTACCTGGTGAGCCGCGGTCTGGCCAAGTCGGGCAGCCGCAGCACCAGCCACGACCCCCGCAACGACCACTGACGTACCGCCGCTCCCCCGAAGCCCCGCGCTTCCCGCTGTCCGGCGGGTGGCGCGGGGCTTTCCCATCACCGCCGGCGTACGCGAGTTCGTCCGCGCCGCGGCCGACGCGAACCCCGATGAGGTACGGCGACCGGCTGGCGCCGGTTTCCTAACCTGGTTCGCATGGCGAACATCGCGTACGACCGCAAGGAGCAGGTCCAGCAGATCCAGAGCGGCCTGCTCGAAGGTGAGCAGATCATCGCCGTCTACGACGCCGTCGGCACCGGCACCGGCTTCATCGGGCTTACCGACCGGCGCGTCATCATCCAGGACCGCTCGTTCGTCGGGAAGCGCTTCGCGATCACCAGCATCCCGTACTCGAAGATCACCAGCGTGAGCGTGGTCAGCAACAAGTCGTGGGGAGGCTCGTTCTTCTCCACCGGCGCCATCGCCATCCACGTCGGCACGCACACCTACGAGGTGGAGTTCCGTGGTGCGCAGAAGAGCCACCACGTGCACAACGTGATCCTGCACCACATCTCCTGACGTACGGCAGCTGTGGGCCCGGCCGGCGTAATTGCCTTGCCGGGCCCCGGCCGTCTCTGGTGTCCTCGCTCGACAGCCGCGCGAAGGGAGAAGCCATCATGGCCAATACGACGAGGTCCCCCGAGCCCCCCGTCATCCGACCTGAGGAATCGAGACTTCGTGAGCACATCTGCTCTCCTGACCACGGCGCCGCGACGCGCCACTGACACCAACCTCGGAGGCCGCTGATGTCCGTCTTCGACGATCCCGGCCTGTTCGGCCGGCTGTGGGCGGCCGACTACGACAGCGGCAACCCCGATCCGGCCTCCGCTGTGGACTTCCTGGCCGACCTGGCCGACGGCGGTCCGGTCCTCGAACTGGCGATCGGCACCGGCCGTGTCGCGTTGCCCCTTGCCGAACGCGGGCTCACCGTGCACGGCGTGGAGGCGTCCGAGGAGATGATCGCGCAGATGCGGGCGAAACCGGGTGGTGACCAGATCCCGGTGGTCGTCGGCGACATGGCGGACGTACCTGTGGAGGGTGAGTTCCGGCTCGCCTACCTGGTGTTCAACACGCTGTTCAACCTGGTGGACGCCGAGCGGCAGGCGGACTGTTTCCGCAACGTCGCGCGGGTGCTGTCACCGGGCGGAGCGTTCGTCATCGAGACGTTCGTGCCGGACCCGCGTAGCTTCGACTCGGACGAGCGGGTGCAGGTGCGGGCCGTCACGGAGGACTCCGCGACGATCCGACTGCATCAGTACGACAGGCCTGCGCAGCGGTTCATCAGGCAGACCATCACGTTCGACAGCGCGGGTGTCCACCTGAAGCCGTTCGCCATGCGGTACGCCTGGCCGCACCAGATCGACGAGATGGCGGAGCGGGCCGGGCTCCGGCTCACCGAGCGGTACGCCGACTGGCACCGACGGCCGTTCACCGCCGACAGCCCGTCGCACATCTCCGTCTACCGCGCCCACTAGCGGTTTGATCGACTCGGGTTCCGGACAGTCGGGGTGCCATCGCCACGACGACACCCCGACCCGAGGACCCGAGTCGATCTCCCGCCGACCGAAGGTGAGATGCCGCCATGAACAGACGAGCCATCCAGGTAGTCCTGGCCGTGTCGGTCGTTCTGATGGTGACCGGCATCATCCTCAAGGTGACCGGGGACGGCGGCGCCGACACCGCCGGCGGGGTGGCGGTGTCGCTCGCCTCGGTGGGTTCGATCGTGGCCGCCGTCGGCTCGTCCTTCCGGGCCTCCCGTGACGGCGGCAGCCGTGACCGGAAGTCCGGCTGACGCTGGGTCACGTTCCGCCCGAAGCGGAATCTGCTGAGAGCAGCCTCGGCTGGTCCGCGACGGCCGTGTCAGGTCGACTGGTGGCATGTCGTCGAATCCGGTCCGCTTCCCGCGCACCTCGCCGTACTGGCCGGTGGTGAGTCACCCGCTGCTGCGGCGGGTCCTGCCCGGGTTGGCGGTGTCCGCGCTCGGTGACGGCATGGCCGTGGTCGCGGTGATCTGGCTCGCCATCGACCTCGCCCCGCACGGTCAGCGTTTCACCTGGATCGCGCTGGCCATGGCGGCGTACACCCTGCCCAGCGCGGCCGGGACGGTCATCTTCGCCAGGCTGCTACGCGGCCGCGGCGGTGCCCAACTCGCCGGGTGGGACGCGATCCTGCGGGCCTGTGCCCTCGCGGCGATTCCCCTCGCCCACCTCGCCGACGTGCTCAGCATCGAGCTGTACGTCGTCCTGCTGGCCGTGTCCGCGCTGCTGCACTCGTGGGGGTCCGCCGGACGTTTCACCCTGATCGCCGAACTGCTGCCGCAGCGCCACCACCTGCCGGCCAACGCGGTGCTCGGCACCATCGGAGGGTTCGCCACAATCGTCGGTCCGCCACTGGCGGGCATCCTGATCGGCTGGGTCGGGGCGGTGTGGGTCATCGCCATCGACGCCGCCACCTTCGCCGCGCTGGCACTGACGTACCGCCTCGCCCTGCCTCCCGCCGGCAGCGTCGACGGGTACGAGCGCGGCGCCTCGCGTACCGCCGGTTTCGCCGTCATCCGCCGCAACCCCGCGCTGCTGGGTCTCCTGGTGCTGAGTCTGTGGTTCTTCTTCCTCTTCGGGCCGGTGTACGTGGCCATGCCGATCCACATCACCGACGACCTGCACGCCTCCGCGACACTGCTCGGCGCCTACTACACCGCGTTCGGCATCGGCGGTCTCACCGGAGGCCTCGTCGCCGGGTACCTTCGCCGCTGGCCGCTGCGCGCCACCACCATCGGCATCGTCGTCGCGTTCGGCGTCGCGATGCTGCCCCTCGGCCTGGGCGCACCGATCGGGGTGTCGTTGCCGGCGTTCGCGCTGGCGGGCCTCATCTGGGCGCCGTACATGTCGACGTCGATGGCGCTGTTCCAGCGCAGCGCGTCCGTCGCGCAACTCCCGGCGGTGCTTGCCGCGAACGGCGCCGTCCTCGTGCTGGCGGTGCCGCTGGGGACGATGCTCGGCGGCCCGCTCGTGGGTGCCCTCGGCGCACGCCCGACGCTGCTGCTCTGCGCGGCGGCGATCGTGGCGCTCGGCCTGGTCGCCGGGGGAATCGCGCTCTCCCGGCGGAGCACGCGACCCTCCGGCGACCCGGCCCCCACAGAGGTCGGTGTCACTCGCTGATGCGGCGCCTCCCGGTGTTTGTCGGACCCGGCGCGCAGAATGCCTGCCATGTCTGAGCCAGCTCCGCACCGGCACCACGCCATCGACTACGTCGAGCTTCCGGTGACCGACGTCGCCGAGGCCAAGCGCTTCTACGCCGACGCGTTCGGCTGGGAGTTCACCGACTACGGGCCCGGCTATGCAGGCATCCGCAGCCCGCACGGCGACGCCGCGCCCGAGGTGGGCGGCCTCCGTCTGGACCAGGACGTCCGGAGGGGCGGCCCGCTCGTGCTGCTCTACTCCGACGATCTGGACCGGTCGGCGCAGGCCGTGAAGGACGCCGGCGGCCAGGTGACGAACGGGCCGTACGAGTTCCCGGGCGGGCGGCGATTCCACTTCACCGACCCCAGCGGCAACGAGCTGGGCGCCTGGGCCGAGCAGTAGCACGCTGCCAGCCCGGGCCGGTCCCACCGGTCGACGCGTTGGTCGACGAACGCGTGACGAGCGGCAGCGGACGACGCGGCTACGATTCTGACGTGGTAGCGACCAGCGGTGTCACGGATGCGGAGCGGTTACGCCGCATCGAGGCGGTAACCGACGCGACGCTGTCCCGGCTCGATGTCGCCGACCTCTTCGACGAGTTGCTCGACCGGGTCCGCGAACTGCTGCACGTCGACACCGCCGCCATCCTGCTTCTGGACGTGCACGCCCGACAACTCGTGGCCACCGCCGCCAAGGGGTTGGAAGACGAGGTCCGGCAGGCCTTCCGGGTCTCGATCGGCCAGGGCTTCGCCGGCCGGATCGCCCTCACCCGCCAGCCGGTGATCATCGAGTACGTCACCGCCGACAAGGTGGTCAACCCGCTCCTACTGGAGACCGGGATCCGGTCCCTGCTCGGCGTACCGGTCTTCACGCGCGGTGAACTCATCGGCGTCCTGCACGTCGGGACCCTCACCCCGCGCCGGTTCGCCGCGGACGACGTCCGGCTGCTCGAACTGGTCGCCGACCGGATCGGCGTGGCAAGCCAGGCCCGGGCTCACAGCCTGAACCAGAACGCCGCCCTGGCCCTGCAACGAAGTCTGCTCCCCACCGAGTTGCCCAGGGCGCCGAATCTGGAGATGGCCGCCCGGTACGTTCCCGGTCACGTCTCCGGCGTCGGCGGCGACTGGTACGACGTCTTCACCCTCCCATCCGGATGGCTGGGAGTGGTCGTCGGTGACGTGTCGGGGCACGGGTTGCAGTCGGCTGTGGTGATGGGACGGATCCGAAGTGCCCTGCGCGCGTACGCCCTGGTCTCGGACGACCCGGCGGAGGCGCTGACCCTCCTCGACCGGAAGGTCAACCATTTCGAGACCGGCAGCCTCAGCACCGCGATGTACGCGATGATCTCCCCGGACGGCGCGACCATCCGCATGTCCCTGGCCGGGCACCTGAGCCCCGTGCTGGTTGCGCCATCGCAGCCCGCCCGTCTGCTCGCCGTGCCTGTCGACCCACCGCTGGGCATCGGCTACCGGACGCCGCAGCGGCGCAGCACAACCGTGGACTTTCCGCCCGGCGCGGTCCTCGTCGGCTACACCGACGGGCTCGTCGAACGCCGCGGCGAACTGATCGACACCGGCTTCGCCCGTCTGACGTCCGCGGTTCCCCTCGCCTCTCCCGACACCGTCTGCGCCACGGTCATGACGGCCCTGGAGATCGAGAACCCCAACGATGACGTCGCCCTGCTTGTGATCCGTCGAACAGCCCCTGGCCCGACCGACCAGGTCAGCTGACCGTCACAACCGCCGGGCACGCAGCACGGCGGTCAGCATCGGCAGGGTGAACTCGCCGTCCGCGGTTTCGGACCTGCTGCCGACGAAATCGCGGATCCGGCCCAGTACGGCTTCCCGGTCCGGATCTCCCATGACCAGCAGGCCTGCCCGCGTCGCGAGTGTCGCGACGAGGGAGTCGGCGGTGCGGAGCTGCCCGTGCGGGAACTCGACGTGCGTCGGAGAGCCGAACCGGGCGGCCAGGCCGGCGCTCGGTACCAGCATGTCCGCCGTCGCGGCGCGCCAACTGCTCACCGTGTCACGGGGGCCGATGGCCGCGCTTCCGCTGACCCGTTCGAGGTCGGCGATCCAGTCGATCCGGTCGTCCAGGACGTTCCACAGCCCGGCCAGGACGCCTCCGGGCGCGAGGACCCTGGCGATCTCCGGCCCCGCGACGGCCATGTCGAACCAGTGCATCGCGTTGCCGGCCAGCACGGCGTCGACTGACGCGTCAGGCAACGGGATCGCCTCAGCGCTGCCCGGCAGGGCACGGACGGTAGGCAGCGCGTGGCGCAACTCGGCGAGCATCGCCGGATCGGGTTCGACAGCGACAACCTCCGCACCCAGCGCGACAAGCGTTGCGGACAGTTTGCCGGTGCCGGCCCCGAGGTCGAGCACCCGAGGACCGGGCGCGGGCTCGAGCGCCCACCGCACCGCGTCCTGCGCGTAGTCCGGGCGGTGCTCGGCGTACGCGGTCGCCGCCGCACCGAATGACGAGCTGAGCTGCAACCGTTCGTCCACGCGCCCACCCTACGTCGAGGACCACTGTGGTCGGTGCCCGACGCGAACGGTCCATCCACCAGCGTTCCGGGGATGACGGCCCAGGCGGCCGTCCGCTGGAGAGCGTCAGGATCAGGGACAGCCTCGCCGACTTCTGCGCGACGCACCACTCCCGCCTGCCCCACCAGTACTGGCGGAACCCCATCCCCCGTGCTCGTGAGTACCTGCGCCAGCACACCCCGCCCTGGGTGTAGTTCAGCCCTCCAACGCCCGGGCGGTCAGCGACAGCGGCCGGCGCGTGGCAGGCTCCCCGGGCATGATCGATGATTTCGCGAAGGAGTACCTGCACAGCGATCTGCGAGAGATGCGCGAGGCGCTGCTCTGGAAACTCGACGGACTGTCCGAGTACGACATCCGCCGTCCCCTGACCTCGACCGGAACCAACCTTCTCGGCCTGGTCAAACACCTGTCGATATGGGAGGCAACCTACTTCGGCGAGGTCTTCGACCGACCCTTCCCCGAACCGCTTCCCCGGTGGGACGACGACGCCCTGCGGCAGGGCCTGGACATGTGGGCGACCGAGCAGGAGACGCGCGAGGACATTATCGACCGCTACCGTCGCGTGCGGCAGCACTCGGACGCCACGATCACGGCCCTCGCCATCGACGCACCCGGCCGCGCGCCCTGGTGGCCGCAACCGGACGTGAAGCTGTTCGCCATCCTGGTCCACATGCTCATCGAGACCAGCCGGCACGTCGGGCACGCCGACATCCTGCGCGAACAGCTCGACGGATCGACCGGGACGATAGCCAGGAGAGCACCCGCCGAACGCGACGCGGCCTTCTGGGAGGCCCGACGCGCAACCATCGAGCGAGCCGCCAGAGCCGCCGACCCCAGCACTGCCTGACAGCGCAGACGGCCGGATTCAGACGTTGAAGCGGAACTCCACCACGTCGCCGTCCTGCATGACGTACTCCTTGCCCTCGATGCGGACCTTGCCCGCCGCCTTGGCCGCCGCCATCGAACCGGCCGCGACCAGGTCGTCGTAGGAGACCACCTCGGCCTTGATGAAGCCGCGCTGGAAGTCGCTGTGGATGACACCCGCGGCCTCCGGCGCGGTCGCGCCGACCGGGACGGTCCAGGCGCGTGCTTCCTTGGGGCCGGCCGTGAGGTACGTCTGGAGGCCGAGCGTGCGGAAGCCGACGCGGACGAGCTGGTTGAGGCCGGGCTCGTTCTGCCCGATCGACTCCAGCAGCTCGCGGGCCTCGTCCTCGGGCAGGTCCACCAGCTCAGACTCGATCTTGGCGTCCATGAAGACGGCCTCGGCCGGGGCGACCAGGGCGCGCAGCTCGTCGAGGAACGTCTCGTTGGCCAGTTCGGCCTCGTCGACGTTGAAGACGTACAGGAACGGCTTGGTGGTGAGCAGGTGCAGCTCGCGCAGGTGCTCCAGCTCGATTTTCGCGGCGGCGGCCCCGGAGTACAGGGTGGTGCCGCCGTCGAGCACCTCGATGGCGGCCTTCGCGGCGGCGACCGCGGCGAGGCGGTCCTTGCGGAGCTTCGCCTCCTTCTCCAGCCGGGGCAGCGCCTTGTCCAGCGTCTGCAGGTCGGCGAGGATCAGCTCGGTGTTGATCGTCTCGATGTCGTCGGCCGGGGAGACCTTGCCGTCGACGTGCACCACGTTCGGGTCGGAGAAGGCGCGGACGACCTGGCAGATCGCCGAGGCGTCGCGGATGTTGGCCAGGAAGGCGTTGCCCCGGCCCTGCCCCTTCGACGCGCCACGCACCAGACCGGCGATGTCGACGAACGACACAGGGGCGGGCAGCACCTTCTGCGACGAGAAGATCTCGGCCAGCTTGCCCAGCCGCTCGTCGGGCAGCCCGACCACGCCGACGTTTGGCTCGATGGTGGCGAACGGGTAGTTCGCCGCCAGCACGTCGTTCTTGGTCAACGCGTTGAAAAGCGTGCTCTTGCCGACGTTGGGCAGGCCGACGATGCCGATGGTGAGACTCACGACGGGCCAGCTTACGCCGGTCCCGGCCGGGCCGGTCCAGGCGGCTCCGATTCCACCGGGCCGGACGCCGGCCCTGGTCACGACTCGACGGATCCCGACGCTGGAATCCCGTTGCTACCCTCTCGGAGTCGCGTGCGACGTGAGGGGGCGTTGTGGACCAGGTGACCGAATTCGACAGGCTGTTCCAGCAGACCCGACAGGCACTGGCGTCGATGCGTTCCACCGGGCAGGTCCCCGACGGCCTGGACGTCGAGCCGGCACGGGGCACCGGCTCCGCGGCGGGCGGTCAGGTCGAGGTCGTTGCGGTCGGCCAACGCGTCGAGTCGGTGACGGTTGACCCGCGCGCCCTGCGGATGGGCGCCGAGATGCTCGGCGAGCAGATCACCCTGGCGGTGAACGCCGCGCTTGACGACCTGCGCCTTGCCGCCGGTGAGGCTGCGGACGCGCCGGCGGTGGACCCGGTGGCGCTGGGCCAGCAGCTCGACGAGTTGCAGAACGAGTCGGTGCGCAGCATGGCGGCGATGACCGACGCGCTCACCGACGCGGTGCGGCGCATCCAGCAGGCAGCGAGGTGATGGCATGCGCGAGGACCTACAGGTGCACCCGCCCGCGCTGCGGCAGGGCGGCGGCCACCTGACGACGGTGGCCGAGCAGCTCGCCGCGCAGTGGGAGGCGCTGCGCGCACGGACGGCGTCGATGGGCGACATCTTCGGCGACGACGACGTGGGCGGCCTGATCGGCATGTCGTACCAGGTGGCCGAGGAGATCGCGGCCGAGTGCCTCGGGTCGGTCGTCGAAGGGCTGCGCGGCTTCGGTGACGGGCTGAGCCTGATGGCCGACCAGTACGACCTGGTGGAGCAGGACAACGACGCCCAGTTCACGACGATGAGCTGGTAGGCGGATCGATGGGGATCATGCTGCCCGGCGAACTCGCCGGCCTGCTGAACGAGCTGGGCTACACCTGGCCCAAGTCGGACGAGGCGAAGATGTTCGAACTCGGTCAGATGTGGATGGAGATGGCCGAGTCGTTGAACAACGCGGCGGCGGAGGGTACGGCGGCCGCGCAGCGGGTGCTGGACGGCAACCAGGGCGACGCGTTGACCGCGTTCCAGCAGCGCTGGGAGTCGGGAGGCTCGGCGATATCGGTGCTCCGCGACGGTGGCACCGGCGCGCAGATGGTGGCCGCGACGCTGTTCGTGTGCGCGCTGATCGTCCTCGCCCTCAAGATCAACGTGATCGTCCAGCTGATCATCCTGCTGGTGCAGATCATCCAGGCGCTCGCGACGGCCGCGCCGACGTTCGGCGCCTCGCTGCTGGAGATCCCCGTCTTCAAGAAGCTCACCGACATCGTCCTGAACATGCTGATCGACCAGGCCATCGGGGTGGTGCTGGGATGACCTCTCCCCTGCCCGAGCTGTATGTCGGCGTCGACGTGGAGGCGGACGGGCCGATCCCCGGGCCGTACAGCATGATCTCGCTGGGTATGGCCGTGGCCGGGCGTCCGGACCTGACGTTCTACACCGAGCTGCGGCCCATCTCCGACGAGTTCGTGCCGGCCGCGCTGGCCGTGTCGGGTCTGGACCGGGACCGCCTGCTGCGCGAGGCGCCGACCGCCCCCGAGGCGATGGCATCGGCGGCAGCCTGGGTCAACGGGCTCCGCCGGATCGGTCGTCCGGTCTTCCTCGCCGCGCCCGCCGTCTGGGACGGCATGTTCGTGCACTGGTACTTCGTACGTTTCGTCGGCCACAGCCCGTTCGGCGCCACCGGGTCCGGCGTGGATCTGCGCAGCTACTGGATGGGGTTGACCGGCAGCGAGTGGGTCCAGACCCGCAAGGGCAAGATCAAGCATGAGCTGGGTCTGCACGACGTGCCACACACCCACCACGCCGGCGAGGACGCCGCCGAGCTGGCGCAGGTCTTCGACGCCGTACTGCGCCGCCGGCAGTCGGACGGGCCGCGATGACCGGCCGTCGGCGGGACCTGCCGGACGGCGCCACCACTGCCGCCCGGGGCATCGTGGCGCAGGCCGCCCGAAGCATGATGCGGCGGGCCGACGACGTGGCGGGCGAGGCCGCCGAGACGGCGACCACCCGTGCCGCCCGCCAGATCCCGCAGGGCTTCACCGAACGGCAGTGGACCCGCTTCGCCCGGGGCGCCCGGCAGACCCAACGGCAGGCCGGGCTGCCCGACGGTGACCTGGTCGCCCACGGCAGCCGGGTGAAGGGCACCGCCCGCCCGGACTCCGACATCGACGTGGCGCTCATCGTCGACGACAAGACCTTCTTCGACCTCGCCGAACGCTCCCTGTCCCGGGCGCCGGACGGCACCCGGCTGCGCAAGACGATGCTGCGCCGGATCAACGAGAACGGTCAGCTCGCCAGCTTCGACCTCGGCACCGACTTCACCCACCTGCGGCGCGAACTGATGGACACGCACGTACCGCACAAGGTGCAGTTCTCCGTGCTGCGCCGGGGCGGCAAGTTCGACAACGGCCCGTTCCTCCCGCTCGATTGAGCGGATCCGCATCTGGCAAGGTGACAGACGTGCAGACGACGTTGCAGTTCCTCATCATGGTCGACGGCCCGCTCACGGCGGCGGAGCTGCTCGACCTGATCCGCACCCGGCTGCCCGACGCGGTGCCCTACCGCCGGGACTCGGTGGACGTCCGGGGCAACCTGCTGGAGATCAACCCCAACGAGGACGCCAACCCGCAGCTCGCCGCCACCGACGAGGACGACTACCTCTACTTCCGGTGGCGGGTGGAGCTGACCCCGATGGACCGGACGGTCGACGAGGCACACCAGATCGCCCTCGCCCGGGAGCTGCTGCGGGCGATCGAGGGACCGCAGGTGCGGGCGACCGTGTGCGCCGCGTTCGAGGACCGGGTCTGACCCGCGCTCAGCCGAGCAACCGGGGAGCGATGACCGCCTCCCGCACGCTGCCGTCCGCGCCGCGGCTCACCTCGTACGCCGAGACGCCCTCGCGGTCCGCGATCGCCTCGACCAGTTGGGTGCCCCGGTAGACGAGACCGACCCCGTCGTCGGTGCAGTGGCTGGTGGGCAGCGTCCCGTCGCCGACCAGCTCGTGCATCAGCGGTCGCCGCTGGGCCTCGCTGTCGTAGTGCACCCCGTTGCCGTACGGCAGCCAGGCCAGCCCCTCGGTGAAGCCGCGCAGTCGGGGGCCGAAGCTGTCGGTGGCGCCGCCCACGTGCCAGCAGATCGAGCCGGCGGAGACGCCGGCCAGCACCACGCCGGCCTGCCAGCACTCGTGCAGGATCTCGTCGAGCCCGTGCACCCGCCAGACGGCGACGAGATTGGCCACGCTGCCACCGCCCACCCAGACGACGTCCTGGGCGAGCAGGTGGGCGCGGACGTCGTCGACGTTCGGCATCGGGAAGAGGGCGAGGTGCGACAGCCGGAACCGGGTGTCGGCGAACGCGCCGTACACAGCTGTCAACGAGGTGGGCTGGTCGCCGACGGCCTGCCCGAGGTAGCACACCCGGGGCTGCTCCCCGGCCTGGGCCAGCTCCGCCGCCAGCTCGAAGACCGGGCTGGGACGCATGTCGTACGGCCCTCGGTCGCCCCGGAAGAAGCCCATGCTGGTGGCGATGATCGTCGGGTCGCTGGCAGGCATTCGTCGTCTCCTTCGTCGGTGCTGACGGCGTCCATCCTGCCGCAGCCCACACCCGCGCGAGGATGACGCCGCTCAGCAGGCCCGGCGCTGGCGGGGCACCACCACCGCGTCGGCCGGCAGCCCGTCGAGGGGCGACTCACCCGCGGGCAGCTGCGCGGCTGCGGCACGCGGCAGGGTGAACCGCTCGGGCGCGGCCGGGCCGGCGGCGGTCGACTCCCGGAGCATCCACAGCACCTCGTCAGTCGTCCAGCCCAGGCTCGGGCGACGGGCGATCTCCCGGAGCAGTCGCCTGCCGACGCGGGTGTCGTCGTCGTAGAACCGCATGCACCAGTGGTGCGTCCACATGCCGAGCGCCCGCAGACCGGCGTCGTCCAGCGAGTGGGCCAGGCGACCGCAGGCGGTGTCGGCGAATGGCCGCTCGATGTCGCCCGCCCGGTCCCGTTCGAGGGCGCCGACCGCGGCCGGCCCGACGGCCCGCATCCGGCGGTAGAAGGACTGGGCCACCGCCCGGGGCAGCGGCGGGAACGCGCCAGGTGTCGACGCCGCCGCCCGACCCGCCACGCTCGCCATCGCCGCACCCCTTCTTGAATTGGTGGCCGGACGTTACCCGGGACGACTGACACTTCCGGGCGGAAACCTCCCGCGGATCAACGGGTTCGCGGCACCGGAGACCCTGTCGTGACGCAGACCTCCTGATCACCGTGGCGGGAACGGGCGCTGGAGGTGGGAGGGTGGCGAGGCAGAGCAGAGGAGACAGCGATGACCGCCCTGGCCCGGGTGCCCGACTCACTCACCGGGCAGCTCGTCACGCCCGGCGACCGTCGGTACGCGCAGCTGCGCTCGACGTACACGACCGCCGCCTCGCCGGCCGCCGTCCTGCTGCCGAAGACCACCGCGCAGGTGGCCGACGCGATCCGCTACGCCCGGGAGCAGCGGCTGCCGATCGCCGTCCGCAGCGGCGGACACGGCCTGTCCGGCGTCTCCTCGAACAACGGTGGCCTGGTCATCGACCTGTCCATGCTCAACCGGGTGCGGGTGCTCGACGAGCGCGCCGGCCTGGTCCGGGTCGAGGCGGGCGCCCGCTGGGCGAACGTCGCGAAGGCGCTGGCCCCGTACGGCCTGGTGATCAGCTCGGGCGACCACGGCGGCGTGGGAGTCGGCGGCCTGGCGACCGGCGGTGGTGTCGGCTGGCTGGTCCGCGCCCACGGGCTCACCATCGACCGCGTCCGCGCGGTGGAGGTGGTGCTCGCGGACGGGACGCTGGTACGCGCCGACGCCCAGCACGAGCCGGACCTGTTCTGGCTGGTCCGGGGCGCCGGTGCGGGGGCGGGGATCGTGGTGGCGTTCGAGATCGAGGCCGTCGAGCAGCGCAACGTCGGGGTGGCGCAGCTCGTCGTCGAGGCACACCCGGACGGCCGGACCCTCCGCGAGTGGGCGAGCTGTCTGGCGCAGGCCCCCCGGGAGCTGTCCGCGGCCGTCGTGCTGTTCGCAGAGGGACGCTCGGCGCTGATGTCCGTCACCGCCGTGGTCGCCGCCGAGAGCCCGCGCCGGGTCCGCCCCGTGGTGGAGCCGCTGCTGGCCATCGGCAAGCTGCTCGAACACCGGACCGACCTGCTGCCCTACCCGACGTTGGTGCCTACCGCGCACCTGCACCCGAACGTCGGACAGCAGCGGAGCACGACCACGAACGGCCTGTTCAGCGGGCTGGACGACGCCGGGGCGCGGGCGTTGATGCGGGCGGTGACCGGGCCGGGCCGGGCGGTGCTCCAGCTCCGCTCGCTGGGCGGGGCGGTGAACGACGTCGCCGCGGACGCGACGGCGTACCCGCACCGGCACCAGGATGTCCTGGTCGTGGCCTCGGTGTTCCCGCCGCAGGGCGACACGGCGTTGGACACCGCCTGGCGGGGAGCCGCAGGTCGGGCCGACGGCGCGTACGTCAATTTCGAGAGCCGGCCGGACCCGGCGGCGTTCGCCCGCATCTACCCGGGCGAGACGGGCGCGCGGGTGCGGCGGCTCTGGCGACGGTACGACCCGGACGGCGTGTTCCGCTCGCCCCTGCTGACGGCACGACCCCAACGGTCGGGACAGCAGGTACGGTCCGGCCGGCCGGCGCGGTCCGGGCAGGCGCGGTCCGGCCAGCCGCACCGGCGTCGCCGCTGAGCCTCGCCCGCCTGGCGGTACGCGCCGGGGTCGGCCCACACCCAGGTCCGATTCCCGCCAGCCGACGGTCGGGTGAGCGGGGCATCATCGGTGACGTGGAGATGGACTTCGAGCGGTGCTACCGGGCCGTGGACAGCCGTGACCAGCGGTTCGACGGCTGGTTCTACACGGGCGTGACGTCCACCGGGATCTACTGCCGGCCGTCCTGTCCGGCGACCACACCCAAGCGGCAGAACGTCCGGTTCTTCTCGTCCGCCGCTGCGGCGCAGGGTGCCGGGCTGCGCGCCTGCCGCCGCTGCCGGCCCGACGCCGCGCCCGGCTCCCCCGAGTGGGACGTCCGCGCGGACGTGGTCGGCCGGGCGATGCGGCTGATCGCCGACGGGGTCGTCGACCGGGGCGGCGTGCCGGGGCTGGCGGCCCGACTGGGCTACACCGAGCGGCACCTGCACCGGATGCTGCGTGCCGAGATGGGCGCCGGACCGCTCGCGTTGGCCCGTGCCCAGCGGGCGCAGACAGCCCGGATCCTGATCGAGACGACCGGACTCGGGATGGCCGAGATCGCGTTCGCTGCGGGTTTCGGCAGTGTGCGGCAGTTCAACGACACGGTCCGCGAGGTGTACGCGAGCGCCCCGTCCGAGCTGCGCGCCGCCCGTGGCCGGCAGCAGGCGGCACCCGGCGCGGGGACCATCTCGCTCCGTCTGGCGTACCGGCCGCCGCTGCACGCCCGGGCGCTGCTGGGCTTCCTCGCGCTGCGGGCGCTGCCGGGCGTGGAGGAGGTAAGCGACGGGACGTACCACAGGGGGTTGCGGTTGCCGCACGGCGTCGGACAGGTGGTCCTGACCCCGGCGGACGGGTACGTGGCGGCGACGCTGCGCCTGGCCGACCTGCGCGATCTGGCGCCGGCGGTGGCCCGCTGCCGCCGGCTGCTCGACCTGGACGCGGACCCGGTGGCCGTCGACGGGACGCTGGCCGCGGATCCGGCGCTGGCGCCGGCGGTGGCGGCGGAGCCCGGAATCCGGGTCCCCCGGGCGGTGGACGGCTTCGAGATGGCGGTCCGGGCCGTGATCGGCCAGCAGATCTCGGTGACAGCGGCAAGAACAACACTGACCCGTCTGCTGAAGCAGGTTGATCATGAAGTTGTCGCAGGCGATGCCGCCATGTCGGGACAACAACCTCACGATCGACACGTCGAGGGCCGGGGCGACCTGCGGGGGTTCCTGAGCGCGGAGGAACTGTTGTCGGTGCCGGACGCCGGGTTCGGGATGCCGGCGGGGCGGCGGGAGACCCTGCGGGCGTTGGCTCGGGCGGTGGTGGACGGGTCGGTCGACCTGGCGCCGGGGGGCGACCGGGAGGAGACCGTACGGCGGCTGCTGGCCCTGCCCGGCATCGGCCCGTGGACGGCCGGCTACCTGGCCATGCGCGCCCTCGGCGACCCGGACGTCTTCCTCGGCACCGACCTGGCCGTCAGGCGCGGCGCGGCGAGCCTCGGCCTGCCCGACGACCCCACGACCCTCGGCGCGTACGCCGACCGCTGGCGCCCCTGGCGGTCCTACGCCACCATCAGACTCTGGAGAGCGGCATGAGCATCGACAGCACCGTTGTGAACACCCCGGCCGGCCCACTGAGCATCCTCGCCGGCCCGGACGGCGACGTGCGGGCGGCAGGCTTCACCCCGGACCCGGCGGCACTGCTGCCCCTGGTCCACCCGACGCTGCGGGCACCCCTGCGGCGGCGGGACGACCTCGGCCCGATCAGCACGGCCGTCGAGTCCTACCTGGACGGCGACCTGGCCGCTATCGACGCGGTGCCGGTACGGCAGCACACAAGCGGCGCGTTCATGGCACACGCCTGGCAGGTGCTGCGCGAGGTGCCCCCGGGCACCCCTGTCACCTACACCGGGTACGCGGCGCTGGCCGGTCGACCGCCGGCGGTGCGGGCCGCCGCGGCCGCCTGCGCCCGTAACGCCGCCGCGCTGTTCGTGCCCTGTCACCGGGTGCTGCGTACCGACGGGACGCTCGGCGGCTACCGCTGGGGGTTGGACGTGAAGACGTGGCTTCTCGGTCACGAGCGACGGCTGACAGCAAGCTGACACAGGAATCGACAGGTATTGACGCTACCGTCGGGTAGTGCCTGCGGAGAACGACGGCGACCCGGCCGCCCGGGTCGCCGCGGGTCCCCACCCGGTGCACAACCTCTGGCGGCTGCGCCGCTACCTGCGCCCGTACGCCGTCGAGTTCGCCTGGCTGCTCGTCGCGGGCCTCGCCGGCACGGCGGCCGGGATCGCCGTACCCCTTGTGGTGCAGCGGGTGGTCGACGGCCCGGTGGCCGGGCGCGAGCCCGGTGCGCTGATCCAGCTCGCCGGTCTGGCGCTGCTGCTCGGCGTGGTCGAGGCGGTGCTCATCTTCATCCGCAGGTGGGTGCAGTCCTCGTCGGCGGTGGGCATGGAGGCGGCCCTGCGCGCCGACGTGTACGCCCACCTGCAACTGTTGCCTGCGAGCTTCCACGACCGCTGGCAGTCCGGCCAGTTGCTCTCCCGGATCACAAGCGACCTGTCGGTGATCCGCCGGTTCCTCTCGTTCGGCGTGTTCTTCCTGCTGCTCAACGTCACCACCTACGTGGTGGTCGTGGCGCTGCTCGTGCATCTGCACCCGGCGCTCGGGCTGCTCGTCGCGGCCAGCGGGGTGCCGCTGCTGCTGATCAGCCGTCGGTTCGGCAGGCACTACCACACGGCGTCGCGCCGGATGCAGGACCAGCAGGGCGACGTGGCGACCCTGGTCGAGGAGACCGCGCAGGGGCTGCGCACCATGAAGGCGTACGGCCGGGGGCCCGAGCTGGCCGCCCGCTTCGCCGGTGGGGCGCGGACGCTGCACGACACAGGCGTGGGCAAGGGCCGACTGCTGGCCAACACCTCGGCGCTGCTCGACCTGGTGCCGAACGTGACCCTGGGCGTGGTGCTGGTCGCCGGGGCCGCCGCCGCCGCGCGGGGCGCGCTCACCATCGGCGAGCTGGTGGCGTTCGTGAGTCTGCAACTGATGCTCATCTGGCCTGTGCAGTCGCTGGGTTGGATCATCGCCAACGGCCAGGAGGCCGCCACCGCGGCCGACCGCATCCAGGAGGTCCTGGACACCCCGCCGCAGATCGTGGACGCCCCCGACGCGCTGGCGCTTCCCCGCGACGCGGTGGTCGGCCGGCTCCGCTTCGAGAAGGTCTCGTTCCGCTACCCGGGCGCCACCGCCCCGGTCCTGCGCGAGGTCGACCTGACCATCGAGCCGGGCGAGACCGTGGCCCTGGTCGGCGCCACCGGCTGCGGCAAGAGCACCCTGCTCTCCCTGGTGCCCCGGCTACACGAGGTGACCGGGGGCCGGATCACGCTGGACGGGCACGACCTGCGTTACCTGCGCCTGGACTCGCTGCGGCGGCTGGTCGGGATGGCGTTCGAGGAGCCGACGCTGTTCTCCATGTCGGTCCGCGAGAACCTCACACTGGGCCGCCCGGACGCCGACGATGACGAGGTACGCGCCGCGCTCGCGCTGGCGCAGGCGGAGTTCGCGTACGACCTGCCGTGGGGGTTGGCCACCAGGGTGGGTGAGCAGGGGCTGTCCCTCTCCGGAGGGCAGCGGCAGCGGCTGGCGCTGGCGCGCGCAGTGCTCGGCCGTCCGGCGTTGCTGGTGCTTGACGACCCGCTGTCCGCCCTCGACGTGCACACCGAGGCGCTTGTCGAGGCGGCTCTGCGGCGGGTCCTGCGCAGCAGCACCGCACTGCTTGTCGTACACCGCCCGTCGACCATCGCGCTCGCCGACCGGGTCGCCCTGCTCGCCGGCGGACGGATCACGGCGATCGGCAGGCACTCCGACCTGCTGGCCACGGTGCCGGCGTACCGGGCCCTGCTCGCCGCCGAACCATCGTCCGGGGAGCCACCGCCGGCCGCGTCCACGACGGACGGATGGGGCCTGGTGCGCTCGTGACGCAGGAGGCCGACCCGCCACCCGGGGAAGAACCGGAGCTGACCCGGTGGCGCGGCACCGCCACCGACCCGGAGGCCGACCGGAGCCGCGCCGAGGACAGCAGCCCGGAGGCGGTGGCCCGGCTGCGCCGCCTCAGCCGCACCCTGCTGGCCGACCTGCTGCGCCCACACCGGCGCCGGCTCGTCGTCGCCGTCGCTCTGCTGCTGGCGCAGAACGCCGCCGCGATGGCAGGCCCGTACCTGGTGATGGTCGGCATCGACAGGGGCATCGCGCCGCTGCGGGACGGGGACGCGGTGCCGCTGGCCGCCGTCGCGGGAGCGTTCGCCGCCGCAGCCGTCGGCGAGTACGCGGCCCGCCGGGGCTTTCTGACCCTCTCCGCCCGGATCGGCCAGGCCGTCCTGCTGGACCTGCGGCAGCGCGTGTTCGGGCACTTCCTGGGGCTGTCGGTGGGCTTCCACGAGCGGTACACGTCAGGCCGCATGGTCTCCCGGCTCACCAGCGACCTGGACTCGATCGCCGAACTCGTCAACGGCGGCATCGACAGCCTGGTGCTGGCCGCCCTGTCGATCCTCTCGGTGGCCGCCATCCTGCTCTGGCTGGACCTGCCGCTGGCCGCTGTGACACTGCTCGCGTTCCCGTTCCTGTTCCTGCTCTCCCGCTGGTTCGCCGGGGCGTCGGCAAGCGCGTACCGGCGGACCCGCGAAGCTGTCGCGCTGGTCATCGTGCACTTCGTCGAGTCGATGCGGGGCATCCGGGCGGTGCAGGCGTTCCGACGGGAGCCCCGCAACCAGCGGATCTTCGTGGCGCTCGGCGACGAGTACCGGCAGACCAGCCTGCGCACGTTCCGGCTGATCGCCACCTACTCCCCCGCGATCAAGCTGATCGGCAACGTCACTGTGGCGGTGGTGCTCTGCTACGGCGGCTGGCGGGTGCTCGGCGGACGGACCGAGGTCGGTGTGCTCGCCGCGTTCCTGCTCTACCTGCGCCGCTTCTTCGAGCCGATGCAGGAGCTGAGCCAGTTCTACAACTCACTCCAGTCGGCCACCGCCGCGCTGGAGAAGCTGGCAGGTGTCCTCGACGAACGGCCCGCCGTCGCCGAGCCGGCCCGGCCGGTGCCGCTGCCGACCGGCCCCGGTCGCGGCGAGGTGGCCTTCCGCGCGGTCTCCTTCGGCTACCGCCCGGACACCCCGATCCTCGACGGGCTGGACCTGGCAGTGCCGGCCGGGCAGACCGTGGCGCTGATCGGCCCGACAGGCGCCGGCAAGTCGACGATCGCCAAACTGGTCGCCCGCTTCCACGACCCGGACACCGGCACGATCCGCCTCGACGGGGTCGACCTGCGCGACGTGGCCGACGCCGACCTGCGCCGCGCGGTGGTGCTGGTGACCCAGGAGAACCACCTGTTCAGCGGGAGCGTGGCGGAGAACATCAGGTTCGGCCGGCCCGGCGCCGACGACGACGCCGTGCGGGCCGCCGCCCGCGCCATCGGCGCGCACGAGTTCATCGCCGCGCTCCCCGACGGGTACGCCACGCAGGTGCACAGGCGCGGCGGCCGGCTCTCCGCCGGGCAGCGGCAGCTCGTCGCGTTCGCGCGGGCGTTCCTCGCCGACCCGACAGTGCTGATCCTGGACGAGGCGACGTCGTCGCTGGACGTGCCGACCGAGCGGCTGGTCCAGCGGGCGCTCGGCACCATCCTGCGTGACCGCACCGCGCTGGTGATCGCCCACCGACTCTCCACCGTGGAGACCGCCGACCGGGTGCTCGTCATCGACGGCGGGCGGATCGTCGAGGACGGCCCGCCCGCCGTGCTGGCCGAGACGGGAGGCCGGTACGCGGCCCTGCACCGCCAGTGGCGCGACTCGCTTGTCTGACCCGGCGATGCGCAACTGCGTGGCCCGGCCCCCTGGTGATGCCTACGATCGCAGGATGACCGACACGGCGAGAACGGCCCGCGCCGGTGTCCCCGACCGTCCGACCCTGGACGGGCTCGAGGAGACCTGGGCGCGCCGCTGGCAGGAGGAGGGCACGTACGCGTTCGACCGCGCCAGGCAGCGGGCCGACGTGTACGCCATCGACACCCCGCCGCCGACCGTATCGGGCGAGCTGCACATGGGGCACGTCTTCTCGTACACGCACACCGACACCGTCGCGCGGTACCAGCGGATGCGCGGCAAGGCGGTGTTCTACCCGATGGGCTGGGACGACAACGGTCTGCCCACCGAGCGTCGCGTGCAGAACGTGTACGGGGTGCGCTGCGATCCGTCGCTGCCGTACGACCCGGTGTGGCGGCCACCGGCGACACCTGTCGACGACTCGGCACGCCGCGACCCCACCCCGCTGTCGCGGCGCAACTTCATCGAGCTGTGCGAGCGGCTGACCGTCGCCGACGAGCAGGCCTTCGAGGCGCTGTGGCGGCGGCTCGGGCTGTCCGTGGACTGGTCCCTGACGTACACGACGATTGGTCGGGTGGCCCGGGCGACAAGCCAGCGGGCGTTCGTGCGCAACCTGCTGCGCGGCGAGGCGTACCAGGCGGAGGCGCCGACGTTGTGGGACGTCGGGTTCGCCACCGCTGTCGCGCAGGCGGAGCTGGAGGATCGGGAACGGCCCGGCGCGTACCACCGGTTGCGGTTCACCACTGCCGACGGGCGTCCGGTGCTCATCGACACCACCCGCCCGGAGCTGCTGCCGGCCTGCGTGGCGCTCGTCTGCCACCCGGACGACGAGCGGTACGCCGACCTGGTGGGCGGTACGGTGCGCAGCCCGCTGTTCGGCGTCGAGGTGCCTGTGCACGCCCATCCGCTCGCCGACCCGGCCAAGGGCACCGGCATCGCGATGGTCTGCACGTTCGGCGACCTCGCCGACGTGACCTGGTGGCGTGAGCTGCGACTGGACACCCGGGTGGTCATCGGCCGGGACGGCCGCCTGCTGCCCGAGCCGCCGGCCGGGGTGCCGGCCCAGCCGTACGCGGCGCTGGCCGGGCAGACAGTCAACGCCGCCCGTCGCGAGATCGTCGGGATGCTTGCCGACGCGGGCGACCTGATCGGTGAGCCGCGCCCGATCACCCACCCGGTCAAGTTCTACGAGCGGGGCGACCGGCCACTGGAGATCGTCTCGACCCGGCAGTGGTATCTGCGCAACGGCGGCAGGGACGCCGATCTGCGGGCGACGCTGCTGGCCCGGGGCGGGGAACTGCACTGGGTGCCGGCGCACATGAAGCACCGCTACGACAACTGGGTGGGCGGCCTGACCGGGGACTGGCTGGTCAGCAGGCAGCGCTTCTTCGGGGTGCCGGTGCCTGTGTGGTACCGGCTCGACGACACTGGCGAGCCGGACTGGTCCCACCCTCTCACGCCTGACGAGACGGCGCTCCCGGTCGACCCGTCGAGCGACCCGGCGCCCGGCTACGACGAGTCCCAGCGCGGCCGGCCGGGTGGCTTCATCGGCGACCCCGACGTGCTGGACACCTGGGCCACCTCGTCGCTGACCCCGCAGATCGTCGGCGGCTGGGAGACCGACCCGGACCTGTTCGCGCGGGTCTTCCCGATGGACCTCCGCCCGCAGGGGCAGGAGATCATCCGGACCTGGCTCTTCGACACCGTGATCAGGTCGCACTTCGAGCACGGGGTGCTGCCCTGGCGGGACACCGTGCTGTCGGGCTGGATCCTCGACCCCGACCACAAGAAGATGGCCAAGTCCAAGGGGAACGTGGTGACCCCGCTGGCACTGCTGGAGCAGCACGGCTCGGACGCCGTGCGCTACTGGGCGGCCAGCGGCAAACCCGGCACCGACCTGGCGTTCGACCCGGCCCAGATCAAGGTCGGCCGGCGGTTGGCCACCAAGCTGCTCAACGCGTCCAGGTTCGCGCTCGGGTTGGGCGCGGCCGACGCGCTGCGCGCCACGGCGACGACCCCGCTGGACCGGGCCATGCTCGCCGAGCTGTCCACAGTCGTCACGGCGGCCAGCTCCGCCTTCGACGCGTACGACCACACGACCGCGTTGCAGGTGACCGAGGCGTTCTTCTGGCGGTTCTGCGACGACTACATCGAGCTGGTCAAGGAACGCGCGTACGGCGCCGGAGCGGCTGCCGACTCGGCACGGGCGGCGCTGGCGTCGGCGCTGTCGGTGCAGTTGCGACTGTTCGCCCCGGTGCTGCCGTACGTCACCGAGGAGGTCTGGTCGTGGTGGCGGTACGGCTCGGTGCACCGCGCGCCGTGGCCCACCACGTACGAGGTGGCCCGCACGATCGAGGGGACGGGTGAGCCGGCGCTGCTGCGGCTCGCCGGTGACGCGTTGAGTCAGGTGCGACGGGCCAAGTCGGAGCGGAAGCTGTCGATGAGGGCCGAGGTGCCGCTGGCCGAGGCGCTCGGCCCGGCGGCGCTGCTGGAGCAGCTCGCCCTTGTCGCCGACGACCTGCGGGCGGCCGGCCGGATCGGCAAACTCGACATGCTGCCGGACCGCACCCCGGAACTCGTCATCGCCTGCGCCTTCTGACGGCAGCCGTCCGCCGCCGCCCACCCCCCGGGGGCGGCGGCGGACGGGTCGTCACCAGCCGCGCAGGAACCGCAGGCCGAGCAGGATCGCGACCACGGCGGGCCCGACCAGCAGGGTGATCGCCTGGAGCCGGTACGGCATCCGGTGCCGGGTCAGCTCCACCGCGTTGCCCAGCACTATCGCTCCGGCCAGCATGAGGAACACCCCCCACCAGCCGGTCTCCAGGTGGATCAGCTCCACCCGGATCAGCAGCAGGGTCAGGCCGAGCAGCGCGCCGGTGAGCGCGAGCAGCGCCACCGCCCGGTGCAGGCCGCGGGCCAGCGGATGGGCCGCCCGCCAGCCGTAGGTGCCGGCGACCGCCAGGCAGGGCAGCACCACCAGCAGCGGCCATCCCCTGCCCATCACGCCGAACATCAGCAGCGCGCCCACCGCGAACACCAGGGTGCCGACGCAGGCGATGACGTACCCGGCGAAGGCCCGACCGCCACCCCGGGCCAGCAGCGGCCCACCGCTGGCGGCGATCAACGCGGCGGGGATCAGGATGAAACCGGCCCACCAGTGGAACCGGCCGCTGCCCTGGGCGGCCGTCGCGACCGTGGCACAGGCCAGCCCGGCGACCGCCAGGCTTGTCAACCAGGGCCGGCTCCTCCGGGAGTACGGGTCAGACAACGACATCCGCTCCGCTTCGACGCTCACGCCCACAAGCGTGGCCCGCCGCCCCGGGGGCCGTCCATCCGGCCAGCACTACCGGCGGATGGTGGCTGGCCGGAACAGCGAGGCGCACCGTCAGCTCGTCTCGCCGGCCACGCTGAACGACCGCAGACGGTCGACGGCCAGCACTGTGAAGCCGACGCTGACCAGCACGGTCATCACCGACGCCACGGGCACCGACACGCTGGTCTCCAGCAGCCCGGTGGGGGCGAGCCGGTCGGCGAGGGCGATCACGTACTGCTGGATGGAGAGCACCTTGGTGCCGCTGACGAAGTTGCCCAGCAGCCCCTCCCAGATCAGCACGTAGACCAGGCCGAGCAGCACCGGCCGGCGAGTGACGAGGCTGAGGGCGAGGAACAGCGCCGAGTACGCCAGCGCGCCGAGGGCCGAGGCGGCGGCCAGCGCCAGACCGAGGCGTACCGAATCGGCGAGGACGCCCGCGACGTAGAGCGGCACCGCCACGGTGACCGCGGTCACCCCGGCGGCCACCGCGAGCTTCGGCAGCACGATCTGCCAGCGCGGCAGCGGCTTGGTCAGGATGTGCACCACCGTGCCGTCGTCGATCTCGGCGCCCAGCACGCCCGTGCCGATGATCAGCGCAACCACCGGCAGCACCACGGCCAGACCGAGGCCCACCAGGACCGGTGGCCCCCACTGCCCGGGGTCCACCCCGAGGGACCGGCAGAGCACTGCCAGACCGAGCAGCACCAGCGGCAGCGGAAGCAGCAGCAGGAACCGACGCCTGCCGAACAGCCCGCGCGTGGTGATCCAGGTAATTGTCGACATGGTCTCAGGCCTCCACCAGGTAGGAGAAGACGCTCTCCAGGGATTCGTCGGACGGCACCAGCTGGCGCACCCGGATGCCGCGGTCCAGGGCGATCCGGGGCAGCGCCCGGGTGAAGGCGCCGTAGTCGCCGGCGCGCACCGTCAGGCCGGTACGGTCCAGTTCGACGCCGCTCACCGACTCCTCGGCGATCAGCGCGACGGCCAGCGCCCGGTCGTCGGTGGAGCGCACCGCGAAGACGTGCGGACGGTTCGTCATCAGCCGGCGGATGGTCCGGAAGTCGCCGGAGGCGGCCAACCGGCCCGCCACCATCACCTGCACCGTGCCGGAGACCTGCTCGACCTCCTCCAGGATGTGCGAGCTGAACAGGATCGTCCGGCCGGCGTCGCCCAGGGTGTGCAGCAGCTCCATCATGTGCAGCCGCTGGCGCGGGTCCATGCCGTTGAACGGCTCGTCGAGCAGCAGCACCTGCGGGTCGTGCACCAGCGCGGCGGCCACCCGCGCACGCTGGCGCATGCCCTTTGAGTACGTGCCGATCCGGCGGTCCTGCGCCGACTCCAGCTCCACCAGGTCGATCGCGCGTCGGGCGGCCGCCGCCGGATCGGCCAGCCGGTGCAGCTTCGCGCTGGCCAGCACGAACTCGTACGCGGTGAGGAAGCCCTGCACCGCCTCCCGTTCACTGACCAGCCCCAGCCGCCGGTAGACGTCGGGGTTGCGCCAGGTCGGTTCGTCGTCGAGGGTGACCGTGCCGCGCGACGGGGACAGGAACCCGGCCATCATGTGCAGCAGCGTGGTCTTGCCGGCACCGTTCGGGCCGAGCAGGCCGGTGACGCCCGGCCCCAGGGCCATGCTGATGTCGTTGACCGCGACCACGTTGCCGTACCACCGGGACACCCCGGTAAGGCTCAGCGTGCTCATCAGGAGGCGACCTTCCGGTAGCGGGCCAGCAGGAGGGCTGTCGCGCCGGCGACGAGCAGCACCGCGGCCAGGGCGTAGACGGGGCCGAAACCGCCGATCATCATCTCGCCCGGATCGCCCTCGACCAGGAGGTCACCCAGCGACCAGATGCCGACGCCCTGCACCAGGGTGGAGGGGGAGGCGAGCCCGGCCAGTTCGTTGGCCGCCTGCGACGGCAGGATGCTCAGCACGCCGACGATCGGGGTGGTCATGAGGAAGACCGCGACCACACCGCCGGCGGCGAAGGCCCGCTTGCCGGTCAGCGACGCGACAAGCAGCCCGATCGAGGCGAAGACCACCGCCCAGAGGCCGGCGTAGAGCAGCCCGGGCAGCAGGTCGAGCAGCTCGTTCCAGACCCCGCGCATGCCGTCCTTGGTGGTGAATGCGGCACCCAGGAACATCACCAGCTGCGGCCCACCGAGCAGCAGCCAGAGCGCGGTGACGAGCGCCAGCAGCTTGGCCAGCGCGTAGTCGGTGCGCGGCAGCGGTCGGGAGAAGTACAGCGGCAGCACCCCGCTGCGCAGGTCGCGGGAGACCAGCTCGGGCGCGGCCACCGCGACGAAGAAGATGACCAGCCAGCTCATCGCGTCGGCGAACTGGGCGTACGTGGCGACCGGCTCGCCGATCTGGCTGCGTACCGCCGCCAGGGCCACCGCGACCAGGGTGACGATCCCGACCACCAGCCACGGAAAGATCTTGGCCTTGACGCTGCGCCCGAACCCGAACGTGGTGCGCAACCCGTGCAGGTAGAGCGCGCCGAAGACGTGCCGCCGGCCCAGCCTCGGGCCCTGGTAGCGCTGGTAGCCGATGTCGTGGATGACGCCTGTCGGCGCGGAGCGCACGGCGGCGGTTGACGGCTCAGGCATGGGTGAGCTCCCTCGTCGCGAAGAGTTCGGCCACCCGGTGTCGACGCTGGTCCAGTCGGTGCAACGGCAGGTCCAGTTCGGCGACCGCGCCGAGGATCAGGTCGTAGGTGCCGTCGTCGGCGAGCGGCACGAGAAGCAGCCGGCCCTCGCGCGCCACCGGCAGGTCGAGCGCGGCCAGCCGGGCGGCCAGTTCCTCGGTGCCCTCGCTGACCTCCACGGCGAGCACGTCGGTGGCGGAGGTCATCGCGGAGATGTGGTCGGCGCGCAGCAGCCGGCCGCCGTCGATCGCGACGAGCGTGTCGCAGATCCGTTCCACCTCGCCGAGCAGGTGCGAGCAGACCAGCACGGAGATGCCGAACTCGGTGCCGATCCGGTGCACCAACGCCAGCATGGCGTCGCGGCCGGCCGGGTCCAGACCGTTCGTCGGCTCGTCGAGCAGCAGCAGGTCGGGGTCGTGCACCAGCGCCTGGGCGAGCTTCACGCGCTGCTTCATACCGGTGGAGTAGCCGCCGACCGGACGGTAGCGCTCCTCGTACAGCCCGACGTGGCGAAGCGCCTCGGAGGCCCGTTCGCGTGCCGCCGTACGGGGCAGGCCGCTCATCCGGCCGAGGTGGGTGACCAGCTCGGCGGCGGACAGGTCCGGCGGGAGGCAGTCGTGCTCGGGCATGTAGCCGACCCGGGCGCGGACGGCAGCCGGGTCGGCCGTCGGGTCGATGCCGAGCACCGAGACCTGACCACTGGTCGGGGCGATCAGGCCGAGCAGGATCTTGATCAGCGTGGATTTGCCGGCGCCGTTCGCGCCCACCAGACCGATGATCCCGGGCTCGACGGCGACGGTGAGGTCGGTCAGCGCGGTGACCCTGCCTCCGTACGTCTTGGTGAGCGACTGGGTCGCTATCAGTGTCACGCTGCCCAGCGTAGGGAGTCGATGCGCACCGGAGGCACCGGCGCGCCCCCGGTACCTCCCTGATCCTTGCCGCAGTGGACCCCTAGGGTCCGTCGCCCCTGGTGTCGGAGCGTCAGCGCCGGTCCCGTGTTCGGCCGGACCCCGACTGGGGAAAGGCCTCCGGAAGGTGACACCATTCACTTCCCGTTCGCCGGGCAGTGTCTCGGTGGCCTGCCGGGCCGACGGCGCCCGCCCGCCCCGGTCGTGGAGTGGCGCCCTCGACCGATCGGCGGTCGGCTGCGAAACTGTGTGCCGGTCAGCGAGTGGGGGGTGTGGATGAGCAACGGCTGGGTGCTGCCCGACGAGGTGCTCCGGGGCGCGCCGGCGTACACGCCGCGTCCCGGTGAGCTGGCGGATCTTGAGCTGCTGCTGACCGGTGCGTACGCCCCCCTGACGGGGTTCATGACCCGCGCCGACCTGGTCTCGGTGAGCCGGCGGGGCCGGTTGGCCGACGGCACCCCGTGGCAGGTCGCGGTGACCCTCCAGGTGCCGACGGCACTGGCCCAGGGTTTCGATCCGCGTGACCCGGCCCGCCGGGCGCTGGTGCTGACCGACGGCGAGGGCGCGCCTGTCGCCGGCCTGGACGTGTCGGACGTCTGGCCGGTGCGCGACGGCGTTGCGGGCGTCGGCGGTCAGGTCCGGCGGCTGGGTGACGGTGGCCACGGCCCGTTCCAACGGTTGCGCCGCAGTCCGGAGGAGGTGCGGGCTTTGCTGCCCCCGGGTCGGGTGCTCGGCGTGATCGCCGACCGGCCCCTGCACCGCCCGCAGCTCGCCCAGATCGCGCACGCCGCCCGTACCCTGGCCGCGCACCTGCTGGTGATGATCCCGGTCGGTGAGGGCGGCGCCGGTGGGCTCACGCCTGAGGCGCTTGTGCGGTCCGTGTTCGCCGCACGGGACAGGATGCCGCCCGCCACCCTGGTCGCGGTGCCGCTGTCGCACCGACGCGAGGAGATCGACGACGCGCTGCTGCGCGCCCGGGTCTCCGCCGCGTACGGCGTCACCCACCTGCTGTCCACCGGGGAGATGCTCTCCGGTGCCGGGCTGCGGGTGCTGGTGCCGCGCGAGCTGGCGTACGACAACCGGGACGGGCAGTGGCGGTGGCGGGAGGACATCCCGCCGCGCAACCGTCGCCTCGCGCTGACCCAGGCCGAGATCGACGATCTGCTCGACAGGGGTTTCCCGCTGCCGGAGTGGCACACCCCGCCCGCTGTGGCGAAGGAGCTGGCCAAGGCGCGGCCGGCGCGCCGGCACCGCGGGCTGGTGGTCTTCCTGACCGGGCTCTCCGGCTCGGGCAAGTCGACTGTGGCCCGAGGGCTGACCGACGCGCTGCGGGAGAGCGGCGAACGGACGGTGACCCTGCTGGACGGGGACGTGGTGCGCCGGGAACTCTCCGCGGGATTGGGCTACAGCAAGGCCGACCGGGATCTCAACGTCCGGCGGATCGGCTGGGTGGCGGCGGAGATCGCCCGGCACCGGGGGGTGGCTGTCTGCTGCCCCATCGCCCCGTACGCGGCGGCGCGCGCCACGGCGCGGGAGATGGCTCTGAGCGCCGGGGCGGGTTTCGTGCTGGTGCACGTCGCCACCCCGCTGGAGGTGTGCGAGCAGCGGGACCGCAAGGGCCTGTACGCGCGGGCCCGCGCCGGCCTGCTCACCGGCATGACGGGCATCGACGACCCGTACGAGGTGCCGACCGACGCCGAGCTGGTGCTGGACACCACCGACGTGAGCGTGCCGGAGGCGGTGGAGGCCGTGTTGCAGCACCTGACGGAGACCGGCTGGGTGGAGTTGAAGATCCCGTCCAGCTGAGGCGTCGTCGCACCCCGTTTCTTCCGCAGGTACCCGCCACGCGCTAGTGTTCATCTTTGTTGGAACACGTTCGACCGCGTGAGAGTACGTGGGGACCGGGGAGGCACGGCGAATGCTCGCTCAGCAGCGGCAGACGGCCATCCTGGAACGGGTCCGGTCCGCCGGCGGCGTCCGGGTGACCGACCTGGCCACCGAGTTCGGCGTCTCCGACATGACCATCAGGCGCGACCTGGAGGCGCTGCACGAGCGCGGCCTGCTGGCCAAGGTGCACGGCGGCGCGACGGCCGCCGGCCCGAGTTCGACAGACGAACCGGGCTTTCGCGCCAAGTCGGTCCGTCAACTGCCGGAGAAGGCCGCCATCGCCGACCGGGCCGCGCAGCTCGTCCGCCCCGGCGCGGCGGTCGCGCTGTCCGCCGGCACCACCACCGCCGAACTGGCCCGCAGGCTGGTGGACGTGCCAGGCCTGACCGTGGTGACCAATTCGCTGCCGGTTGCCGAGATCCTGCACGGCGGCGGTCGACCGGACCAGACGGTGGTGCTCACCGGCGGCGTACGCACACCGTCGGACGCGCTGGTCGGCCCGCTGGCCGTCGACGCCATCCGGACACTGCACCTGGATCTGCTCTTCCTGGGCGTGCACGGCATCACCGAACGGGCCGGCTACACCACTCCGAACCTCATGGAGGCGGAGACCGACAGGGCGTTGGTGGCGGCGGCGGACCGGTTGGTGGTGCTCGCCGACCACACCAAGTGGGGCACGGTGGGCATCTCCTCGATCGTCGGGCTGGCGGCGGCGCACGTGCTGGTCAGCGACGAGGCGTTGCCTACACCCGCCCGACGGGTACTCGGCGAACAGGTGGGTGAGTTGATCATCGTGAAGGCGACGGGGGCGGGACGCGCGACGCGCACGCCGACGAGTGAGGGGACGGCGCCGTGAAGCGCACCGCGATCGACTTGGCCGACGGCCGGGAGCTGATCTACTTCGACGAGCGCGACGACGCCGTACGCGACCAGCCGGACCGTCGGGAGCTGCCACCGCCGCCGCCCGCGTCCCAGCTGCGCTACGACCCGCTTACCGACGAGTGGGTCGCGGTGGCCGTGCACCGGCAGACCCGCACCTTCCTCCCGCCGGCGAACGAGTGCCCGCTCGACCCGTCGGTCGGTGACCGGTTGACCGAGATCCCCGCTCCGGACTACGACGTTGTCGTCTTCGAGAACCGGTTCCCGTCGCTGAGCGGCCGGGTGGCCGACGAGCCCGGGGAGATCACCCCGTTCACGCCGGTCCGCCCCGGCCTGGGCCGGTGCGAGGTCGTCTGCTTCACGTCGGACCACAACGCCTCCTTCGCCAGCCTCCCGCCGCGCCGGGTCCGTACCGTGCTTGACGCGCTCGCCGACCGGACCGAGGTGCTCGGCGAGCTGCCCGGGGTGGAGCAGGTGTTCTGCTTCGAGAACCGGGGCGTCGAGATCGGCGTCACGCTGCACCACCCGCACGGGCAGATCTACGCGTACCCCTTCGTGACGCCGCGCACCCGGGCGCTGCTGGCCGCGGCGCGGCGGCACGCCGAGCGGACCGGCGGCAACCTGTACGCGGACGTGCTGGCCGCCGAACGCGCCTCCGGCGAGCGGGTGGTCGCCGAGAACGACCACTGGACGGCGTTCGTCCCGGCTGCGGCCCGCTGGCCGTTCGAGGTGCACGTGGCGCCGCGCCGGGTGGTGCCGGACATCCCGGCGCTCAGCGACGGCGAGCGGGACGCGTTCGGGCCGCTCTACCTGGATCTGCTGCGCCGCTTCGACGGGCTGTTCGACATGCCGATGCCGTACATCTCGGCGTGGCACCAGGCGCCGGTGCGGGTCGACCGGGAGCTGGGCCATCTGCACCTTCAGCTGTTCAGCATCCGGCGGGCCAAGGACAAGCTGAAGTATCTGGCGGGCTCGGAGTCGGGGATGGGCGTCTTCATCAACGACATCTCCCCGGAGCGGGCCGCCGAGTTGCTGCGCGCCGCCTGAGAAGGGTGTGAAACAGGGCGCGGGGGGCCCGGGACAGGGCCCCCCGCAGGGAAGGGACGGCTGGCTGTGCACGACACAGCCGGGAAGGCTGGCTGATCGGCAGGCATTGCCGCGAGGCGACCGAAGTCAACCTTCCTGGACGCGACTGGCATCTCGTCCACCCTGCTCAACGAGGCGCGGCCGGTGACGGTGACGCCGAGGCCGTGTGTCGAGCACTGGACACGCCGGAGCCCGCCGACACATGCCGACGGGCTCCGGTGCTGTGGTATCTGCCAGCTCAGGCGAGCTTGCGGGCCAGGTTCTCGTCGAGCGCGTTCATGAACTCGTCGGTGGTCAGCCACGGGGCGTCGCGCGAGATGAGCAGCGCGAGGTCCTTGGTCATCTGGCCGCCTTCGACGGTGTCGACGATGACCTGCTCCAGGGTGTTGGCGAACTCGGTGACCGCCGGGGTGCCGTCCAGCTTGCCCCGGTGGGCCAGGCCCCGGGTCCAGGCGTAGATGGACGCGATCGGGTTGGTCGAGGTCTTCTCGCCCTTCTGGTACTGCCGGTAGTGCCGCGTGACGGTGCCGTGGGCGGCCTCCGCCTCGACGGTACGGCCGTCCGGGGAGAGCAGGACCGAGGTCATCAGACCCAGCGAGCCGAAGCCCTGCGCGACGGTGTCGGACTGCACGTCACCGTCGTAGTTCTTGCAGGCCCAGACGTAGCCGCCCTCCCACTTGAGCGCGGCGGCGACCATGTCGTCGATGAGCCGGTGCTCGTAGGTGATGCCGGCGGCGTCGAACTCGGCCTTGAACTCGTTCTCGAACACCTCGGCGAAGATGTCCTTGAACCGGCCGTCGTACGCCTTGAGGATGGTGTTCTTGGTGGACAGGTAGACCGGGTAGTTGCGGTCCAGCCCGTACCGGAACGAGGCCCGGGCGAAGTCCCGGATCGACTCGTCGTAGTTGTACATACCCATGGCGATGCCGCCGCCGGGGAAGTTGGCGACCTCCATCTCCATGGGGGCGCCGCCGTCGGCCGGGGTGTAGGTGATGGTCACCGTGCCCGGGCCGGGGACGACGAAGTCGGTGGCCTTGTACTGGTCACCGTGGGCGTGCCGGCCGATGATGATCGGCTTGGTCCAGCCGGGGACGAGCCGCGGCACGTTGGACATGATGATCGGCTCGCGGAAGACGACGCCGCCGAGGATGTTGCGGATGGTGCCGTTGGGCGACCGCCACATCTTCTTCAGGCCGAACTCCTCGACCCGGGCCTCGTCCGGGGTGATGGTCGCGCACTTGACGCCGACGCCGTGCTCCTTGATGGCGTTGGCGGCGTCAACGGTGACCTGGTCGTCGGTCTCGTCGCGGTGCTGGATCGACAGGTCGTAGTAGTGCAGGTCGACGTCGAGGTAGGGCAGGATCAGCTGCTCACGGATCTGCTTCCAGATGATCCGGGTCATCTCGTCGCCGTCGAGCTCCACGACCGGGTTGTTTACCTTGATCTTCGCCATCGGCCGGCGCTCCTCTCGGGGGACACGTGCTCAAGCAGTACGAGCGTACTGCAATTGGGCCGGCAGCCCCCAGCCGGCCTCTACCGGCCGGCGGAAACCGGGCTGCACGGCACAGCATTTCCCTGACACCATCACCCGATGCCTCTGAGCCGCACCCTCGGGTCTATCACGGTCACCGCGCTCACCGACGGGGAGGGCCCCTTCTTCCAGCCCCGCGCCGAGGCGTTCCCCGAGGCCACAGCGGCGCACTGGCGGGAGGCCGACCGCCGCGACCCCGGCTCGGTGACCGCCGACGGGCAGTGGTGGCTGCCGTTCCGCGGCTTCGCGATCCGCGTCGACGACGGGCCGGTGACCCTGGTCGACGCGGGCATCGGGCCGCCGGACTCCCCCGGCGCGAGCTGGGCGCCGGTGCCCGGCCAGCTGCCCGCCGAACTGGCCGCCGCGGGCATCGACCCGGCCGACGTCGACACGGTCGTACTCACCCACCTGCACAGCGACCACATCGGTTGGGCGGTGACCGGCACACCTGGTCTGCCGTACTTCCCGAACGCGGCCTACCTGGTGCAGCGCGCCGAGTTGGACGCGGCGGAGACCATCAGCCCCCGCCTGCCGGCCGGCCTGATCGCGCCGTTGCGCGCCGCCGGCCAGCTCCGGGTGGTCGACGGTGAGACCACCCTCACCCCGGCGGCGCGACTGCTGCCGACGCCCGGGCACACCCCAGGCCACCAGTCGGTGCTGCTGGAGGCCGCCGACGAGCGGGTGCTGATCACCGGCGACCTGCTGGTGCACATGGTGCAGCTCGTCGACCCCGACCTGGCGTACGCCCACGAGGTGGACCCGGACCTCGCCCGGGCCTCCCGGCGAAACGCCCTGGACACCCACTCCCCCGTCGTCCTGGCCACCCCCCACCTGGCCACCCCCTTCACC